>CAZUIY010000104.1:0-22387 GCA_964619975.1 uncultured Gemmatimonadales bacterium
CGCCGGCAGAAGAGCGCGTTCAGCGTGGGGTAGGTCTCGACCGGCTTCTCGGCCTCGTCCAGGTCGATCCCGACCGCGCGAGCGAAGGCCGAGAGGACCGGCCGGCGGAGCCCCACGGGGATCGGCAGATCGGCCACCTTCCCCGCGCCGCGCGAGAGCGCGCCCTGCGGCAGCCGTTCGAGCGCGGCGATCAGCGCGCGCCACGCGGGCCGGGGGAGGCCGGGCATCGGCGGGCCTAGGGCTCCCCCGGCACCGGCACCACGGCGGCGGGCGCGGGGCCGAGCGGGGTGGGGCCCGCGTCGCCCACGGAGGCGGCGGGCGCGGGCGCGGTGATCCAGACCGCGCAGAAGGCGTCGTCCGAGGGCCGCTGGGAGACGGGCTGGACCTCCCAGTGACCGAGCTGGACGAGCGCGGTCAGGTTGTCCCACGTGACCCACGTCTCGGCCACCCGGCCGCCCTCCAGCCGGTGGATCCCGCTGAAGTGGAGCGCCACCTCCTCGCCGGTCGGCGGGAAGACGCCCATGGCGCCGGTCTGGGTGCCGCGCCAGGTGCCCCAGAAGGCGACCTCGTCGCCGGCGGAGACCAGCCGCTCGATCTCGAGCGCCGCCTCGGGGAACGCTTCGACGTCGTCGCGGGCGAACTGGACGAACTCCTCGCGGCTGTCGATCTCGTACTCGGGCGTGGCCTGGCTGTGGCGGACGTACCCCTCGACCAGGAGCGTGTCGAGCGCCGCCCAGTCGTGCTCGTTCATCGCCTCGGCGAAGGCCTCGACGATCGCCTCGTTGCTGGCGGGATCGCCGGGCCCGGTTTCGGGATCGCCGCCGCACGCGGCCGGCGCGAGGGCAGCGAGCAGGGCCGCGAAGAGCCCCGCGAGTCGGGAGGGCGGGGCCGGCCTCACTTCCGCTCCTCCGGCAGCTCGACCGTCCGCTTCGCCGGATCCGGCTGGCGCCGGTACAGGATCGCCATCCGGCCGACCGTTCCGGCCAGCCCGGCGCCGGTCCGGCCGGCCAGCGCGGCGGCCGCCTCGGCCCGCTCGTCCCGGTCGCCCGCCATCTTCACCTTGACCAGCTCGCGCGCCGTCAGCGCCTCGTCGAGCGCGCCCACCACGGCGTCGGTCACCCCCTGCTGGCCCACGAACACGGTCGGGTCCAGGTGGTGGGCGAGGCCCCGGAGATGGCTCCGCTGCCGGCTGCTCAGCTCGGTCGGCTTGGTATCATCCATGAGTGTGATCGTAGCCGCGGGGCCGATCCGCGCAAGGTGGTTTCTTACGGGAGCCCGTCCTGCGCGTTCACCAGGAGCTGGCCGTAGAACCGGACCATGTCCGCGTAATCCTCCACCGCCAGCCGCTCGTCCACCCCGTGGATCCGCTCCACGTCTCCGGCCGCGAGCGGGACCGGCAGGAACCGGTACACCCGGTCGGATAGCTCCAGGTAATGGCGCGAATCGGTGGCGCCCACGACGAGCCCCGGGGCCACGATCTCCGTCCCCAACGTCTGCCGGATCGTCCGCGCCAGCAGCTCCCAGGCCTCGCCCGAATCGGGCGACGCCGGGCTGGCCGCGGTGCCGAAGCCGGACCGCAGCGTCGCGGTGACGCGGGGATCGTCGATCGTCTCCCGCACGTGGGCGAGGACCCCGGCCACCGAGTCCGCCGGGTGGATCCGGAAGTTGACCACCGCCCGGGCCTCCTCCGGGATGACGTTCTCCTTGGCGCTCCCCGACAGCATGGTCGGGGACGTCGTGGTCCGGACCAGGGCGTTCGACTCCGGGCTCCGCGCCAGAATCCGGATCACCAGCGGCCGGAAGAGCCACAGGTTCCCGAACACCGCCCGCGACGCCAGGTCCATGTGGGGCGCGAGTGAGCGGAACGTCGCCTCGACCGGCCCCGTCAGGTGGGTCTCCGGCCGGTGGTCGCCGAGCGCGACCAGGGCGCGCGCCAGAAGGAGGGGGGCGGCGTCCCGCGGAGGCATGGAAGAGTGGCCGCCGGGGCCGCGCGCGGTCAGCTCCACCGACACGGATCCCTTCTCGGCGATCCCCACCATCGCGACGGGACGCTCGACGCCGGGGACCAGGCCGTGGAGCACGGCGTACCCCTCGTCCAGCACCAGATCGGGCCGCACGCCACGCGACTCCAGAAGGGCCGCGATCCGCGCGGCGCCGTCCCGGCCGCCGATCTCCTCGTCGTGGCCGAAGGCGACCAGGAGGGTGCGGCGGGGAGACCAGTCATCGGCCGCCAGCGCTTCGACCGCCTCCAGGATCGCCGTCGCGCTCGCCTTGTCGTCCATCGTGCCGCGGCCCCACACGTGCCCGTCCGCGACCGCGCCGACGAACGGGTGGTGCGTCCAGGCCCGCTCGTCCTCGACCGGGACCACGTCCAGGTGCGCCAGCAGCAGGATCGGCCCGAGCGCCGGGTCGGGTCCCTCCCAGGTGTAGAGGAGCGACCCCGCGCCGATCGTCTCGCGGACCATCGCCGCGTGGGCGCGCGGGAACATCGTCTCCAGCCGCCGGTGGAGCTCGGCGAAGGCCGCGCTGTCCGCCGGTGTCCCGTCCCGGCTGACGGTGGGGACCTGGACCGCCGCCGCCAGCCGGGCCGCGGCCGAGTCGGGGTCGAACTCGAGCCGGGCGGCGGGCGGATCGTCGACCGGCGGCGGCCGCAGCCGGACGGCGCGGACGAAAACCACCGCGGCGAGGAGCAGAAGGGTCGCGAGAATCGCCAGGAGAAATGCGCGCATCGGGGGGAGATTAGGGGGGCGGGTCCGGCGGGTCGAGCAGAAGTGGGGCCCGCGGGACCGCCTCCGGCCGCCACGCGGCGGCGGCGGCGACCATCTCGGCGACCCACTCGGCGCGGGCGCGGCGGGCCCGCCACTCCGTGAAGAAGAGGTTCTCGATCTCCACCGCCCGCGGAGGCTGCCGGTCCCGGCGGACCGGCACGCCCGTCCCGTGGGCCCACTGGTGGATCGGCTCGATCAGCTGGAGCTCGTGCAGCCGGACGAGCGCCATCCAGGCCCCGCTCCGGCTGAGGCCGCTCGCGCGCGTCAGCTCGGCCGGCCACTTCGGGTGCATGTGGGCGGCCAGGACCCGGAGGAGCCGGACGTGAGACGGGTAGCCGAAGATCAGGTCCAGCGGAAGAGGTGGGCGGGGGCGGCTTGACGGCTCTTCCGTGTCGCCGCGGAAGGCGCGGTAGGCGCGGACGAGCTCGGGGTTGCGGGAGAGGCGCGCGAGAAGGTCGTCATGGGGGGCGGGCATCTGGACCGGGTATATGCATGGAAAGGGCCGCTCAGCCGCGCGAACACCGTCCGCGCTGTAGAACTCCTTCGAAGCCAGGATTCGGCCGGCTCGATTCCGCGAACGTCGTTCGCGCCCGCGAACCCTCAGCGCGTCGGAAGTGTCGAAGGTTCGACGCTGCGAACGACGTTCGCGGAATCGAGCGGCGATGGGCGCACATACCCGACCCTCAAACGCCCTCACCGCCCCCCAGTCGCCGCCCCCACCGCCGTCTCTACTTCTGCCACACCCCGCATCCCTCCCGCCTCAGATCCTCCGCCAGGTCGCGCTCCATCTGGCAGGCGGCGTCGAAGGGCATCGGGTTCAGGTGCGCGTAGAGGTCGGGCCGCAGCCGCAGCCCGAACCGACGGACGATCCCCCGGCCCGCCTTGACGCCGGCCTTGTGCTGGGCGAGACGCTCCTCGGGCGACGTACCGGTCATGCCGACGTAGAGGAGCGGCCGGGAGGGATCGCGATCGGGGTTGGCGCGGACGAAGCGGCGGTTCCTGAGCACGGCGGGGTCCAGCTCGACCACGTACACGTGGTGGTGGTACGCCGCGGAGCCGTCCTCCGGAGCGCCCCCCAACGGCGCTACTTGATCCGGATGGTGGTCACCTGCAGGCCCACGCTCCGGAGCGCCTCGAAGCGCAGCTCCCCCAGCTCGCCGGGCGCGCCGCCCGTCACGCGAACGAACGCCACCGCTCCCTCGTGCATTCCGATCGCGGTCGAGGCGGACACGAGGTCGGGCAGCGTCCGGTCGAAGATGCCGAGCGCGTTCCCCTGAATCGGAGAGCCGTGGTCGAACGAGAAGCGGCCGATCAGGTCCAGAGAATCGAATCGGGGCGCGATTCCCGGCACCGGGTAGAGCTCGTTGTACATGGCCAGCGACCAGTCGTGGAAGAGGTCCTCCCACGGCCGGCCGGTCGCCGCCGCCGCCGTGACCGTGCTGGTCCCGGGCCCGGTCATGGTCTGCCGCAGCACGCCCGCCCCGAAGCGCTCCACCAGCCGCGCCACGAACAGGGTCGCCGCGCCACGCGTCAGGAGGTGCGTTCCGACCAGCGAGATGCTGGGCGATCCGCGCTGCAGATAGGCGACGATGTTCGCGTAGCCCAGCCGGTCCACCAGGTGCTCCCCGTAGTGAGCCAGCCCCTCCTCCAGCCAGTACGACTGGCCCGGCAGGGACCGCAGAAGCGAGCGCTCGTTGGCGCTGATCATGTGCACGAACTCGTGCGCCGCCACGCTCACGAGCAGGTCCCTCAGCTCGGGCGCGGGCGGGGTCGCGAACCCCCACGTGCCGTTCGGGTCGGGGGTCAGCAGATAGAAGATCTCGCCCCGGTTGCTGGCGGCGTGATCGGCCAGATCGCCGGGGTTGAAGAAGCCCAGCACCGTTCCCTCGTCGGTGGACCGGGTGTTGACGAGCGGGGTCAGAAGGATGATCGGCTTGCCGTTTCCGTCCAGATCCGACTCCGATCCGTACACCGCCCGGATCGTTCCGTAGACGGAGCTCTCGAACGACTGGCCCAGGGCCTCTGCCTCGGACGTGGGGAAGTCCGCCTCGGGGATCGCGTCGTCCACGTAGACCGCCACCTTCGAGCCGTCGTACCCCAGCCGGGCGTCCCGCTGTTCGTAGACCGATTCGGGAACGTTCAGGACCCAGAACGTCCGGCTGTCCGCCGGGACGAGGGCGCGCGTGGCCCGGGGGGCCGGCCCCCGATCGGCCAGAAGCCGGTAGCCGTGGGCCAGGACCTCGGCGTCGACATCGGGCACAGCCGCGGTGGGCGTCAGCGGCGCGCGCGATCCCTGGACCGGGACGCCGCCGTTCACCATCAGCGTGAATGGAGACGAGAAGGGCGTGGCGGCCTCGATGGCGACCACGTACTCCTCGGTCCCAGTCTGGAACGGAACGAACGCGGTGCCGGCGCCGTTCGGCGCGGTGGCGAAGACGGCCTGGCCGACCGGGGGCGATATGATCGACCCGCTCATCACCTGGACCTGTGCCGGGGCGCTCGACACGCCCGTCAGGCTGACCTGGACCGTCGCCTGGCCGGTCAGGCCGTGCGGCATCATGGTCTGGACGTGGGTGCGGGTCACCGAGAGGATCGGCGCGGCGGTCCCCTGTACGGAGACGGTGGTGTGGCCGTCGACGGGACTGAAGTTGCGGCCGTTGATCGTGAGCGTGGCGCCGCCCGGCGCGACCGTCGGGCTGACGCTCTCGATCACCGGAGATCCGACCGCCTCCAGCTCGAAGGTCGAGATGTGGCCGGTGCCGGACGAGAGGATCTCGGCGCGGACCGTCCGGGGGCCGACCCCGGAGCCCAGGGAGTAGGCGACGCTCGCGAACCCGCCGGCGTCCGTGGTCACCTTCGCGGCGGAGAGCGTGCCGCCGCCCGGGGCGAGAAACCGGACCGGCACGCCCGCCACCGCGCCGCCGGGGGCGGTCACGCGGACCCGCAGGGAATCGGGAAGCGGCCGGCCGCTCACGGCGATCTGTCCGTTGCCCGCGCTGATGCCGACCCGGATCGACGAGGCCGCGGGACCCGCCGACACCGACAGGGATCCGCTCTCGTTCCCCGCCGCGTCCCGCGCGGTCAGCCGGATCGCGTCGCCGATGCTCGCCGGCAGCTGGAGCGAGAAGGCGCCATCGGCGGACGCGGCGGTCTGCCCCGTTCCGCCCGTCGCGACGTTCGTGGCCGTGACCATCGACGACGCCTCGACCGCGCCCGGATCCCCCGTGACCGTGGTGGCGCCGGCCGCGGGCAGGGTGGCGTGGACCCGTGACGCCGTGGGAACGGGCGGCGGAGTGGTGTCGAGCGGCGCGGACGGAGCGCCGCCGCCGCCGGAGCAGGCGAGCGCGAGCGCCAGCGCGGCCAGCACCGGCATGGGGATCCGGCGCGACGCGCGAGGCACCCCGGAGATCATCGGGATGGACAGAAGCGACTCCTGTGATGGTGATCGTGAATCGTTAAATGTAACCGATTCCGGGTCCGTTGGTCGACCGGTCCTACCGCTTTTGTGGTTCCCCGGGCGTGGCACCGTCCAGGATGGACCGGGCGCGCCGGGCCACCACCTCCCGCAGCTCCGCCGGCTCCAGGATCTCGGCCTCCGGCCCGTAGCCGAGGACCCGCCGGACCAGCCAGCCGGGGTCGGCGACCCGGTGGCGGACGACGACGGCTCCGTCCGGCTCCTCGGACTCGATCTCGACTCCCCCCGACTCGGCGCTCTCGCGGACCCACGGCGCCACGGCGGCGGAATAGCGGACGCGGGCGACGGACTCGCGGTCGGCGAAGAAGACGCCTCCTCCCGCGACGAACTCCTCGGCGCGGAACTCCGGCGGCACCTCGAACACGCCCGTCATGACCCGCGCCTCCAGGATCCGGTCCAGCCGGAAGGCGCGAATCCCGTCCGCCTCCACGCTCCGGCCGAGGGCGTACCAGTGACCCGACGCGTAGACCATGGCGTACGGCTCCAGGACCCGCTCCTCCGGATCCTCGGCGCCCCCCTTCAGATACGTCAGGCGGCACGGCCGCAGGTCGCGCGCCGCCTCGCGCAGGAGCGCCAGCACCGCGCTCCCCTCGGCTCCGCCACCGTCCAGCTCCCACTCCGCCGCCGCCTCGCTCCCCGGCATGGAGCAGAGCGCCGCGTCGAGCCGCTCGCCGAGCGCGCGGAGGCGCTCCCGGCGGCCGTCGCCGGCGCCCTCGGCCAGCATCCGCAGCCCCAGCGCCAGCGCCAGCGACTCGCCCGGCGAGAGCTTCACCGGACGGAAGTGCTGGCCCATGGTCCACGCCGAGACGCGGTCGCCCTCGATCGTCAGCTGGATGTCGGCCCCGTGACCCGGGGGGCCCTCGCGGGCCGTGACTTCCGCCAGGTCCCGCAGGATCCGGTCCTCGGGGACGCCCAGCTCCGCGGCCAGCTCCGGAATGGACGCGCCTCCCGGCCGCCGGGCGACCGGGAGGATGTGGAGGATCCGCTCGAGCTGACGCTCGGCGGGTTCCCGCGGGCTCACCCGGCCGGTTCCCGGCGGTAGAGCGCGGCCACCTCGGCCGCCATGGCCGCCAGCGCGCTCCGCATCTCGGGGGGCGCCACGATCTCGGCGTCGCCCTCCTGGGTGAGGATCCACCGGAGGAACGGGTTCACCTGATGGACGCGGAACGCCCGGATGGCGGCGCCGGCGTCCTCCTCGCGGACCGGCTCGCCGTGCGCGTTCCGCTCGGCCCACAAGGAGCGCGGGAACCGGAAGCGGACCAGCGCCTCGACCGGCGCCCCGTCGCCCAGCTCCCACGCCTCCTTGTCGCGATAGGCCGCCAGGTCCAGGTCCTCGGGGATCTCGTAGTCCGGCTCCCGCGGGCGGCGCGTTTCCACTTTCTCGGCCTCCATCCGGTCCACGCGGAAGATCCGGACCGCCTCCCGCAGGGCGTCGTGGCCGACCATGTACCAGTGCCCGCGGAGGAACAGGAGGCCGTAGCCCGCCACGTCGCGCTCGGTGGACTCGCCGCGGTAGATGCCGTGGTAGCGGAACCGGACGCGCTTCCTCCGCGTGACCGCGCCGGCGAGGGCGATCAGCCGGTCCCGGACGGCGGCTGCGTCGGGGTGCTCCACCCAGAGCTCGGTGGCGCCGGACTCGATCGGCAGGTCGAACGCGAGCTTCCGGAGCGCCGAGCGGGCCTCGCGGATCAGCGGCATGGCGGGCATGTTGGCGACCCGCGCCAGCGCCTCGCCCGCGTCCGACGCCTCGTCCTCGTCCACCTGGAACGAGGCGATCCCCATGCGCCGCGGCTCGCCGGGCTCCCGGGCGTGACCGATCAGCTCCAGGTACGGCAGATAGAAGTCGCGTTCCTTCAGCCGGTACCCCTCGGTCGTCTCGGCCATCGTGGTGAACGTCACGGTCTCCAGCGGGATCCCCATGTCGCGCAGCTCCGCCTTGTCGCGTTCGAACATCTTCCGCGAGCTGTCCAGCGCGGTGGCGTCGTCGGAATCGTGCGGGCTCAGGTACGCGGGCACGCCATCCATGATCTCCTCGACCGACACCGGAAAGTGGCGCCCGACCAGGAAGGCGATCAGGTCCAGCCAGCGCTGGAGCTTGGTGGAAGTGGGTCTGTCAGACATCGGCCCGTGGGCCGCAATATGGGGCAGACGCGGGGTGCGGGCGCAAGTCGGAGGCGTGGAGCCAGCGTGCGCGGCGCTCGCTCAGATGGTCGCCTCCAGGCGTCGTTGCGCTCGGGTGGCGAAGGCTTCCAGGAAGCCACCGACCACGTCGAGCCGCTGGAGCCCTCGCACCCAGTCGTCGGGGATCCGGTGGAAGCCGTGGATCAGCCCCGCCAGTCCCCCCGTTACCGCCGCCGTCGTGTCCGCGTCGCCGCCCAGGTTGACCGCCTCCAGGACCGCGGGCCCGTAGTCGTCGTGCCGCGCCAGGCACCAGAGCGCTGCGCCCAGCGTGTGGACCACGTAGCCGGAGGACTCGACGTCCGCGTCCTCCCGATCCAGGATCTCGCCCGTCAGGATCGGCGCCAGCTCGCTGCGCTCTTCGTCCGGCACGTGAGGCTCCAGCGCGTCGGAGGCCGCGGCCATGGCGGGCCGCAGGGGCTCGCCCGCCAGCAGGCCCCGCACCAGGAGCGCGTGGTACGCGCAGCAGAGCCGCGCCCGGACGTTCGCGTGGGTCAGCCCCGAGTGGGCCATCGCGCGCTCGATGGCCACGTCCGCCGGGTCGGCGGCCAGCCAGATCGACGCCGGCAGGAGCCGCATCAGCGAGCCGTTCCCGTTCTGGCTCTCCAGCCGGTCGCCCGTCGTCTCGATCGGATCGCCGGCGGCGTAGCGGAAGATCGCCCGCCGGGTGGTGCCGCCGATGTCCCACGCCTCGCCGTGGGGCGTGTACTCGCCCTCCAGCAGCCAGCGGCCGAAGCGGGCCATCTGGTCCTCGAGGTCCCAGCCGGCGCGGGCCAGCGAGTCGGCCAGGGCGAGCGCCATCGAGGAGTCGTCGGACCAGGTGCCGGGAGGGAGTGCGCCGGGGCCGGGGCGCAGCCCGTCGACCGGGTCCGCGCGGACCCTGGCCCGGGGCCAGAACTGGACCGGCACGCCCAGCGCGTCGCCGACGACGAGGCCGAAGAGCCCGCCGGCCAGGCCGATCCCCGCGGAGGTGGGACTACCCGATTCCATCGCTCGTTCCAGCGCCCAGGGTCACCGTCTGGCCGGCGGTCACCGCCACGGGCTCGTCGGCCGGATCGGGCCCGGTGCCCCTCGCCGCGTCGATCCCGGCGATCGAATCCACCCCGGCCAGGATCTTCGACGGGGCCAGGTCGGCCGCGTCCCGGTCGTAGAGGTCGAACCAGGGAAGGCCCCACCGCGTGTACAGCTCGGCCGAGACCGGAGTCGGCGGGAGCGGCTCGCCGGTGATCTCGCGCCAGAGCGCCGCGTTGGCGATGTGGACGTAGCCGGTGCCGGAGCGGGACTCGTCCCAGACGTCGGCGCCGTAGGGGTCGGGGTAGATCTTCTGCTGCATCCGGCCCCCCGCGCCCAAACCCATCTCGAGGCTGGACTCGCAGCACACGTTGTAGAGCATCTTTTCCTCTTCCCGCGGGGCCGGGATCGCGCACGGCTTCGGCTCCACCACCCGGAGCTGGACGCCTCCCCACTCCTCGCGCCCCGTCACCTGCCCCTCGACCGTGTACCCCTGCCCGAGCGGCATCGCGACGAACTGGCGGATGAAGCCGTCCCCCGCGTTGATCCCGTCCAGCCACGGCTGGTCCGGGCACACGACGAAGTTCTGGCGGGACGGCGTCCGGTTCAGCCTTCCGCGCCAGCGCCGGCCCGTGATCGCGCACACCCGGCCGATCCCCACCTGGACCGCCACCGGCTTCCCCCACGGCGTGTCGAACGACATCCACATCGCCTCACGCTGGTACATCGGCAGGAACACCCCTCCCCGATCCCGCCAGGAACCCGGCACCCGATCCAGGTACTCTTCGACCCGTCGGATCGGGAAGCCGCCGAGCCCCGGCGGGAGCGGGTAGGTCCGGCCATCGTCCGGAATGCGGAGCGTACGCTGGAACGTGACGCGGAAGCGGTTGCCGACGGCGAGGGAGTGGCCGTCGGTGGTGACGGGGAGCCCGCCGCGGCCGGCGTCACCGATGCGACGGGGGGCGATGGTCTCGGACACGGTGCCTCCGGGAGGTGAGTGGTCGAATTCGGGCATGGGGACATGGTAAGGCGGGAGTGGGACAGGAAACTCGGAGTCTAGGGAAGGACCTCCAGGGACGTGTGGCGGCGGGCGGCACGGGCGAGGCGGCTGTCGGTCGTCAGGAGCGCGGCGCCCAGGAGCTCGGCCAGCGCCACGTACATCGCGTCGTAGGCGGTGAAGTTGGCGCGGAGGAAGAGCGCGCGGGCGAGGAGCGGGCCGTGGCCGTACTTCGTGAGGGGGAGGTCGACGTAGGAGCGAAGCGCCTGAGCGGCGCGCGTCGGCGTCATCTCCCTCAGTTGGAGCTCCCGCCGGAGTCCGGCCACGACTTCGACGTCGCACAGCGCGGGGATGTGGAGGTCGGCGTCGGACGCGGTGAGCTCCTCTTCGACGATCGCCCCGCGGGGGCTCCTGATGAGGTAATCGAAGATCGCCGACGCGTCGACGACCGTGGTCCTCACTCCCTACCGGCCTCTCTCCTCGCCTCCCTGATCACATCGGCCGCGGTCCGACCTCCGAGATCGACCGGCTCCGCATTCCGGATCCGCTCGAACACCTCCTCGCGCGGGGGCCGGGACACCTCGCGCTCGAGGATGTCCTGGACGAAGTCGGTCAGCGTCAGCCCGCGGGCCTCCGCCCGGCGGACCAGGGCCCGGTGCAGCTCGTCGGGGATGTTCCGGACCTGGAGCATTTTCGGCATGAATCGAGGGTATCGCATGCGATTCGCATGCGCAAGATCAGTGCCTCGACCCAGGCCCGGGAACGCGTGGCTACGCGGAACCGGAACCGACGGCATCCCGACGGTCGCACCGGTGCTCGAGCGCCGGAAATCCCGGCACGTACCGGAGCTGCCGCGCCTCGCCGTCCCACCAGTGGGACCGGAGCGGCCGGGAGTGGAACGGCATCAGGCACCGGGCGCAGAGGGACGGCGGCGCGCAGGCGCACCGGACCCGAACCATGAGGCTCCGCCCCGCGACCTCCTGGAGGCACCAGCCGCGCGGCTCGTCGCACGTGACGCACCGCTCCAGGCGCCGCGGGACGCCGTCCCATTCCGTCCCGGCGTAGTGCTCGATCTGCTCCGGCGTCGCTTCGAACCCCGCCCGGTAGATCGAGGGGAGGCGCTCGGGCTCCCGGCCTCGCAGGACCCGGCCCAGGCCCGACATCCGCTCCAGGTCCTCCGGCCGGATCGGCAGCTCCCGCACCAGCGCCATCCGGTCGGTCACGACGCCGGACGCGAACCGCTCGATCCGCCCCGCCTTCACCTCCTGCGGCCCGCCGAACCAGAACGCCGTCTGGGTGTCCAGAACCAGATACGTCGGGAGCCGGTTCCGGTCCGCCTGCTCGGCCGCCAGCTCGATCAGGGCATACACCGGCCAGTCCCGCGGCAGGACGGTGACGTGGAAGACCGGCCACTCGACCACGGTCGAGAGCATCGGCGGCACGGTCACGTTCGGCAGCCAGAAGGTGCGCTGCGCGGTGGGGAGCGGAATGGGGGCGGTCGTGAGGTAGGGCATGGTGGCCTCGCGGCGACGGAGGTGGGCGGCCGGTGGGGATCGGGGACTCAGCGTAGGACGGGGGTGGGACAGGATCAGGCGCGGAGGGAGAGCATCGCGCGGAGGGAGTCGTCCACCTCCCTCATCCGGTCGGCGCGGGCCACGGTGGCCAGATGCCGAACCGCCCGCTGACGGGTATCTACCGTCACGATCTGATCGGTCATGATCCAGTTGGGTCGCGGCTCCCAGGCGTCGTCCTCGACGCGGAGATCCTCGGGGTCCAGGCCCGGCCTCCAGGCGAAGGCGGGCCGGCGCCGCGTGGTGATCGGACAGACGATGACGGTCTCGAAACGCGAGCGGTTCATCGCGTCACTCGAGACGACCAGACAAGGACGGAGTCCCCTCTGCTCCCGTCCCCGTCGCGGATCCAGATCGAACTCCCAGAGCTCCCCCCGCAACGGCCCCGAGCCGGCCGGGCTCACTCCCCCTCTGGCTCGAACGCCCCGAGCAGGCGGTCGCGCTCCTCGCGGTCCTCATCGGTGAGCTCGGCGGCCGCGGCGTCGAACATCGCCCGCAGGCGCTCCTCGTCCTCCCGGGCGATCTCGGCATCGATGAGTCCCCGAATCACGTCCGCTTTCGAGCCGGCCTCGCCCGCGCGGCGCTCCAGCCACTCGTCCATCGCGGCCGAGATCCGGACGCTGATCTGGGCTTCCCTTGGAATCGTACCGGCAGTCATTATGAAACCATAATGCATTGCGCACCGCATGTCAATCGCACCGGTGCTCCAGCGCCAGAAGGCCCGGTACGTACACCACCTCCCCGCTCTCCCCGTCGTAGTAGCTCGACCCCAGGCGCCGCTCGTGCAGCGGGGCTCGGCACAGCGCGCAGCAGCTCGGCGGCTCGCAGCGGCAGCGGACCCGCACGCAGGCCGGCTTCTTTTCCCTTCCGGCCAGACACTTCCCGTACCACTCGCCGCACTCCGGACACTCCTCCAGCCCGACGGGCACACCGTTCCACTGGCGGCCCGACAGGGCCTCGATCTCGTTGCGCGAGGCCGCGTCCCCGTCCGTCCGGCGGCGCGGCTTCCTGACGTCCTCCAGCCGCGCGCAGGCATCCTCCGCCGCTCGCACCCGGCCGAGGTACTCCTCGGTGGTCGGCATCGTCACCGCCGGCACTAGATGACCGGTCACCAGGGGCTCGGAGGTGGTCAGAATCCCGCAGACGAGGCTCGTCATGTCGCCACGGCTGCAGCTGAGCGCCGTCCGCTCGTCCAGCACGAGGAACGTGGGCAGGCCGTTCAGCTCGGCGTGGAGGTGCGCCACCGTCGCCAGCGCGTGGACCCTCCAGTCGCGGGGCAGGACCAGCAGGTGGTAGACCGTCCAGTCGACACTCGTGATCAGGGCGGGCGGATCGTCGATGCGCGGCAGGAACACCTTGATTCGCGGGGGCGGGACGTGCACGGTCGCCTGGGGAGACGGCATCGGTGTCCTTTCGATGAGGTCGTTCGCCTCACTCGCACATGGCTCCCGGTCCAGCGGGACCGGGTCGGCAGGGCCACCGTTGCGCTCCGCGGGCGCGGAGCAGGACGACGGTATGGCGCGCGGGTCGTCGAGCCGATTCTCTCGCCGCGCTCTTCATGCTGGCGGCCGAGGCGAGGCCGCCATAGTTGTGCAGGAGTCTAGCGGAACCCGGGGACAGGAACGCCGATCAACGGATGCTTTCTCCCGACCGTTCTTGTCCCCACCCCGCCCTAGACTGAATGTTACTCCGTCCCTCCATCCTCCTCGGGTCCCAGCGAATCGCGAGCGCCGATGCACACGACCGACGACGGCCTGGTCTTCTCCGCCACCGATCTCAGCCACTTCCTGGCCTGCTCCCACCTAACCCAGCTCGACTGGCGGGTGGCGATGGGGCTCATGCCGAAGCCTCCCAAGTTCGACGACCCCGCCACCGAGGTACTCCAGATGCGCGGCCTGGAGCACGAGCGCGCTCATCTCGAGAAGCTCCGATCGGAGGGCCGGGAGATCGCCGAGATCAGCGCCCCCGACGAGATGCGCACCTCCGAGCGCTGGCCTCACCTCGCCGCGGCCACGCTCGACGCGATGCGGAGCGGCGTGGACGTGGTATACCAGGCGTGCCTGTATGACGGGACCTGGCTCGGGCTCCCCGACTTCCTGGTCCGCGTCGACACCCCGAGTGACCTGGGCGAGTGGTCGTACGACATCGCGGACACCAAGCTGGCCCGCGAGGCCAAGGGCGGCGCGGTGCTCCAGCTCTGCTCGTATGCCGACCTCCTGACCCCCGTCCAGGGCATCGCCCCGCGGGAGCTCCACCTGGTGCTCGGCGGTCCGGCGCGGCTGCAACCCAGTTTCCGCACGGCCGACTTCGCGGCCTACTACCGCTCGGTGAAGGACCGCTTCCTGGAGTGTGTCGAGAGGGGCACGGAGCCTCCGCGCGGCCCGGATCCCGTCGAGTTCTGCGCGATCTGCCGCTGGGGTGAACGGTGCCGTGAGGAGCGACGCGAGATCGACCATCTGTCGCTGGTCGCTGGCATCTCGCGGATCCAGCGGGACGAGTTCGGTGCCCGCGGCGCGAGCACCGTGGTCGCCCTCTCGGAAGTCCCGATCCCGATCGCCCCCCCGCTCGAGCGCGGGAGCGCGGTGTCCGCCGTCCGCGTGCGCGAGCAGGCCCGGATCCAGGTCGAGGGCCGGCTGCGGAAGGCCCACCTGTACGAGCTGTTCGACGACGTCGTCGAGGGCGAGGGACTGGCCGCGCTGCCGCCGCCGTCCGCGGGCGACCTCTTCTTCGACATCGAGGGGGACCCCTATGCGTTCGGCGACGGCCTCGAGTACCTCCTCGGCTTCGTCGACGCCGACGGCGAGTACACGGCCTTCCGGGCGCTCGACCGGGCCCAGGAGAAGACGGCGTTCGAGTCGTTCATGGACTTCGTCACCGCGCGGCTCGAGACACATCCGGACCTCCACATCTATCACTACCACCACTACGAGCCGACGCACCTGAAGCAGCTCATGGGCCGGCACGCCACGCGGGAGGACGCGCTGGACCGGCTGCTCCGCGGCGAGGTGTTCGTGGACATCCACCGGGTGGTCCGGCAGGGGCTCCGCGCGTCCGTCGAGTCGTACTCGATCAAGAAGCTGGAGCCGCTCTACGGCTTCAGCCGCGCGGTCGACCTCAAGAACGCGAACCACGCGCTCTCCCACTTCGAGGCGTGGCTGGAGCTGGGCGGGGACGACGACGATGGCTCCGCCCTGTTCGAGATGATCGAGGGGTACAACCGGGACGACTGCCTCTCCACCTGGCGACTCCGCGACTGGCTGGAGGCGCGGCGGGAGGAGCTGGCCGAGCGGCGAGGCGCTCCCGTTCCCCGGCCCGCGCCGGCGGATCCCGAGCCGGCGGAGGAGTTCACCGAGGAGCGGAAGCGGGTCCTCGCGCTCATGGAGCGGCTGACCGAGAGCGTTCCGACGGATCCCGACGAGCGCACCGAAGACGAGCAGGCGCGCTGGATCCTGGCCCAGCTCCTCGACTACCACCGCCGGGAGGACAAGTCCACGTGGTGGGAGTACTTCCGCTGTCTCGACCTGAGCACGGAGGAGCTGATCGAGGACGGCGCGACGCTGGGCGGGCTCGAGTACGTCGGCGTGGTCGACCAGGTCAAGAAGTCTCTGGTCCACCGCTACGCGTTCCCGCCGCAGGATCACGGGATCAAGGTGGAGCGGGATTCGCGGGATCCCGAAACCGAGTCGTCCCCGGGGACGATCGTCGCGCTCGACGACTTCGCGGGCACGATCGACATCAAGCGCGGGAAGACGTCCGACAAGCCGCATCCCGCCGCGCTCGTTCCGTTCGACTTCGTCAGCGCGAAGGAGATCCACGCGAGCCTGGTCCGGCTGGCCGAGGCCACGCTCGAGCACGGATGGGACTCGCATCCTCACCCGGCGGCGGTGGACCTGCTGCTTCGCCGGCCCCCGCGGGTGGGCCAGACCCCGGGGTCGGACCTGATCGGGCCCGAGGAGGACACCCTGACCGCCGCCCTGCGTCTGGCCGACCGGCTGGACGGGACGCTCCTGCCGATCCAGGGCCCGCCCGGCTCCGGCAAGACCTACACCGGCGCCCACATGATCCTGAGGCTTCTGGCCCGGTCGGACATCCGCGTCGGCGTCACCGGGCCGAGCCACAAGGTGATCGCCAACCTGCTCGACAAGATCTGTGTCGAGGCGCGGACCAGGGGAATCCCGATCCGCGGAATCCAGAAGTGTGACGACGACGATCACTGTGGCTCGGAGTCGATCGAGCGGGCGGAGAGCAACCCGGCCGTGCTTCAGGCGCTCCAGTCGGGCGAGATTCGACTCGCCGCCGGCACCGCCTGGCTCTGGAGCCGGCCCGAGTTCGCCGGATCGGTGGATGTCCTGTTCGTGGACGAGGCCGGCCAGTACAACCTGGCCAACGCCCTGGCCGTCTGCCCCGCCGCGAAGAGCGTGGTGCTGCTGGGAGATCCGCAGCAGCTCGAGCAGCCCCAGCAGGGGGTCCACCCGCCGGGCGTCGGCGTGTCCGCGCTGGAGCATCTGGTGGAGGGCCACGCCACGATGCCGCCCGACCGGGGGCTCTTCCTCGCCGACACCTGGCGGCTCCACCCGGACATCTGCGCGTTCACGTCCGAGGTCTTCTACGACGGGCGGCTGGAGTCCCGCCCCGAGCTCATCCGGCAGGCGGTGCGGGGGCCCGCGCCGTTCGACGGGAGCGGCCTGCGTATCGTCTCCGTTCCGCACGAGGGGAACCAGAGCGAGTCGCCCGAGGAGGTGGCGGAGATCGCCCGGCTGCTGGAGGGCATGATCGCGGCCGGCGCCACGTGGATCGACTCCAAAGGGGTAGAGAGCCCCCTGCGGTGGGACCACGTGCTGATCGTCGCGCCCTACAACGCCCAGGTCTCCGCGCTGCGGGCCGCGCTCCCCGATGCCCGGGTGGGCACGGTGGACAAGTTCCAGGGCCAGGAGGCGCCGATCGTCGTCTACTCGATGACCACCTCGAGCGCCGAGGAAGCCCCGCGCGGCATGGGGTTCCTGTACAGCGGGAGCCGGCTGAACGTGGCGACCTCGCGGGCGCGGTGCCTGACCGTGGTAGTGGCGAGCCCGCCGGTGTTTGCGCCCGAGTGCCGGACGCCGCAGCAGATGCGGATGGCGAACGCGTTCTGCCGGTATCGGGAGCTGGCGGTCGGCTGAAGTCGCCTTTCAGGCGGATGGACGTCTCAGTTCCGATCGGGCTTCAAGCGGGGATCGCCTCCCGGCGGACGTTCCGCGTGAACGGAAGGTCACTCTCTCTCCATTCCGACTCCGGAAGGAAGACGCGGCTCACGCTGAGCTCGTGCGCCAGAGACACCTCCGACACGAGCTCACCCGTTCGCTTGATCTCCTCCCAGGAGCTCCGTACCTCGTCCAGCACAACGAGGACGTCGAGATCGGATCCCACGTGCGCCTCGCCGCGAGCGTAGGAGCCGTACAGGTAGACCCCGCGGAGGCGATCCCCATAAATCTCCTCGAGCCCCCTTCGGAGGGATCCCAGGAGTTCCCGCACCACGAGGGGCTTCTGTCTTAGCGGGTCCACCATGGGGAAAAGCATGTCAGGCTCAACATGAGTAGTCAAAGGAAGACTCATCGCCGTCCCCCGGACGAGTCAATACGCTGTATTGACATAGCCCCAAGAAGGGTGGATCTTCCCCCCCATGCCGCGCAAGACCCAGCAGATCCAGATCCGCGTCACGTCCACCCAGAAGGCCGCGCTGAAGCGCCTCTCCCGGGCCGCTGGTCAGGGGATGTCGGAGTACGTCCTGTCCCGCGCCTTGCCGGACCCCCACGTCCGCTTCGCGGGGATCGTGCGGGCGCTGACGACCGCCGGGGATCATCGATTCCCCCTGGCGGAGCTCAACGACTTGCTGACGGAGTGGTCCCCCGACCAGCTATCGCAGGCCACTTCCGTACCCCCACCCGGCATCGAGCGGCTCCCACCGTTCCTCGCCAACTACGTGGCGGCGATGGTCGAGCAGGCGTCGGCGCGGCGGGGCGTCCCACCCCCCGACTGGGTTCGGGACGTTCCTCCACTCGAGACGCCCCGTTTCGCCACCTCTTTGCCGGGCCTTCGTCTGCACCTTCTCCGCTCTTCGCCCGTGCCGTTCCGGCGCCGCAACCTGTTCGTCGACGCGACCGTCGGCGACCGCGTCTGAGATGAACGGGTTCCGGCTGACGAAGGACGAGATCCACCGCCTGTTCGAGGCGCTGGACCGCGAACTGGCGGCGGAGGACGTGCTCGGTGAGGTCTATCTCGTCGGCGGAGCGGTCCTCTGCCTCGCCCTGGACGCCCGGGAGGCGACGCGGGACGTGGACGCCTTCTTCCGTCCCCCCACGATCGTCCGACAGGCCGCCGCCAGAGTGGCCGCTCGAGCGGGCGTGCCCGAGACCTGGCTGAACGATTCGGTTAAAAGCTATCTGAGCCCACGCGGGGAGTACGATCCGTACCTCGAGCTCGACCACCTCCGGGTCTACGTCGCCCGACCCGAATACCTGCTGGCGATGAAGTGCGCGGCGATGCGGCTCGGCGAGGAGTTCCACGACCTGGACGACGTCCGGTTCCTGCTTCGATACCTGGGCGTCGGATCCGCCGAGGAGGCGCTCGCGATCGTGCTGCGCTACTTCGACGCGTCGCAGCTGCCGCCAAAGACGCGGCTGGCGCTGGAGGAGCTGCTGGGCGGGTAAAGCACGCGGCTCGGGTATGCCCTCACCCCCCGGTAACTACCGTCCTGTGGCCCGGCTCCGCGATGGCATCGGCGATATCCTCGCGGCTGGCCCCGACGGTCAGCAGCGACCGGACCAGGAGGTCCAGCGAGACCGTCGCGTCCGCGCTCTCGATCTTGGAGACACGGGATTGACTGGAGCCCAGCCTCCGGGCCAGGTCTTCCTGTGACAATCCGGCCTCCTGCCGTCGAGCGCGAACCGCCTGGCTCAACGCGAGCTTCAACTCGATGTAGCGCGTCTCTTCCTCGGTAAGATCCAGGAACTCCGAGGCCGATCCGATCCTCCAGCCGGCTTTCTCGAGCCGCTCCCGTTTCCGCCGCTCCATTATCGACCCTCCTGCAACAATTCAAAGCGCCGGAGGCGTTCCCGGCATGCCTCGATCACGTGGCGGGGCGTCTTCGCGCTCTTCTTCGAGAAGACGTCCAGGATGACGATCGCGTCGTTATCGACTCGGTAGACGATCCTCCAGGTGGCGGTCTCGTCCGACACCCTCAGCTCGGGACATCGCTTGCCGATCGCCGTCATCGGTCTGGAGTGCGGCAGCTCGAGGCTCTCTCCTCCTTGAAGTCGCCGCAGAAGGACCCCCGCCTCCAGCCGAGCCGTCCTCGAGAACGGCGGCGTCTTCACTTCACCGGCCACCCAGACGAGAGGCCGTTCACGCGATCCAGTCATTTTAATATGTCACATCTGACATTGCTTGTCGAGCCCGCCCGCCTCACCCCGTAAGCAGCGCTTCAGACGGGCGGGCGTCTACAGTGGCGTCATCATTTCGACGGTTCTTGGTCCGGTGCGGGGGCATGAGTGAGGAGGGGTGCAGGAGTCGCGCCGATTACGGGGGGGGGGCGACGACGACCTTTTCAGAGATCATTCTTCTCCTGAATGATATTAATTCACCTCATGAATGATTCTGCAAACCCGCTGCCCGCTTCTCCCCTTAGCAACCCCCCCGCCGATGATCCGACGGCAGGCACTCGAACGCCTCGATCGTCCAGAGACCCAGAGCCAGCGCCTGCGCCGAGTCCCCCGCGTCCCGGATCGCCTCCGCGTGGCGGACGTTGGGGGGGACTACGTAGGGGACGGCGAATCCCTGTCGCACCATGAGCAGGTTCACCATCCGGCCGTCGGGGCGATAGACGTAGGCGAGGAGGCGGTCGTACTGGTCGGTGCGCTCGACGTCGGTCTCGAGCCCGGCCTCCGTGCCCTCGGGGAGGATCGCCTCCAGATAGGCCTGAGCGGCGCGACCGAAGGGGCCCTGGTCCATCTCGGGGGCGTCGATCGTGAGGAGGCGGACGCGGGTGCCATCGGCGCAGGTGATGGAATCGCCGTCGGAGACGCGGACGACGGTGCAGGTCTCGGACTGAGACAGGGCGGTCTCGCCGCAGGCCGTAAGCAGCGACAGGAGCGTCACTGAAAGGAGGCTGCCGATCTGCATGTCCCGATTATAGCTCGGGCTTGCCGGCGTCGACTGCCAGGAGCATTCTTTCAGCATGACGAAAGAGGCTCTGATCCAGGAAATCCGTCGCCTCCCGGTCGAGGAGCAGATCGACCTGTTGAGCGACGTGTGGGACGAGCTCGGAGCGGACTCCGAAACAGTTCCCGTCCCCGCGTGGCATCTTCGGGAACTGGAGCTGCGGCTGTCGGAGCCCGACCCCGTTTACATTCCCTTGGACGCCGTCCGTCGACGCCTGAATGGCGAGGAACCTGGTTAGCGCCCGCTCGGCCGGCGGCGCCAACTCGGCGGCGGCAGCGGGTCCGTGTCGCTTGCCACCGGCCGACCACCCTCCGGCCGCTCCTCCTCCAGCGGAAACGCGCTCAGATGCACCAGCCCGTCCCCCGCGATCAGCTCCCCGCCCGTCACTGGCCCCGACAGCACCCGGTACGTCCCCCGTCCCACCGTGGGCGACTCCGTCCGGTTGGCCCCGCGCACCTGAGCCATCCAGGTCGCGGCCGCCTCCGGGTCCGGCTCGCCCTCCAGGTTGCGGACGCGGAGCGCGTCCTGCACGTAGCCCCCGACCAGCCGCTCGTGGAGCCGGCTCCAGGTCTTCCGGTCGCCGATGACGTCGAGGCCCAGCGGATCCGGCCCCAGGAACGCGAGGATACCGACCTGCCCCTCGACCGGCGGGAAGGCGCGCACCCACTCCCCCAGGTCCTCGGCGCGGCCGCGCGCGATCTCGTCCAGGTTGCCGGTGGAGGATCCCACCCCGACGTCCCGGGAATGGAGGCCGATCTCTTCCCACACGCTGCTCTGGGCCTGGCTCAGCGAGCGGGCGTCCGCGGACACACCCTCCATCACGTTCATGTACTCCAGCTCCTTGTTCTTCCGGCGCACCCGGGAGGGCGAGTGGTTGACCGAGGGGGCGAAGGTGTCGGAGACCGAGTGCCACCGCCCCTGCTCCATGCAGTTGACGGGGATCTTCGTCTGGGAGCCGGCCGGCAGCAGGATCGTGCGGCTGGCCATCCGGTTCTGCCGCGCGCCGATGAACTGCATCCCGTCCAGGACCAGGACGTCGCGCTCACCCTCGTTGATCGCGAGCAGCTCGGGCACCGTGCCGGAGCCGACCTCGGTGACCTTCAGCGTCCCGGCGGCGACGGCGTCCGGCATGAGCTCGAAGTCGAGCTGCCCGGCCTCGGGGGTCAGGAGCGGGTGGATCGTGAGCCACTTGTGCCGCTGCGGCGCGGCGGGGGAGAGCTGGAGCATGGTCGAGTTCCTCCGGAGATTGGGTTCTCCAGGAGCGTAGCAGGGGGGTCTGACAATTACGGCTGGCGTTGACATTGTTATCCTTCACGTTATCCATTAATATTCTTGCGTGATCCTCTCCTTCAGAGACAGGGGCACCGAAGACATCTTCGAGGGAGAGGACTCGAAGGCAGCACGCCGCAAGCTGCCTCAGGAGCTTCATGGCAATGCGGCGCGAAAGCTGGACCAGATGGATGCTGCGCTATCCCTGAGGTCCCTGTCTCTTCCGGGACTTCGACTGGAGAAGTTGAAGGGAGAGCGCGCGGGTGAGCACTCGATACGAATCAACGACCAGTACCGGATCTGCTTCCGTTGGACCGGCCACGGCCCGGAGCAGGTCGAAATCGTGGACTATCATTGAGAGCGAGTTGACCATGCGCCGACTGCCGGAGCACCGCCGCCCCACCCATCCGGGCCTCATCTTCCTCGAGGACTTCCTGAAGCCTCTGGGGATCACGCAGAAGGAGTCCGCCCGCCGGCTCCGGATCTCGTATCCCCGGATGAACGAGATCATCAACGGCAAACGGTCGGTCACGCCGGAGACGGCGCTCCGACTCGGCCGGCTGACCGGCACCGAGCCGGAGTTCTGGCTCAACCTGCAGCAGGCGGTCGACCTGTGGGAGGCGATCCACTCGACAGACGCGCGGGACATCGAGGAGATCGAGCCGATGGAGGTGCGCGGCTAGCTCACACCTCTCACTTCTGAATCGCGAACCGAATCACCAGCGGCGGATCATGCGTCTGCGGCACCGGCAACGGCGCCTGCAACCGCATCGCCCGCTGGATGACGATGGAGCCGGCGATCCGCTCGTTCGACGCCTCGGCCACCAGGGCCTGGCCCTCGTAGACGTCGAAGTTGGCGGCGCGGGCGCCGTCCAGCCGGAGCGAGAACCCGCTGCCGGAGGTGGCGCCGGCGCGGTTGGCG
>CAZUIY010000105.1:0-3639 GCA_964619975.1 uncultured Gemmatimonadales bacterium
TCCTTGCGGGCGTCCCAGGCGGCGTCGGGGTCGAAGTCGACGCCCAGCACCGTGGCCAGCATCTGCGCCGCGAGGTCCTCGGCGTAGTCCCCGGAGATGTCCTCCTTCTGGCCGTGGGAGTGGTGCTCCGAGAGGTACCCGTAGTGGGTGCGGTCGCGCGGGATCGCCACGCCGATGGACGACGCCACCAGCCGGTGCGGCTCGTTCGTCGCGGCCTCCGCCACCACCGTGTACAGGACCTGTCCCGCCGTCAGCTTCTTGATGCCGTCCTTCCGCGGGATCAGCTTGCATCCCGGCGGAAAGATGCTCGATACCCGGACGATGTTGTACTCGGCGATCCACGCGTCCCTGAGCGCGAGCTCGAACGACGCCAGCTTCTCCTTGTGCCGCCCGACCCCCCGGGTCAGGAATATCTCCTTGGCTACGAAGGCCACCTCCGCTCCCCCTTCCTCGCTTCAGCCACTCGGCCGGTCGAGCGTCCCCTCCGGGGACTCCTCTTCCGGTAAACGAAAGAATCGTCCTTCGATCCGCCGCCGCGGACCCGTCTGCTGGACCTCCGCCTCGTACGCCGCCACCAGCGAGTCGACCGCCGCGTCGTTCGGCACGGACGGCATCATCACGATCAGCTCCCCCGTCGCCTCGGACACGCCGGCCTCTTCGCCGCCGCCGAACGCCAGCTCGGCCACGCCCAGGAAACGGCCGAGATCGCCCGGGGCCACGACCCACGTCCCCAGGGACGCCTTCTCGGGCGGCCCCAGCGTGCGGCCGCCGTGGCCGCTCACGATCAGGTCGATCCCCTGCACCAGGTCGGCCAGCGCCAGGTCCCCCTTGTACGACAGATGGCTCAGGACGACGACCGCGTCGACCCCCTCACCCCTGAGCTTCGCCACCGCCCGCTCGGTCACGCCGACGATGTCCTCGTCGACCCGGACGCTGTCCCCCATGCCGGGATTCAGCAGGATCGTCGGGTTCATGAGCCCGATCAGACCGATCCGCCGGCCGTCCTTCTCGACCACCAGCGTCTCGTGCCCCAGATCTTCCAGGCCCACCACGTCGTAGTTCGTGTGAACCCACGCCACGTCCGGCGTTCCGGTCACGAGCTCGCGGACGTACGTGGGGCCGTGGTTCATGTCCCACTCGCCGAGCGTGTAGGCGTCGTAGCCCATCATCCGCATCGCCTCGATCTGGACCCGGCCCAGCGCCGAGCCGTAGTACGACTCGCCGCCGCTGAAGTCCCCCGCGTCGACCAGCAGGACCGGCGCCTCCCGGCTCCGGCGAAGCGAGTCGATCACCCAGGCGCGCTTGGCCAGCCCGCCGGTGGAGTCGTAGCGGCACCCGCAGTCCTCGGTGTAGCCGTAGACGTTCGCCGTGTGGAGCACCAGCACGGCGTCGGCCGGGCCGTCGGCGCAGGCCGCCCCCGAGAGGGCCGCCGCCAGAACGGCCGCCCGAAGCGTTCTTCTGTGGGCCATTAGAAGCGGAATCCGACCGAGAAGTGGGTCTCGTCCCCGAGCTCGCTCACCGACACCTCGCGCGCCAGGTCGGCCTCGAAGTCGCCGTAGCGGATCCCCACGCCGAACGAGCCGCCCTGCTCGCGGTCCCCGTCGCCGTCCTCGACGTAGGGGTTGTCGGCCAGCAGGAAGCCCGCCCGCAGGACCACGACCTCGTAGAGGGTCGCGGCCACGCCCCCGTGGACGCTGGTGGTGGCGAGATCCTCCAGCTCGCTCTCCGAATCGAAGGCGAACGAGAGCGCGTACTCGGGAGGCAGGCCGAGCAGCGACTCGGGATGCCACGCGAGGCCCACCCGCACCCGGCTCGGAAGGCGCGCCGAGGCGGCGTCTCCGGCGGCGTCGGCGGCGTACTCCAGCTCGGGGCCGAGGTTCCGCAGGGAGATCGCCAGGTCCAGCGGCAGCGTGGCGCGCGGACGGTAGAGCACGCCGGCGTCGAACGCCGGGGACGAGCCGTCGGTCTGACCCAGGTCGGACTGGAAGAGCTTCGCCGTCACGCCCCAGTGGAGCTTCTCCCGCCAGCGGTGGGCGTACGTCAGCCCCACCACCCACTCCGAGACGTCGAGCTCGCCCACCGACGTCGGAGAGTCGGTGGTGATGGGGATCCGGCCGTAGTCATTGAGGATGCCGTGTGCCGCCAGCGTGCCCCACGAGGTCCGCCAGGCCCCGGCCACGTAGCTGCTCGAGAATTCGGCCGCCGTGGCGCCTTCGAAGCGGCTGAACGTGAGCCCGCCCCGCTCCAGGCCCGAGGCGATCCCGGCGGGGTTGTAGGGCAGGGTCTGGAGGTCGCCGAGGACCGCCACCGCGGCGCGGCCCTGCCCGACGGTCCGCGCTCCCACCGGCAGGGCCAGCCCCACGAGGGCGCCCCGCTCCGTGTCCTGGGCCGCGGCGGGCGGCGGCGCGAGGGCCGCCGCGGCCACGATCAGGCCGGCGGAGAGGGCGATCGTTCGAGTGCGGATTCGCATCATGGGCGGACGAATCTCCGCCGGGCCGGGGGCCGCCGCAAGCGTCACGGCAGCCTCAGGGCGCGGACGGCGCTGTCGCCCCGGCCGGTGGAGAGCCGGATCACGTAGACGCCGGGCGGGGCCTCCAGGCCGCTGTCCGAGCGGCCGTCCCACGACGCGGTGTGGACGCCGGGGGACACGGTCCCCTCGAACAGCCGGGCCACGCGGCGCCCGGACACGTCGATCACCTCGAGGACCACGTCCGCCGCCGCTGTCAGCTCGTACTCGACGGTGGTCTGGTCGCGGAAGGGATTGGGGTAGTTCTGCCGCACGCGGTCGGCCTCGGCGGGCACGACCGGCGGCGGCTCGCCGGGGAAGTCGAGGAGCGCCGGCACCCCCGCCAGCCGGGCGGCGTGGGCCGTGCGGGCGGCCCGGATCCGCTCCACGATCGGGCCCAGCAGGGGCTCGTCCTCGTGGAGCCGGTCCGTGTCGAGCGCGGTCAGGAGGTCGGGAGCGGCCACCCCCGGCTCGGCCCAGACGAACGCCACGGCGGTCCGGTGGACGTCGCCGGGCTGCAGCACCGCCGGCCCCGGCCACGCCACCAGCGCCCGCAGGTCGAAGCCGAATCCGCCGATGGTCGGCGCGTTGGGGGGAAGCCCCGCCAGCGAGCGGTACTGCGCGGAGTCCGTCAGCGGCACTCGCTGGATGCCCAGAACCGTCGCGGACGTCAGCTGGCTCACGGTGACCGGCGTTCCCGCGTCCACCAGCGGAACCAGGGCGAGGAACCCCGGCGGGCCCTGAAACCCGGCGGCCTGGAAGTCGACGTCCCACACGAGCAGGACCGTCTGCCCGTCCACCACGAGCGGAGCGGCGGTGTCGTCGCCCACCTCGCCCAGATCGGGGTCCAGCACCAGGCCGGTCCACGGCCGCTCGATCGGGTAGCCGGACGCCCGGATCCGGTCGGAGACGTTCATCATGTCCCACTGGACGAAGACCGCCGTCTCGAGGCCCTCCTCGTCGAAGGCGAAGGACCGCTGGCGGACCTCGATCCCCAGCGGGATCGACGGCGGAGCGCCCGAGGGGAACACGCTCACGCGGTCGGAGAAGATCGTGAACAGCTCCTGGTCGGCCACGGGATCGCCGGGGAAGATCGGCTGGTCGGCCGGCTCGGTCGTGTCCAGCACGCGGAA
>CAZUIY010000106.1:0-31149 GCA_964619975.1 uncultured Gemmatimonadales bacterium
GGGATCGCGATCTTCCCGTCGACCCCCGAGATCCCGCGGAACGACGACGCCGGGTTTCCCTGGCGGCAGGACTCCGACTTCTGGTACCTGACCGGCTTCGCCGAGCCCGAGGCGGTGGCGGTCCTGAGGCCCGGCGCCCCCGAGGGCGAGCGCTTCGCCCTGTTCGTCCGCCAGCGCGACCCGGCGCAGGAGGTGTGGACGGGGCACCGGGCCGGCGTCGAGGGAGCGCGCGCCCGCCACGGCGCCGATCTCGCGTTCGTCATCGACTCGCTGGACTCCGTCCTCGGCCGCTGGTTGGCGGAGACCGACCGGGTCTGGTTCGACGCTCCGGAGGACCACCCGTGGTCCGTCGACTCCCTGGGCGCGCTCCTGGAGCGCTGGGCGGGCGCGGCGGCCGGCCGGGAGATCCGGGACGCCGATGCGATCTCCAACGAGCTCCGGCTGATCAAGTCCGACGCCGAGCTCGCGTACCTTCAGAAGGCGATCGACATCACGACCGACGCCCAGTTGGCCGCCATGGCCGCCATCCGGCCGGGCATGCACGAGTACGAGGCCGAGGCGGTGATCGAGTACGTCTTCCGCGTGCAGGGGAGCCCCCGGATCGGCTTCAACTCGATCGTCGGATCGGGCCCCAACTCGACCATCCTCCATTACGAGGAGAACGACCGCCGCATGGAGGCCGACGACATGGTCGTCATGGACATCGGCGCCGAGTGGGCCTACTACACCGCCGACGTCACCCGCACGGTTCCGGTGAACGGCGAGTTCAGCGACGAGCAGGCGGCGATCTACCAGATCGTGCTGGACGCGCAGAACGCGGGGCTCCAGGCGGTCCGGCCGGGCGCGACGATCCGTGACATCCACCTGGTGGCGGTGCGCGAGGTGGTCGAAGGGCTGATCGGGGTCGGCATCCTGAGCGGCACCGTCGACGAGAACCTGGAGTCGGGCGCCTACCGCCGGTACTTCATGCACGGGACCAGCCACTGGCTGGGGCTGGACGTCCACGACGTGGGCGGGTACTCGACCGGGGCGGACCGCCGGCCGCGGGTGCTGGAGCCGGGAATGGTGTTCAGCGTGGAGCCGGGGATCTACATCGCGGAGGGCGCCGAGGGGGTCGATCCGAAGTGGTGGAACATCGGCGTCCGGATCGAGGACGACGTGGTGGTGACGGCGGACGGCGGGCGCCTCATGTCCGGTGACGCGCCCCGGGAGATCGCCGAGATCGAGGCGATCATGGTGGGAGCGGGCGCGCCGGACCTGGTCCCGTAGCCGCCGGCCGGGGCCGGAGCGCGCCCATGCCAACCCGCCGGCCCCGGCCCATATTCAACTCCTGAATGCGCGGATTCGCGTCCCTCCTGCTGGCGGTGGCCCTCTTGGCCGCCACCCTGGCGCCTTCCGCCCTGGCCCAGGTCGCGGCCGGGGCGGGCGGTGCGGGCGTGGCGTCGAGCACGCCGCTCCTGACGGCCGGCGAGATGGCGGCCCACGTCGAGCGTTTGGCCTCCGACGAGCTGGCCGGCCGGCGGGCCGGCACCCCCGGCGCCGAGCGGGCCGCGCTGTACGTGGTGCGGCAGTTCCAGGCGGCCGGCCTCGAGGCGCCTTCGGCGCACCCCACCTACCTCCAGACCTTCGAGTTTCCGGTCGGCGTTGAGCTCGGGCCCGACAACCGCATGGTGCTCCAGAACGGCAGCCGGCTGGCCCGCATCTTCTCGCCGGGGGTCGACTTCCTGCCGCTGGCCGGCTCGGCCGCCGACCGGGTCGTCCTGCCGGTCGTCTTCGCCGGCTACGGCATCAGCGCCCCGTCCATCGGCTACGACGACTACGCCGGCGTGGACGTGGAAGGGAAGATCGTGCTGGCGCTGCGGTACAGCCCCGAGGGCGACGACCCCGGCGGCGTCTTCGGCCGCTACCTGAGCGAGCGGTACAAGGCGGCCAACGCCCAGGCCCGGGGCGCCCGCGCGATCCTGTTCGTGAACCCGCCGGCCACCGAGGAGATCGACCGCCTGATCCCGTTCGACGTGGACGAGCGGCCGGGAACGATCGGGATCGTGGCGCTGGCCGTCTCGCAGGGCGTGGCGCGGCGGATCGCGGCGATGGCCGGGGAGGACCTCTCGCTGCTCCAGCACCGGATCGACTCCACCCGCTCGCCCCAGAGTCGGGCGCTGCGGAACGCGGTCCTGAACCTCCGGGTGGACGTCCGGCCGCGGACCCGCACCACCCACAACGTGATCGGGATCGTCCCCGGCCGGGATCCCCTGAAGGCGCGCGAGGCGATCGTGGTCGGCGCCCACTACGACGGCCTGGGGCTCGGCGGCCCCGGCTCGCTCGACCCCGTCCCCGGCGACATCCACAATGGCGCCGACGACAACGCCAGCGGGGTTGCGGGACTGATCGAGCTGGCGGAGTACTTCGCCTACCCGACCAACCGGCCGGCGCGCACCCTGGTCTTCGTCTCCTTCGGCGCCGAGGAGGTCGGCATGCTGGGCTCGGCGTGGTACGCGGCTCAGCCCGTCGTGCCGCTGGCCGGGGTGGTGGGGATGCTGAACCTGGACATGATCGGCCGGCTGCGGGACGAGGTCGTGGTCTACGGCGTCGGCACGGCCGCCGAGTGGCCGGAGATCCTGGAGGCGGCCAACGCCCACCTGGACCTCTCCATACGGACGGAGCCGGAGGGGTACGGCCCCTCCGACCACGCGGCGTTCTACCTGCGGCAGGTGCCCGTCCTCTCGTTCTTCACCGGCGTGCACCCGGACTACCACCGCTCCACCGACGACTTCGAGGGCGTGGACCCGGAGGGGATCCACGCGGTCACCCGCCTGGTGCGGGAGATCGTGAACCAGCTCGGGAACGACCGCGGCCGGCCCACGTTCGTGCCGGTCGAGCCGGACCCGCGGGAGATGGCGGAAGCGGAAGAGGCGCCGGAGCCCGTCCGGCGCGGCGGCCGCCTGGGCGCCCTTCCCGCCCCCGCGGTTCCGGAGGCCGAGGAGGGAGTGGTGATCGAGCGGGTGCTGGACGGCTCGCCGGCGGCGGCGGCCGGCCTCCTGTCCGGGGACCGCGTCCTGGAGCTCGGAGGCCGTCCCGTGGCCGACGTGTACGCGTACCGCGAGGCGCTGGATGGCCTCGTCCCCGGACGGGCCACGCCGATCCGGGTCCGCCGCGACGGCCGCGAGGTCGCGCTCAGCGTGGTGCCCGAGCCCGCCACCGTCCCCGAACCGGAGTGACGTCCATGCGCTTCCCGACGCTGATGCTGTTGGCCCCACTCGCCCTGGCCTGCGCTACCACGGGCGGGCGGCCCGACGCCGAGGTCGCCTTCACCTCGTCCGACCGGGCGGCGATCGTCCGGGTCCTGGAGGACCAGGCCGCGGCCTGGAACCGGGGCGACCTCGAGGAGTTCATGGTGGGATACTGGAACGACCCGGAGCTCGTCTTCACCAGCGGCGGCCGGGTCCAGCGCGGCTGGGACTACACCCTGGAGCGCTACCGCGCGACCTACGGGAACGCGCCCGCCACCATGGGGCACCTCTCCTTCACCGACCTGGAGGTGCACGCCCTGCAGCCCGACGCCGCCTGGGTCCTGGGACGCTGGGCGCTGAACCGCGACGCCGGCCAGGTGGGGGGCGTCTTCACCCTGGTCTTCCGTGAAATGGACGGCGGGTGGAGGATCGTCCACGACCACACCAGCGTCGGGGAGTAGGTCGCGGCGGTCGGAAGCCTTATATTCGAAGATTGTACCGTTTCATCGAAGCCTAATGTCCAGTTACCTGACCCTGATCGACGGAGTAATTCAGATGCGCTTGTTCAACAGCCTGTTCCTCACGCTCGCGCTCGGCCTGGTCGCCTGTGGCGGCGCCGCCGAAGACGAGGGTGCCCTGGACGAAGCCGATACCACCGCCATCGTGGACACCGAAACCGACCCGGCGACGACGGGCGAGATGACGACCCCGTCGTGGATGACCGTGGACGAGACCGCCCGGACCGTCTCCATGGACATCGCGGCCGGTTCCACCGACGCCAACAACCGCTGGAACTTCAACGGCATGTACGCCGGCAGCGGCTCCATCACGGTTCCCGAGGGCTACACCGTGACGATCAACTTCACGAACTCGGACCCGACCCAGCCGCACTCCCTGGGCATCGACGAGTCGGAGGCCAGCTGGCCCGCCACGTTCGACGCTCCGGAGCCGGTCTTCGCCGGCGCGATCACGCCGGATCCGACCACGACCGGCACGGCGCCCGACGGCAGCGCGTCCATCACGTTCACGGCCGACGCGGCCGGGGATTACGCGATGGTGTGCTACGTCCCGGGCCACGCGGTGGCCGGGATGGTCATCCCGTTCCACGTCTCCGCCGACGGGAGCTACGGCGCCCAGCAGTAGGCACGGAGAAGACGGCCGCGGCGACGCGGTCGGCGGCAATGCGAGAAGGGGCGGGCCCGACGGGCTCGCCCCTTTCTCGTGGTACGAAGCCGGAACCGGCCGGACTGGCCGGGTCCGGAGGTTTTCCGGCTCGTCTAGTAGGCGGCGATCCGGTGCTGCAGCGCCACCTTGTGCCCGTTCACGGCGCCCTTCTCGGAGAGCTCGATCAGCTTGCCGCCCCGGCTCTCGCAGAAGGCCACCTGGTTCGGGGCCGGGCCGCCGGGCGGAGGCGGGTTGGTGACGTAATCACCGGACACGTCCTCTCCCTCGACGGAGAAGTTGTCCGAGGCCTCGGGAATCGAGTGCCCGGGGAAGTGGCAGATGGTGATCCGCTTCGGCGGGTTCTCATCCGGCGTGTCGGTCGGCAGCGCGATCGCCGTCGCCGCGAACCCGAACACGAGCAGACCCAGTAGCGCGCGCAGTTTCATCTTGTGGTACCTCCGTGCTGAGTGAAAGAGCGGACTCACCCCGCACTGGCAGCCCGGCCGTCTACTGCGCCCCCGAGCGCAGACCCGTCGGCTTTGCGTCCCCGGCTCGCGCCGGGTTAGCCCTTTTCAGTCAGGTGGAATGGTCATCGTAGTCCGGGGGAGCGGGGGATGTCAATCAAGGCTCCTCCCGCCCGGTTTCCACGTCGGCGGCCGGACCGATGGTGGCGGTCCTCCATCCGGTGGCGACGATCGTGTCGCCCTCGCCGTCCAGCGCCACCACTCGCCAGGTGAACGGCTCATCGCCGACCCGGTCCCGCAGCCACTCCGGCGCCCGGTAGGAGGCGACTCCGGGCTGGCGGAGCGCGGCCAGTACCTCTTCGCCGGCTCCGTCCCGGAACTCCACCCGGTAGAGCGAGGCGGCCGAGGTCTGGGTCCACGAGAAGATCAGCGGCTCGGTCACCGGGAGCGCCTGGTCGGCCTCCGGCTGGACGAGCCGGATCTCGCCCGTCACCAGCCCCATCTCGCCCCCCGAGCCCACGTAGTAGCGGAGCGGCGGAATCGGGAACCCGGCCACGGCGCCGCTGTGGACGAGGCCCTCGCCGGCGCCGGCGTTCCCGAGGTTGGAATCCCCCTCCTTGTCGTCGTCGGCCTCGATCCGGAGGAGCAGCATGTAGAGGCCCTTCATGTGGGTCGGGAAGCTGGCGGGGTCGGGCCCGTCGAACGTGGCCTCGCCGGTCGGCGGCAGGAACACGTTGAAGCGCTCCAGCTCTGTCCAGCGGCGCTGGGTGCCGCGCAGCTCGGGCGGCAGCGTGCCCTCGGTCAGCAGGTCGTCGGCGGTGGGCGGATCCTCGCCCGGCAGCACCACCTCCCACCGCCCGATCAGCCGCCCCGTGCCGTTGTAGGCGATCTTCGCCCGGACCGGCGGCGGCGTGCGACCCTGCTCCAGCGAGAGCACCAGGTCCTCGGTGTCGAACTCGAGCCGCACGTCCAGCAGCGAGAACGGCACGCGGGCGCCGCCGCCGGCCAGCCGGCAGGTGACGAACACGTACTCGTCGGGCCGGACGCCGTCGGGGTCCACGAACCGCCGCACGTAGAAGAACGCCGAGTGCTCGCCTCGTTCGGCCGCCTGGTAGGCGCGCCGCGCCACCGAGGCCGGGATCGACATGATGTCGGTGAAGCCGTCGCGGGCGTCGCTGACGCGGGAGAGGTCGTAGCGGATCGGCAGGTTCCCGAAGATCGTCCCCGGCGCGCACTTCTGGCCCACGTCGGGCGCGGCGTCGATCAGCTCGCCGCACCAGGTGGCCTCCACCGGCACCATCCCCTCCAGGTTCCCGAACGTGATGAACACGGTGGTCGCGCCGAACGTGTTCACGTTGACGCCGTTGGGGTCGCGCTGGATCTGGGCGTCGGCGTCCACGGCCCCGGCGGAGAGGGCGAAGGTGGCCCCGAGGAGGACGCGGCGAACGGTGCGGGCGGCGTGGCGGAGCATGGCTCCTCCTCCCTAGAAAAAGGTGAAGTTGAGGCCGGAGTCGAGGTTCCAGTCGGAGCGCTCGTCGTCGCGGTCGAGCACGCGGTCCACGCTCTCGGCGCTCGAGCGCGAGAGCCGCAGGAACCACTGGCCGCCGAAGCGGTCGAGGCCGGGAACGGCGGAGGACCACTGGAGGTCCAGCGATGTCTGGTCCCGCTCCTTCGTCTCGGCCTCGTCCTCGGAATGGGTGGCCGACCAGGAGAGGGCCAGCCGTGAGGCCTCCAGCACGCTGAGAGACGAGCGGACGCCCCAGCGGCGGGTCAGGTCCACCTGGTCCCGCTCCTTCGCCTCGCGGCGCTCCAGGTTGAGCGACAGGTCTACCGAAAGCCGCGCGTGCGGCCGGACGCCGAAGGCGAACGCGTGGGTCCGGTTCTCCAGATCCGCGTTCTCGCGCCCCTCCTGGCGGTTGTCCTGGTCCGACAGGTTCAGCTTCCATCCGGCCGTGACCTTGCTCCAGCGCCACGCCACGTCGAGGCCCTGCTGGACGCTCACCTGGTCCGGCACGTGGCTGGCGTTGAAGCCGGAGTTCTCGGGAACGCCCTCGCCGAACTGATGGGTGCGGTCCCAGCGGTACTGGACCTGGGGGAGCCACGTCTTCGCCGGCCCCGTCACGCTCAGGAGCTCGGCCAGGCCGGTGCCCAGATTCGCGCCCGAGCGACGGGTCTTCGTGGTCAGGACGCTCGCCACGTCGTCCAGGTTGTCGCGGCTTCGCGCGTGGCTCGCCTGCACCGACACGCCGGCCACGCGACCGCGGAACTGGAGGTCATTCACCATCTGGTCGGCCCGGGCGTACGCGCCGACCGACTGGTACTCCGGGTCCACCCGCTCGTGGCGGAGCGCCAGGTCCAGGTCGGCGGTCCGGTCGCCCCCCAGGGATAACCCCTGCAGAAGCCCGACCGACGCCTCCAGGTACCGGGCGTTCCGCGTCTCCTCCTCGACCTCGACCAGGTCGTCCCCCTGTGCCAGTGTGGGGTCGAACGGGTTGTCGTAGGTGGAGCGGGCGAAGCCGCCCTCCAGCCTGAGCCGCCGGCCGGGGGTCTCGCTGGCCAGCCGGAGCGCCAGGCCGCCGGACTCCTCGGCGTCGTCGATGTCGCCCTGGTTGACGCCCGGCGTTCCGGGCAGGATCGAGGCGTCGAGCCACGTCAGCTCCAGCCTGAGCCCCCCGGGGCGCTCCAGCGCGTCGACCCCGATCGAGGCGGTGGCCACCCGGTGGTCCGGCTCCTTCAGCCCCAGGAAGTTCCCCCAGCCGACCACGCTGCTCCCGTTCATGGCCGACACGGCGAGCTCCACCCGCGACACCGGCGACCAGGTCAGAAGCGCGCCCCGGCTGTTGAACCCGTTGATCAGGTGTCGCTGCGCCCCGAAGCCGACGTGACCGACCGCCAGCGCCGCCGGGCCGCGGCGGAACTCCATCCGGTAGGAGGAGAGGTCCACCTTGGGGGCGTCCAGTCCGTCGCGGGAGAATCGGAGGGCGTCCTGCTGGGCGGAGGAGCCGAGGAAGGTCGATTCGGCGACGATCGCCATGTCGCCGCGGGTGTGACGGGTTCCCAGGACGAGCTGGCCGGAGAGGTCCTGGTCGGGCCCGTCGTCGAACGGATCCGGCTCGGGGTCCTCGCCGGTGGCCAGTCGGCCGTCCACGCCCAGGTCCAGCCCCGGGTCCCACTCCGACGTCTCCAGGCCGAGCCGGTTCCGCACTCGGAGCGGCGTCCGGGCGGCCTCGGTCCAGTCGTCCCCCTCCACGCGCCAGACGACCAGCTCTCCTTCGCCCCGCGGCAGCGGCGGCCCGCCGGGGTCGTACCGGAGGCCGTCGGCCGCCGGACGGAACAGGTCGGTCACGTCCACGTGGTCGAAGAAGACGGCCACCCGCTCGGAGGGAGCCGCCAGGGCGCGGCCGAAGCGGATGTCGATCCCGTCCTCCCGGTCGATCCAGCCGTCGGCGGGGAGGGAGGTCTCGACGTTCAGGGGCTCCTGGCCGGCGGCCGGGGCGGCGAACGCCATGAGGAGGGCGGCCAGCCCGGCGGCGGCGACGGCGGACCGGGCGGTCCTCACGGGCGCCCCTCGAACGCCGCGCGCCACGGCTCGCCCGCCGGGCCCTCGAGCGTCAGCGTCACTACCGCGGCGCGGCCGGCGGGCCCGCGGAGCCGCAGGGCGAAAGCCGGGTCCGCCGTGTCGTACGCCGGCTCCCGCTCGAACGACCATCCCTCGCCGGCCACCTCCACCCGCACGAGCCGCCAGCCGTCGGCCAGCGGCCGGCCGCCGTAGAGCTCGAACACGTGGCCCGCCTCGCACCCCCGACACGCGCCGGGCGGGAGCTCGATCGCCCCGTCGCGGAAGCGGGCTTCCTCGACGCAGGGGGAGTGCGACGAGGCGCACGCCTTGAGCGCGGTGGCGGCGCCGTCCCTGGAGCCGGTCAGGATGTAGCCGTCGTCCGGCGGAACCGGGTAGAACTCGAAGCCGGCCGCCCGGGCGGCCTCCCACGCCTGGCCCCCGGGAATCCGATGGACCTCCTGCGCGTGGGCGCGGGGCCCATCTCCGAGCAGGAGCGTCGCGGTGGCCGCTACTACAAAACGAGTCAACACCGCTTGCCTCCCGGGTCCTCGAGTGAAAGGATGGAACGACGGTCGGCGGCGCGTTCCGCCGGCCTTCACACTGGTTCACGACATTTCCGTCGACAGCGGCTCATCGGGGGAATCGGATGGAGGATGACCGTCAGGAGACGGTGACCCGTCTCCTCGGCGAGATCGGCCGCGGCGAATCCGGCGCGTTCGACCGGCTCTTCCCGCTGGTCTACGACGAGCTGCGCGCTCTGGCCCGCCGGGCGCTCCGTCCCGCGGGCGGGCGCGATCCCACCCTGAACGCCACCTCGCTGGTCCACGAGGCGTACCTCCGCCTGGTCGAGCCGGGCCACGCCGACTGGCGGAGCCGCGGCCACTTCCGCGCCGTGGCGGCGAAGGCGATGCGCCACATCCTGATCGACGACGCGCGCCGGCGGACGGCCGGGAAGCGCGGCGGCGGGCAGGCTCCGGTCCCCCTGACGGCCGTCGCCGAGGTGGTGCCGGGCGGCGGTCCCGGCGAACCCGACGCCGAGACGCTCCTCCTTCTGGACCAGGCGCTCGACCGGCTGGCGGCGGAGGACGAGCGGATGGCGCGGATCGTGGAGCTCCGGTTCTTCGGCCAGATGACCGTGGAGGAGACGGCCGAGGCGCTGGAGATCTCCCCGGCCACCGTCAAGCGTGGCTGGAGCCTCGCCCGCGCCTGGTTGCACCGCGAGATGAGCGGCTGATGGATCCGCGGGTCGAGGGGCTCTGGGAGGCGGCGCGGGGGCTCCCGCCCGAGGCGCGGGGGGCGTGGCTGGCGGAGCGCTGCGCCGATGACCCGGAGCTCATCGAGGAGGTGGCCTCGCTCCTCCGCCACGACGAGCCGGGGGAGGCGCTCTTCGACACGCTGGCCGGGTCCATCGCGCGGCTGGCGGAGGGCCCGCTGGGGCGGCCGCTCGAGCCGGGCGCCCGGGTGGGGCCGTACGAGGTGGTGGGGGAGATCGGCCGCGGCGGCATGGGCGTGGTGTACGAGGGGCGCGACCCGCGGCTCGAGCGGCGGGTGGCGCTCAAGGTCCTGCCGCCGTGGCTGGCCGGCGATCCCGGCGCGCGCGCCCGGCTGGTGGCCGAGGCGCGGGCCGCCTCCGCCATCGACCATCCGAACCTGGCCACGCTCTACGACGTGGTGGAGCTGGACGACGGCTCCCTCTGCCTGGTGCTCGCCCACTACGAGGGCGAGACGCTGAAGGAGCGGCTGGACCGGGGTCCGATGCCGGTCGCCGAGGCGGTCGACGCGGTGCGGCAGGCCGCCCGCGGACTGGCGGCGGTCCACCGGCGGGGGATCGTCCACCGCGACGTCAAGCCGGCGAACGTCTTCCGGACGACGTCGGGCCGGGTGGTGGTGCTGGACTTCGGGATCGCCAAGGTGCGTGGCGCCGACCCGACCGCGGGCGGCGTACGGCCGGGGACGGTGGCGTACATGGCGCCCGAGCAGGCCGATGGCGGCGCGGTCGACGCGCGGACCGACGTGTGGGCCCTCGGCGTTGTCCTGTACGAGGCGATCACGGGGCAGAACCCGTTCCGCCGGGACGCCGACGGGGCCACGCTGGACGCCATCCGGCGGCACCGCCCGCCACCGCTGGAGGGGTTGCGGCGGGACGTGCCTCGCCCCGTGGCCCGGGCGGTCCGGCGGGCGCTGTCGGCGGACCCACACCGTCGGCCCGCCGACGCCGGGGCGTTCGCGTGGGCGCTGGAAGGCCGGGCGGCGTCGCGGCTGCGGCGGCTGTGGCCGTGGGCCGCCGCGGCGGTCCTGGCGCTGGGGGCGGGGGCCGCGTGGCTCCAGCTCCGGGAGGAGTCGCCGCCCAGGGTCGCCGTCGCCGACGCAACCGCGGTCGAGCGCGTGGCCGTCCTCCCGTTCGAGGTCCGGGGGGATCCAGAGCTGGCGTACCTGGAGGAGGGGCTGGCCAGCCTGCTCGGCGTCAGTTTGGACGGGGCCGGCGGCCTCCGGATCGTGGATCCGTTCGCCGTGTTCGCGCGGGTGGGCGAGGCGGGCGAGGCGGGCGGGGCGACGCCGGCGGCGATCGCGGCGGGCCTGGGGGCCGAGCGGTGGGTCCTGGGGGAAGTGGTCGCCGCCGACGGCATCCTGCGGATCCAGGCGTCGCTCTACCACCGGGCCCGCGGGACGGAGCCGGTGGCGCGGGTGGCGGTGGAGGGCTCCGTCGACCGGGTGTTCAACCTGGTGGACGAGATCGCGTCCCAGATCCTGGTGGCCGAGCGGACGGGCCCGGGCGAGTCGCTGACCCAGGTGGCCGCCGTCACCACCGGCTCGATCGACGCCTTCAAGTGGTTTCTGCAGGGGGAGCAGCGGTTCCACAGCGGCCGGTTCGCCGAGTCGGTCGACGCGTTCGAGCGGGCGGTCGCCGAGGACAGCACCTTCGCGCTCGCCTGGTACCGGCTGGGTGTGGCCGCGGGGTGGATGGCCGACACGGACCGGGAGATCGAGGCGGCGGAGTACGCCGGCCGCTACCTGGACCGGCTACCGCCGGTCGAGCGGCGGACGGTGCGGGCGCACCTACTGTGGCCGCGGGGCGACGTGGCCGAGGCGGAGGCGCTCTACCGCGAGGCCCTGGAGCTGCGGCCCGGGATGGCCGACGCGTGGTACGGCCTGGGCGAGCTGTACTTCCACCAGAACCCGATGCGCGGCCGCTCCTGGACCGAGGCCCGGAGCGCGTTCGAGCGCTCCAACGAGATCTCGGGCGGGAACCGGTACGAGGCGCTGGTGCACCTGACAGATCTGGCCGGCTGGGAGGGACGGCGCGAGGCGTACCACGAGCTCTACGACCGTCTGGAGCCGGAGGGGGACTTCGCGGTGGTGTACGCGGCGCAGAAGGCGTTCACGACCGGGGACGAGGCGGAGCGGGCGCGGGCGCTGGCGGCGCTTTCGGCGGCGGGATCCGGCCCCACCTTCCACGCGCTGCGCAGGACCGCCGGCTTCGCCCCTTCGCCCCGGGGTGCCCTCACCATGGCCCGGCTCCTTACGGTCCCCGAGGTCGACGCCCCCACGCGCGCGGCCGCGCACCTGAGCGCCGCGGTGCTGCATGTCGCGCTCGGCCGCTGGCCGGCCGCCCGCGCCGAGCTGGACCGGGCCGAGGCGCTGGCGGCGCCGACCGCGCGGCTGTGGCGGGCCTCGCTGGTCGCCCGGCCCGGGCTGGCCGTGCCGCGCGAGGACGTCGAGGCCGCGCGCGCCGAGCTCGAGGCGTGGGACCCGGCGCGGCCGCCGGAGCGCGTCCCGGCCCTGTCGGTGGACGCCGACCTGCACGGCCCTCTCCGGACGTACGGGCTGGGCCTCCTGTCGGCGCGTCTGGGGGACGTGGCCGCCGTCCGCCGCCACGCCACCGCGCTGGCGGAGGTGGAGTCGCCGGAATCCCAGGAGCTGCCGCGGGATCTCGGCCGCGAGCTCCAGGCCCGCGCGCTGGCGCTGGAGGGCCGGCCGGCCGAGGCGCTGGCGGCGCTGGAGCCGATCCGCCTGACCCGCGACTACGCGCGCACCATCCGCTCACCGTTCTTCCAGATGATCCACGCCCGCTGGCTCCGCGCCGAGCTGCTGGAGGCGGTCGGCCGCCCGGAGGAGGCCCTCCAGTGGTACCGCTCCCTCCCCCAGCTCCACTTCGACGCGGTCATCTACCAGGCCCCGGCGGCGCGGCGGGTGGAGGCGATCGTGGCGGCGGCCGGGGAGGGATCGGCGCGCGAGCGGTGACGGGGGTGGCCCCGCCGGCGGAACCCGCTGGGAAGGCGATGGTTACCGAGCCGGTCCCCGCCCTGCCCGCCGCGCCGCCGGTCGTCCGGGCGCCGTCGGCCGGGACCTCTGCCGATCGAGTATGAATCTCGAGATTCATACGGCGTCGGCGGAAGCGAGGACACTCCCGGGAGCGGCATCCCGCCGGGGGCCCGCCGCCGATGCAACCCCAGGCCCCCGTTCCGTCACCCACGGAGTGGGACCGCGAGGGAGCGGCCCGTCACCCCGCTTCCGGAGGAACCGATGAGGATGGAGATCCGTTCGGCTGGCCGCGCCGCCGCTCTCACCGCCGCCCTCATGGCCGCGGCCGCCGCGCTCCTGGCCGCCGCCCCCGCCGCCGCCCAGAGCGCCGTCACGATCCGCTACCACGACCCGATGTCGCTCGACCGCGACGTCGAGATCGCGCTCGCCCGGAGCGCGGCCCCGCCCGCCGTGTCCGCCGGCGCCGCCGTGCTGGTTCTGGAGGACGGCCGCTTCGTGCCGGCCGCCGAGGGGACGAACGGCGTCACCTGCTACGTGGCGCGCTCCATCCCGGGCAGCGTGGAGCCCCACTGCTTCGACCGCGAGGGGTCCGCGACGATCCTGCCGATCCACCTGCGGCGGGCCGAGATGGGCTACGCCGGCGGGTCATCGGACGAGATCGAGGCCGATATCGCCCGCGGTCTCGAGGAGGGGCGCTTCCGGCTCCCCACCCGGCCCGTCATGTCGTACATGCTCTCGGCGTCCCAGATCCTGTACTCCGAGGACGGGGCCCGGGCCGGGGCGTGGCGGCCGCACCTGATGATCTATCAGCCGGGGATGACGGCGGCCGACCTGGGGCTGCCGGCCGATTCCGCGCCCCCGATCTTCGTGGACGACGAGGGTCAGTCGGAGGCGGTGATCGTGATCGTCCTGGACGAGTTCGTGGAGCCGGATCTTCCCGAAGACGCCCGGACCGCGATCGAGGCGGCCTCACGGGATCACGACCGGATGCACGCGGGGAAGTGAGCGGCGGCGCGGCCGGGCTCGAGCTCGAGGACCGGGCGCTCGCGGCCGCGTATCTCGCCGCGCGCGACGAGGCGGCGTTCCGGCTCCTCTACCGCCGCCACACGCCGGCGCTGTGGCCGATGGTGTTCCGGATCGTGGGGGGCAGCGAGGAGGCCGCGCGCGAGGCGGTCCAGGAGACGTGGCTCCGGGCGGCCGAGCGGCTGCCGCGATTCCGCTGGGAGTCCGCTCTGGGGACCTGGCTGGCCGGGATCGCGCTCAACTGCGCCCGCGAGGCGGTCCGCTCGGAGCGGCGCGGGCGGGGCCGGAGCGCGGCCGGCGGCGGCGACGCGCCGGAACCCGCGCCCCACGCCGCCCCTCCCCCCGCGCCCCCGGAATCCATCGACCTGGCGCGGGCCGTGAACGCGCTGCCCGAGGGGTATCGCACCGTGCTCGTCCTCCACGACGTGGAGGGCTACACCCACGAGGAGATCGGACGGATGCTCGGGATCGAGAGCGGCACGTCCAAGAGTCAGCTCCACCGCGCCCGCCGCCGCGTCCGCGAGACGCTCTCCGGCGCCCGGACGACCGAAGGAGACGCGGAATGACGCCCGAAGAACGCGAGTGGTCGCCGGCCGAGCGGGCCGCGCTGCGCGATCTGCCGAAGGGATCTCCGCCGCCGGACCTGGAGGACGACGTGGTCGCCGCCCTGGCCGCCCGGGGGCTGGCGGGCTCCGGTGCGCCGACGGGCCAGCGTCCCTCGCCGTCCGTCGGCGCTCGCGCCGGGTGGCCCCGCGGGACCCCGTGGCTGCTGGCCGCCGCGGCGGCGGTGGCCGTCTTCGTGGCCGGCTGGGCGGCCGGTGGCTCCGGCGGATCCCACGTCCCCGAGGGGAAGCGCTACATGCTCCTCTTCTACGAATCCACCGACTTCGACCTGCCGGAGGAGCCGGCGGAGTACACCGAGCTGATCGAGCGCTACGTGGGATGGGCCGATTCGCTGCGGAACGAGGGGATCCGGGTGGTGGGGGACGAGCTGATGCCGGAGGGCCTCGTCCTGGCGAGCGAGGAAGCCGCGGCCGGCCGGCCCGGCCTCGAAGAGGCGGAGTACCTGGGCGGCTACATGATCCTGGAGGCGCCCGACGCCGAGACCGCGGCGGTCATCGCCCGCACCCACCCGCACCTGGAGTACGGCGGGACGGTGGTGGTGCGGCCGATCGTGGAGATGGAGTAGGGGCCGCCACCGGGGCGGCCCCCCCTTACTCGCCGAACTTCGCTTCGATCCCCGCTTCCATCACGCGCGCGCGCTCGGCCAGGCCGGCCAGCCGCCGCGCCGACTGCCGGAGCGCCCGCCCCGGATCCGTCTCCGCGACGCGGGCTCCGCGCTCGCCGCGCTGCCGCTCCATCGTCTCGCCGCCGTCGCGCCGGGCCGCCCGCTCCTCGGCCGAGACACGCTCCCGCTTCGCCTTGGGCACGATCTCGCCGCAGGCCCCGAGCGAGGCGCTCATCGCCGCCAGCGCCGCGCGGGCCGCGCCCAGCTCACCGCCGCCCAACGCTCCGTCCACCTTCGCCCGCTCGGCCCGGAGGGCCGCCAGGTGCGGGCCGCACGCGGCCGCCGAAGGGGTCGCCGCGGTCAGCTCCACCGCTCCGTCCAGCCGCTCCGCCAGGCGTGTCCACTGCCGCTCGAGAGACTGGACGGCCATCCGACGAGCCGCGGGCTCGTCGAGATCGGCCCCCTGGCGCTCCAGGGTCTGCGCCCACCGCTCCTCGAAAGACGCCGGCCGCTCGCCCTCGGCCCGCGCCGGCCGCGCCGGCCGCTGGCCCTCGGCCCGTTCCATCCGCTCGGCCCGGTCCGCCCGATCGCGCTCCGGCCGCTCCTGGGCCGCCGCGATCCCCGCGCCCCCGGCCAGCAGCGCCGCCACGAGGCCCGTCTCGATCCAACGTCGTCCGTATGTCATGCGATCTCCCCGGATGTGGAAATGGTCACCGGCGGGGCCCCGCTCGCCCCCGCAGGACTCCTCATACCGTCGCAGGCCCCCCGGAGGTCCAAAAGTTGACCATCCAGGTCCGGATTCGTACCTTCCGTCCACGATGCGATTCACGACGCAGGCCGAGTACGGGCTGATCTGCGCCCTCCACCTGGCGAAGCGCGCCGGCCCCGGGCCCGTGGCCGCCCGCGAGCTGGCGGAGGCCGAGGATCTGCCCGGCGACTACACCGAGAAGATCCTCCGGCGGCTCCGGCAGGCCGGGCTGGCCGACTCGGTGCGGGGCGTCAGCGGCGGCTTCGAGCTGGCGCGGCCGGCGTCGGAGATCTCGGTCAAGGACGTGATCGAGGCCACCGAGGGCCGGACGTTCGAGGTGAACTGCCGCGAGCATCCGGTGGACGCCGACCGGTGCGGCCACGGGACCGAGTGCTCGATCCGGCCCGTGTGGCAGGCGCTGAAGACCCGGATCGACGGGCTCCTGTCCGACATCCGGCTCTCCGACCTGCTGGAGCAGGGGGAGGACCAGATGCGCGAATTCGTGGAGGTCACATGGCTGAAGGAGACGGCATGAACCATTCGAATACCCCATTGCTCGAGATCGAGGATCTCCACGTGCGCGTCGCCGACGGCGACGGCGAGGAGATCCTGCGCGGCCTGACTCTGACGGTCGAGGCCGGCGAACTGCACGCGCTCATGGGGCCCAACGGCTCCGGCAAGTCCACGCTCGCCAAGGTGATCGCCGGGCACCCGTCGTACGAGGTCACGAGCGGCCGCGTCCGGTACAAGGGCGAGGATCTTCTCGAGATGGAGGTCGACGAGCGGGCCAGGAACGGCGTCTTCATGGCCTTCCAGTACCCGAGCGAGGTCCCGGGCGTCACGATCGCCCAGTTCCTGCGGCAGGCTAAGAGCGCGCGGACCGGCAGCGAGATCTCGGTGTTCCAGTTCTACGACGACCTCAAGTCCTCGATGGGCCTCCTCGAGATGGACGAGAAGTTCGCCGAGCGGTACGTGAACGAGGGGTTCTCGGGCGGCGAGAAGAAGCGCAACGAGATCCTGCAGATGGCGCTCCTGAAGCCGGACCTGGCGCTCCTGGACGAGACCGACAGCGGCCTCGACATCGACGCGCTGAAGACCGTCTCGGAGGGGGTCAACCGGCTGCACGCGGAGCTGAACGCGATGGGCGTCCTGATCATCACCCATTATCAGCGGATTCTGGACTACATCCGGCCCGACAAGGTGCACGTCATGGTGCGCGGTCGGATCGTCCGCGAGGGCGGACCGGAGCTCGCCCGTGAGCTGGAGGCCGAGGGGTACGACGAGTACCGGGCCGAGCCGGCCGGGGCCACGAAGTAAGCGAGAGGGGAAGCCATGCCATACGACCAGAACGTCGCCGCGCTGGACCTGGACACGTACAAGTACGGGTTCAAGGATCCGGATCAGTACGTGTTCAAGGCCGAGAAGGGGCTCTCGAAGCGGGTCGTCGAGCAGATCAGCGGGATGAAGGAAGAGCCCGAGTGGATGCTCAAGTACCGGCTGAAGGCGCTCGAGATCTACGAGAAGAAGCCGATCCCCACCTGGGGCGCGGACCTCTCCGACCTGGACATGGACGAGATCTACTTCTACGTGCGCCCGTCCGACCGGGAGGGACGCTCGTGGGACGAGGTGCCTGACGACATCAAGAAGACGTTCGAGCGGCTGGGGATCCCCGAGGCCGAGCGGAAGTCGCTGTCCGGCGTGGGCGCCCAGTACGAGTCCGAGATGGTGTACCACAAGATCAAGGACGAGCTCTCCGACCAGGGCGTCATCTTCGATTCGATCGAGGACGGGCTGAAGAACCACCCGGACATCTTCCGGGAGTACTTCTCGACCGTGATCCCGCCGCACGACAACAAGTACGCGGCGCTGAACGCGGCCGTGTGGAGCGGCGGGTCGTTCATCTACGTGCCGCCGGGGGTGGCGGTCGACATCCCGCTTCAGGCGTACTTCCGGGTGAACTCGGAGCAGCTCGGGCAGTTCGAGCGCACGCTGATCATCGCCGACGAGGGCGCGCGGCTCCACTACATCGAGGGGTGCACGGCGCCGACCTACACGTCCAACTCTTTCCACTCGGGCGTGATCGAGATCATCGTGAAGAAGGGCGCCAACGTCCGCTACACGACGATCCAGAACTGGTCCAACAACATGTACAATCTGGTGACCCAGCGGGCGCGGGTGGAGGAAGACGCGCGGATGGCGTGGCTGGACGGGAACCTCGGCTCCAAGGTCACGATGAAGTACCCGTCGTGCTACCTGATGGGGAAAGGCGCCTCCGGCGAGATCATGTCGATCGCCTACGCCGGCACCGGCCAGCACCAGGACGCTGGCGGAAAGATGGTCCACGCGGCCCCGTACACGACCAGCGAGATCGTGTCGAAGTCGATCTCCAAGGGCGGCGGGCGGAGCTCGTACCGCGGGCTCGTGCAGGTCCAGAAGGGCGCGCACCACGCCTCCTCGAACGTGGAGTGCGACGCGCTGCTGCTGGATCCCGAGGCCCGGACCGACACGTACCCGTACATCGAGATCGACGAGAACGACGCGTCGATCGGCCACGAGGCCACGGTGTCGAAGATCGGCGACGAGCAGCTCTTCTACCTGATGCAGCGCGGACTCGGCGAGGACGAGGCGCGGACCATGATCGTCCGCGGCTTCATCGAGCCGATCTCGAAGCACCTGCCGCTGGAGTACGCGGTGGAGCTGAACCGGCTGGTCGAGATGGAGATGGAAGGCTCGGTCGGCTAGGAGCTTCCGGCGGGGCCGCCCGGTTCGGCCCCGCTCACCTTCCGCTCCTCACTGGATTCCCAGCCCCGCCAGGAACGCCAGCGCCTCGGTGAACGACATCGAGAACTGGTCCACGAGCGCCTGGGCGATGTCCTGCAGGGACACTCCCGCCTGGCTCAGCGCCTCGGCCACGGTCGTGGCGCTGGCGCCGAAAGCCGAGACCAGCGCGCCCGCCGTCTGCGCGGTGGTGTAGCCGGCGTTCTTCAGCCATTCGGCCGTATCGCTGGCGCTCGAATCGAAGGCGGCGGCCAGCGCGTTGGCGGTCTGGGTGGCGGTGTACCCCGCATCCTCCAGGAACCCGGCCACCTTGCCGCCGGTCCAGCCGAAGGCGGCCTTCAGGGCGTTGGCGGCCTGAGTGGCGGTGTACCCGGCCGCCTTCAGCGCTTCGGCCGCCTGCGCTCCGGTCCAGTCGAAGGCGTCGGCCGCCGCGGCCACGACCTGGTCGGCCGGCACACCGGCGGCCAGCATGGCGGACACCACCTTCTCCTCCGTCCAGCCGAGCGCCGCTTTCAGCGTCTCGGCGGTTTCGCGCGCGGCGTAGCCGGCGGAGACCATCCACTCCACGACCTGCTCGCCGGTCCAGCCGAACGCCCTCTGCATCGCCTCGGCGATCGCGACGGCGCCGAATCCCGCGACCTTGAGGCCCGCGGCCACCTGCTCGGCGCTCCATCCGTACGCCTCCGCCAGCGCTTCCGCGATCTCGGTGGCGGAGAATCCGGCTTCCTTCATGTCCTCGATCATGGATTCCGGCGACGCGTCCGTCTCCGCCGCGACGCCGATCATGATCTCGACGGGGGTGAACCCCGCCTCCTGGAGGGTTCCGACGATCTGGCGCGAGCTCTGCCGGTACTCCCGGGACAGGGTGGCCGAGATCGTCGTGGTCGAGCTGCCGCTCCGCTTCAGCTGGAGCGCGCGCTGGACCGGCGTCGACGGGGCGATTCGCGGGTCGGCGGTCGAGGTCGTGGCGGCGCGGGGGGTGACCGCCGGTCGCGTCGTGGTGGCCGGGGCTCGCTGGGCGAGGCCGTCCCCCACAGCGAAGAGAAGCAACAGGGGAACGAGTGCGAAGCTCGAGCGCGCCATGGGGCCTCCTGAGCGAGGATGCGGGATCTTCAGCGAAGCACCCTCAATCACGCAAATGGCGGTCGGAGTGGCTCAGTCGCCCGCTACGAAGAAGCTCCATTCGCCGTCGGGCGTGATCCCGGCGCGCCACCCGATGAACCCGATCTCCCGGTAGGCGGCGATCTCGTCCGCCGAATAGATTCCCTCCAGCACCGCCCAGTCCTCTTCCGTCGGCTCGTCGGTGAAGACCGATGGCCAGATGTAGAGGCTGGAGTCCGGCCGGAACCAGGGTAGCGCGAGGGTCTGGACCAGGTACCGGAGGGGCTGGCCGTCTTCGGCCTCCGCGTCGCGCCAGAACTCGCCCGGCGAGGCGCCGTTGCCGAAGGAGTAGGTGAAGCCGTCGGCGGCGAGCGAGTCGAGCGCGGCATAGTCGCAGGCGACCGCGGCGCGGACGACCGCCGCGCGGGTGGCGGCGACGGCCTCGGGAAGGCCCGGCTGGGGCGGCGGCTCGGCCTCCAGCGTGGAGGCGGAGCAGTAGACGGGCGGCGGCGCGGTGTCTGCGGGCGCGGCCGCGGCCCGGGTCGTGTCGGGCGCGCCGGCGCGCGAGGCGGTGTCGTTGCCGCCGCAGGCCAGAGCCACGAGCGCCGCGGTGAGCGCGGCCGACGGTCGAATCCACTTCATGAAGGAGAATCTACCCATGATCCTCGTCGTCGGCGCCACGGGAACGCTGGGCGGAATGGTCACGCGGAGGCTGGTCGAGTCGGGCGAGCCGGTGCGGGCGATGGTCCGCGAGATGAGCGACTACGCGCCGCTGGAGGAGGCGGGCGCGGAGATCGTCTTCGGCGACCTGCGGAGCCGCCTGGCGCTGGAGAAGGCGTGCGCCGGGATGACGAAGGTCTTCTGCAGCGCCACCGCCGCCGGCCGGGCCGACGAGACGGTCGAGGCCGTCGACCGGCAGGGCGTGGGCGGGCTGATCGCGGCCGCCCAGACCGCCGGTGTGGAGCGGTTCGTCTACGTCTCGGCGTACGGCTTCGAGTCCATGAAGGCGCCGCTGGCGCGGGCCAAGGTCGTGACCGAGGGCCGGCTGAGGGACTCCTCGATGACCTGGTCGATCCTGAAGCCGGCCGCGTTCATGGAGGTCTGGATCGGCTGGGTGATCGGCGGCCAGCTCGGGCAGGGCCCGAAGGTGGCGATCGTCGGGGACGGCGAGAAGCCGATGGGGTTCGTCTCCGTCGCCGACGTGGCGAAGCTCTGCGTGGCCGCGCTCGACCGGCACGAGGCCGAGAACGCCACGATCCCGCTGATCGGGGACACGGCCAGCTACGGAGACGTGATCGCCGCCATCGGCCGGACGACCGGCATGGAGATCGAGGTGGAGCACCTGGAGCCGGGCCAGGCCCCGGCGGGCTTCCCGCCCCTGATCGCCGACCTGTGGCGTGGCCTGCTGGACCAGGAGTACGAGGTCACCGGCGACGTTCTGACTACATATGGAGTCGATCCGGTAACGGTGGAGGCGTTCATCGATCGGTCGTTCGCCGAGGGGGCGGGGGCCGCCGGGCACTGAGAAAGCGACCGGAGGCGCCGGGGTCTCGTCGTCCCGGTGTGAATCTGGAGATTCATACCGGCGCGGATGGACCTCCGCTCCTCGCGCGTGCCCCCCGTTAGAACGTGCCGGTCAACACTCCGCCCTGGCATGAACCGCCGACGACCGGTCCCGCCGGCACGCTGGCGGCGGGGTTGTAGCTCGGCACCGGTCCCTGCCCCATCACGTTCGTGATCTGGGATGTCGCCACGTAGATGGCGAAGCGCGTGCCCATGTCGTTGGCGAACGCCTGGATCGCCGACTGCGCCGAGCTGGAGCCCGCGGGATCCCCGATCTCGGCCTCGATCCGCTGGCGGATCTCCACGGGGGTCATCTTCCCCAGGCCCGCCGAGACCAGGGACACGAGCGGGGTCGGGACGCTGGGCGTGGGCGGCGTCTGGGCCCCTGGCCAGGCCGCGAAGGCGGGGTACCAGGGCAGGCCCGGGATCGAGACCTGATCGGCCCACGCGTGCCAGGCGGCGTCGAAGCCGCGGCTCCAGTCGTCCGCGATCTCGTACGGCGCGCCGGCGATCTGGAGCGCGTTCCGGAGCCCGCCTGCGATGTCGTGGCCGCTCCAGAGCACTCCCGCCGAGCCGACGGCGCTCACCCCGGTCACGACGCAGTGGCTGGACCGGATGCCGGCCTGGAGGAGCCACACGCGGACCTGGGCCAGGGCGGCGTCGCGCGCCGCCTCCGACCAGGCGGACCACTCCGCGGGCTCCGGTTCCTCCGGTGGCGCCACGACCTCGTAGCCGGAGACGATCGTCCCCACCACTCCGTCGGCCTGACGCACCATCACGAGATCGCCGGACATGGGGCTGGCGGGCAGAACCGCGCGGATGCGGGACGCGGTCGCCTCCAGCAGATGGAGGGTCGCGTTCCCGATTCGCACCTCGACCTCGGGGATGTTCGTGCTCTCCATCGTCAGCGTGGCGCCGGTCTCGCCCGCGCCCGACGGGCTCACCGTGACCGCCCCCATCGCCTGACCCCAGGTGGAGGAGCCCGACCCGCCGCCGGGGCACACGACCTGCCCCTCCCACGTCATGCAGGCGGCGGGCTCCCGGAACTCGGGATCGGACTCGATGCCGGCCTTGACGAGCGCCTCGCGGGTCTCGAGCACTGCGTATCCGCCCTCGGCCAGCACCCTGCCGACCGTCGCCTCGGGGACGCGCAGTCCTCCGAGGATCGCGTCGGCGGCCGCCGAGACGGCGAATCCACCGCCCTTCAGCGCGGTCGCCACCCGGGCGTCAGCCAGGCCCGCCTCCCGGAGGCCGAGCGCGGTCTCGCCCGCCGGCTGCCGATCTTCCAGCATCCACTGCGCGGCGTCGGCCGGTGGGGTCCGGAGGCCGCTCACGAGCCCGCTCACGATCGCCGCCGTGCCGTAGCCGCCGGCCCGCATGGCGGCGGGGACGTCCCGCGCGCTCAGCCGGAAGTCCGCCTGGAGCTGGGGCGCCGCCATCGCGCCGCGCATGCCCGAGAGGAACATCTTGCGGGCGGCCTCTTCGGCGGTCGTGGTGCTGGTGGTTGCGGTGCGGGTCGGCGAGGTCGTGGATGTGCGATCCTGCGCGGCGGCGGGAGTCCCCGCCAGGAGGGCGGCCAGGGTGAGCAGAGAGATCGATCGGACGCGCATCGGGTGGCTCCTGGGTTCGGGTCCGGGGGAGCCGCGCTCGAGGGGCCGGTCTCCTGTCCTGGAGCACGTAAAACCGGGGCGGAGCGGATCAGGGGCCGGGACGACCCGGGAATTCAGCCGGCGCTTCGCGCCGCCACGCTGAGAGCCGTCGCCACGTTCGCCGCCGCGTGGACCAGCCACGGGCCGAGGATCGACTCGGACCGGATCCGCGCCCATCCCAGGAAGAGCGACGCCAGGAACACGATCGGCAGGATGCCCCACATCTCCGGCATCACGGTCAGGACGAGGAGGTGCGGCAGGAGGAACACCAGCGCCTGCAGCAGGTTGGCCCAGAGGAGCGGCAGCCGGCGCCCCAGCGAACCCGCGATCAGCCCGCGGAACAGGAACTCCTCGGCGAACCCGGTCTTCACCACGCCGTAGAGGAGCGCCATCGCGACCGACGTCCCGGTGATCCCGAGCCCCAGGAACTCCGCTTGGGCCGATCCCTCGCGCGTGAACACGTCGACCGGGGGCGACCAGAGGAGGAGCGCGGCCACCGAGACCGCCGCGAAGGCCGCCGAGTACGCGATGTACTTCGGGTCGCCCACCTGCAGCCCCGCCCGCCGCGCCACTTCGGGCAGCCGGCGCCCGTGCCGGAACCGGTGCCACAGGTAGTAGAGGAGGAACGGGACGCCGCCCAGGATCACGACGTTGGCGATGGCGTTGACGACCGCGTTGGCGAGCATGGCCGGTTTCTATGCCCGACTCCCCGTGGAGTCAAGGCCGCGAGGCCGGCGCACAGGTCGGGATCGGGGGGCCGCGCTAAGCTCCCCTCATGCGCCTCCCCGGCTGGATCCTGATCGCCGCGCTCGTCGTCGCCGCGCTCCTGTTCGGCCTGCGGTTGCTGCTCCCCCGGGTCGTCCACTCGTTCGTCTTCCACCCCGAGCCGCTGCCGGCGGACCGGACGCGCCCGGCGGACTGGGGGTGGCCCGAGGCCCAGGACGTCCGGCTGGAGGCCGCCGACGGCACCCGGCTCCACGGCTGGGTGTTCCCGGCGCGAGGCGAGCGGCGCGGGGCCGCCATCTACCTGCACGGAAACGCCGGCAACGTGTCGATCCGCGGCGAGATGGCGAGCGAGCTGGCCGGGCTGGGCCTGCACGTCCTGGCGATCGACTACCGCGGCTACGGCGCCAGCGAGGGGACGCCGAGCGAGGAAGGCGTGTACGCCGACGCCGAGGCCGCCTGGCGGTGGTGGGTCGAGGGGCGCGGGATCGATCCCTCACGGATCGTGGTGGTCGGCGGCTCGCTCGGCGCCGCGGTGGCGGTGGAGCTGGCCGCGCGGCGAGAGGTGGCCGGCCTGGTCCTGGTGGTTCCGCTCCCCGGTACCCGCGCCGTGGCCCGCCACGCCTACCCCTGGCTCCCGGGCTTCGTCTTCGCGTGGGATGAGCCCGCCTTCGACGCCGCGGAGCGCGTGGCCGACGTGGGAGCGCCGATCCTGGTGGCCCACGCTTCTGAGGACCGGATCGTGCCGCGAGAGGGGGTGCGGGCGATCGCAGAGAACGCCGGCGGGCCGGTCACGTGGCACGAGTCGGAAGGGTACGACCACAGCGGCGCCTGGGGGGATCCGGAGCTGTGGCGGAAGGTCGACGGGTTCGTCGGGGAGGTCCTGCGGTGAGGCGGCTATAATGGAGGACAGGATGAAGGACCCGATCGAACACTCGGTGAAGGCCCATATCGCGTACCTCGTCGAGAAGGGACTTGCGCGGGCCCCGGTGTCGCCCCTTCCCGAGGATTTCTGGGAGCGGCCCCGGCCCGAGGACCCTCAGGGTCGTGCCCTGGCTGCGCTCCTCGACGAGCGGGAGGGGGTCAGGCCCCGGGTCTGAAACGCTGCCCCGCCCGCTCCGCTTTGTAACCACCTCCGGTGCGGAACCGGAATCATTCCCGAAACTTGACCATTTCACTCCGGATTTCTACGTTCTCTCCTCACATATCGTCGAACTCCCGCCACTGTCGGCGGGCCATCGATTTACGGGAGGCACATGGGCAAGTCGATCGTATCCACCGATATCGGTACCGCGCCGGGCGCGCCCGGAGAGATCGAGAACGCCACGCTGGAGGCGCTGATCGCGGAGTCGTCCGAGCCCGACTGGATGGCCGACCGCCGCCGCCGCGCCTGGGAGGTCTACCGCGAGACCCCCATGCCGACCACGAAGACCGAGGAATGGCGCTACACCGACCTGACGAAGATCGGTTGGGAGGAGCTCGCCCTCCGGAACCCCACGCCGGCCACGCCGGTCGCCTCGCTGGAGGAGATCCCGGAGGAGATCCGCGCCGCCTTCGCGCTCGACGAGCCGACCGCCGCCCGCTCGATCCAGGTGAACGGCGTCCAGGTGTGGAGCGAGGTCTCCGAGGAGGCCGCCGCGCAGGGGGTCCGGTTCCTGTCGCTCGAGGAGGCGCTCCGCGACATGCCGGACCTCATGGACCAGTGGTTCATGACCAGCGTGGTCCCGCCCGACTTCGGCAAGCTGGCCGCGCTCCACGGCGCGTTCGTCTCCGGCGGCACCGTGCTCCACGTGCCGGCCGGGGTCGAGATCGCGCTCCCGATCACCACCTACCGCTGGCTGGACGTCGAGGGCGTCGCGCTCTTCCCGCACACGCTGGTCGTGGCCGGCGCCAACTCCAAGGTCACGTACGTCGAGGAGTGCGCCTCGCCGAAGCGTGCGCAGGAGGGCCTCGCCATGAACTGCGGCGTGGCCGAGCTGATCGCCGAAGAGGGGGCCCAGCTGGGGTACGCCATCGTCCAGCAGTGGGGCCGCCACGTGTTCCACTACCAGGCGTGCCGCGTCTTCGCCATGAAGGACGCGCGGATCCAGACGCTCCTGGTCACGCTGGGCGCGAAGATCGCGCGGAGCGACGTCGAGTGCGATCTGCAGCACGAGGGCGGCCGGAGCGACATGCTGGGGCTGTATCTCGCCGACTCGGACCAGCACTTCGACCACTACACCTACCAGCTCCACGCCGCGCCCCACGCGAGCTCGGACCTCCTGTACAAGGGGGCGCTGAAGGACCGGAGCCGCGCCATCTTCCGCGGCATGATCCGGGTCCTGAAGGGGGCGCAGGGGACCGACGCCTACCAGACCAACCGGAACCTGATCCTCTCCGAGGACGCGCACGCCGACTCGCTGCCGAACCTGGAGATCGAGGCCGACGACGTCCGCTGCTCCCACGGCGCCACCATCGGCCAGCAGGACGAGGCCCAGACGTTCTACCTGATGAGCCGCGGCCTGACTCGCGCCCAGGCCGAGAAGCTGATCGTCAGCGGCTTCTTCGAAGAGGTGCTGTCGAGGGTGGACGTGGAGCCGCTGCACCGGCGGCTGTCGGGGGTGGTGGAGGAGAAGCTGGGGGCGTGAGCTCCGGCTACCCGGGCGCGCGCCAGCGGAGGCCCGGGAACCGCGCGAAATCGCGATCCAGCGTGATCCACTCGCAGCCCGACTCGATCGCGAGCGCCGCGTACCAGGCGTCTGCGACGAGACCCCCGCGGGCGTCGCTCTCCCGGCAGAGTCGCTCGAAGATTCCCCAGTGTCGCGGGCCGGGCTCCACCCGGATGGCGTTCGGCCGGGACCGGAGGCGGGCGGCGGCGTCCAGGGCCAGCGCCGTCTCCGTCGGCTCGCGGAAGATCCCGGGATGGGTCACGACCCGCACGAAACCGCTCAGCACCAGGTCGGCGATCCCGAACGGGGCCTCCGAGTCGATCTCCGACTTCAGCCAGTCCCGGATCCGCACGTGGTCCGCCATGTCCTCCCGATGGGCGTGGATCAGGACGTTGACGTCGGTCAGGATCACCGGAGCTTGTCGATCGGCTGACCCTCGTCCATTCGATCGAGCAGATCGGCGGTCCGATCGATGTCGACTCCGGGCAGGAGCCCGCCACGACCGAAGGTCAGGATCTCGACAGGTGGCTCATCCTGAACGTCGCGGCTCCGCGCCAGGTGCTCCCGGACGGCGTCCTCGATCACGGCCGCCATCGAGCGGTCGGTCTCGGCGGCCACGCGCTTCAGGTCTCGCATGAGTGGCTCGGGCAGGCGGACGGTCGTTCTCGCAGTCATGAGGAATATGTACATGCGTGACATAAATATGTCAATCAGGAGGTGACGTTGCTCGAATCCATCTTCCGCGAGCTTCTGCTGGACCACTATCGCCGCCCCCGCAACAAGGGCCCGCTCCCCGACGCCACCGTCTCCGTCTCCATGCGGAACCCGATGTGCGGCGACGAGATCGAGGTCCACCTGGACCTCGCCGGCGACTCCATCCGCGCCGTCCGGTTCACTGGCCAGGGGTGCTCCATCAGCCAGGCGTCGGCGTCGATGATGACCGTGGTGCTGGAGGGGAAGTCGCTGGACGAGGCGCTGGAGCTGGAACAGCGCTTTCTGGACCTGATGCACGGCTCCGAGTCCGCACGGACCGACGAGCGGCTGGGGGACCTGCGGGCGCTGGAGGGGGTCGCCAAGCTGCCGGTCCGCATCAAGTGCGCCCTCCTGGCGTGGAACGCGCTCGACGAGGGCGTCCGGGCGCACCGGAAGGGCGGCGGCGTCATGGGCGGCCGCCTGGAGCTCGAAGATGCGACCGAACTGCCGGAGGGGTTCGACCCGGAGAAGGCGCGGAAAGAGCTCTGAGGCGTCCGCGGGGAGGCCGACCCTGCGGACCGCCCGGTATGAATCTCGAGATTCACACGGCCGTGGAGAGCCTCCCGGCCCCCTGCCTGATTGATCCCATCCTCCGACTCTTTGCGTGAACCAGGGTGAAGGCACCGCTTCACTCTCATCCACGCCCGAGGAGGACGGATGTCCCGCACCACCCTTCCGATCGCCCTGGCGGCGCTTCTCTGCGCAGCCGGCCCCGCGTGGGCCCAGCGCGACTCCGGCACCCCGACCCGCACCCTCTCCCGGACCTCCGCCGAGCCGAGCGTGGAGGATCTCCAGCGGGAGCTCGAAAAGCTCGCCTCGCGGGTCGACGGTCTGGCTGCGGACTTGCAGGCGGCCCGTGACGACGCCGAGACGGCCCGCTCCGAGGCGGCGGAGGCCCGGTCCGAGGCCGACGCCCTCGCCCAGCGCCTCGACGACCTCACCTCCGGGATCACGATCAGCGGCGACGTACTCACGGTTCGGAGGCTGAACGCGCAGATCGTGGTGACAGAGGAGATCGACGCAGAGACCTACCAGCCCGGCGCGGGGAACGTCTGGTAGCACCGCAGTGACCCGCCGTCACGAAGTTTCCCGTGTAAAAGAGTGACCGCACTTCGTTCGGATAGAGAAAGAGGAGGATAGATGCGCCGCACGATCTCCCGACTGATGATGACGCTCCTGCTGGTCGCGTTCGCGAGCCCGGCGTGGGGCCAGCTCGATCGCCGCGACCAGAGGTCCACCACCCAGTCGAAGGCCCCCCCCACCACGTCCAGCGACTACGCCGCCAGCGAGATGAAGAGGGGCACCTCCGCCCTGAAGGTCGCCGGCGAGCTGCAGAGCACCTACCGCGAGGGCGACGACCGCATGGGCACGATCCTGATGGAGGCCGGCTACTCTCCGCCCCAGGTGATGCAGGCGCTGATCGCCGAGGGCGTGGCGCTCGATCTGGCCACCGGCCAGGTGGGCCGGGGCGGTCCCCACGTGGGCGGCCCGGAGGACTACCAGCTGATGGCGCAGACGCTCGCCGACGGCGGCCACTCGGTGGCCGAGATCGTCGAGGTCCTGGTGGCCGTCTACGACGCCGACGCCGGCATGATCGCCAGCGCGCTGCGACTCGCCGATTTCGACGCCGCGGGAGTCGCGCAGGCGCTGCGGACCGAGATGGGCGCCGACGCGGCGGCCGCGGCCACGGCGATGAACGACGGCGGCTTCATCTGGCCGAGCATCCTGGTCGGCCTGACCGAGGGCGGCTTCGGCGGTGACCTGCCCGACTACCTGGCCGCGCTCTATCAGGCGGGGGCCCCGCAGCAGTACGTGCAGAGCGCCATCGAGCAGAAGATCGATCCCGAGACGGTTGCGCACTGGCTCTCGCGGGTGGTCCAGCCGTGACGCGGTCCGCGCGCCCAGTCGTGACATCGATCGGCGCGTTCGCCCTGGCCGCTCTCTTCGCCGCGCCGGTCCTGGCCCAGCGGCCCACGGCCGAGAAGACGACCACCCTCACCCGGGCCACCGCTCCGGCCGACGACGCGGCCGCCGCTCTCCGGGCTGGACAGCCCGCCGGGACCGCCGCGCGATCGCTGGTCGACACGCACCGGCTGGAGAGCGCAGGGGTCGCCCGGGTCCTCATCCAGGCCGGGTACGACGCCGGCTCGGTGGGCCGAGCGCTGTCCACGGAGATGCGGGTGCCGCCCGAGCGCGCCTGGACGGACCTCTCGGCCGCCGGGACCACCGACCTGCTCATCTTCAGCGCGATGCTCCAGATGGTGCGCGAGCGATCCGAGGCGCTCGCGATCCTGCGCCAGCGGCTCGGGGCGAGCCAATCCCTCTCAATCATCCAGAAGTCGGACGACCTCGAGGCCACCGAGGAGGAAATCGCCGCGGACATGGCCGCGGCCGGCTACTCGCTCGCGGAGATCATCGAGGTCCTGACGAGCGACCCGTACTCGATGTCGGCCGAGGATCTCCTCGCGCTCTTCCTGAAGCTGAACCTGGCCACGGTCGACGACGCCGAAGTGTACGAGGCCCTGCGCGAGGAAGCGGATCTGACCGCGCGGGAGGCGGCGGCCGCGATGGCCGACAAGAACGCCGAGCAGCAGGCCGCGGCCCTCCGGGCCGCCGGCTACGGCTGGGACGACATCGTCGACGCGCTCGACTGGGCCGGCGAAACCGCCATGGAGGCGGCGAAGGCGGCCCTCGCGGCCGGCGCGCCGCTTGGGGACATGATCCAGTGGCTGATCGACGCCGGTCATACCGAGAAGGAGATCTTGGACCACGTCGCGGACGCGAAGAACGACCTCGTCGAGGTCGCCATCGGCCTGATGCAGGCCAATCAATCGGCCCTGGACGTAGCTACCGGTCTCCACGACGCGGGCATGCCACTGGAGGACATCGTGCAGTTCCTGACGGATCAGGGGCTCTCTCCCGAACAGATCGTCGCCATCCTGCAGGAGCTCCAGGCGAGCGCCGCCACGATCATCCAGCTGCTGATGACGACGATGCAGATGAGCTACGACACGGCGATGGCGGTCCTCGCCGCCTCGTCGAACTGATCTCAGGGGCAGGCTAGGGTTCGGCCCCCAGCCGCTCCAGCGCCGTCAGCGAGGGGTAGAACGTCGGGTCGACCCGGAGCGCGTGCCGGTACGCCTCGATCGACTCGTCCCGGCGGTCGGCGGCGAGGAGGGCTTCCCCCAGGCTGTCCCAGACGTTGGCGGACTCCGGGAAGGCCTCCGTGTTCAGCCTGAACACGTCGATCGCCGGGGCTAACTGGTGCGCCCCCAGGAGCCGGTAGCCGAGCGCGTTGATCTCGGCTTCGGGGGAGCGGAAGCGGTACAGCGGGTCGTGGGCGGCCTCGGCCAGCAGGCGCCCGGCGTCGGGATCCCCTGCGAGGACCGCCGCCTCCACTCGATCGGCCAGGGACGGCTCGGTTCCGACCGCCCGGATCGCCTCCATCGCCGGGTCCACGCCGGCCCGGTAGTCGGCCGCCGTCATTGGGGTGTACAGGTCGGGCGCGATGAAGTCCCGCGTGTCGCGCGGGCTGTCGGGATGCCAGGGGAGCGTCGAGACGTTCACGGTGAGGCCGCTGGCGGGCAGCCGAACCTCATCGTGATCCCCGAAGAACATCGTCGCGTTCCCGGTCGGCTCGCCGACGAACGTGGCGTTCGTCCACGCCTCCAGGTCGAGCGTCAGGTTCATGGCCGCCGAGAACGTCATCCGGCCGATCACGACGAACAGCCGGTCTGCCCGGTCGAGCTCCGGCCGCGCGAGGATCCCGCGGATCACCTGCCGGTTGAAGGCGGACTCGCCGCCGTTGTTCCCGCGGATGTCCAGGACCAGCCGCTCGACCGGCAGAGAGTCGGCCATCGCGAAGACGCCGCGCCAGAACTCGGCGTTGCCGGGGCCGTGCGGTGCGTTGACGACGCCGCGGTAGCCGACGTAGAGCGTGCCGTCGGCGGGGACGAACTCGGCATAGTAGGGGCGGCCGGGTTGCCGCAGCCAGAGCGGCGTCTGGCCGGGGCCGGCCATGTCGATCCAGCCGGTGCGGTCGATCGGGCCTTCGGGGTTGTGGCCGCGGGGCTCCACCCGTCCCGCCGGCCGCACCACGATCGAGTCCCGGCGACCGTCCCGCTCGACCACCAGCGTCAGGGCCTCGGGGTCGTCGGCCAGGCCCAGCCCGTCCAGGATCTCGGCGTACCCGAGCGCCCGCGGCGCCCAGGCCCGGGCCCACCACTCGTTCTCGTGCGGGATGATCCGGGCCGCC
>CAZUIY010000107.1:0-1083 GCA_964619975.1 uncultured Gemmatimonadales bacterium
CCTGAGTTGCACAGCCTTAGTGTCCCGGGGCGTTGATGGCCGGTAGCTGGTCGAGGATCTCGCGCGCCTCGGCCCCGATGGTGGGGGCCGCGGTGAGGGTGTGGCCGTTGATCTCGATGGTGACGCTCCGTAGCGGACGCAGGGTGCGGATGAGCTTCTTGATGCTCACCCCGGTAGCGTCCTGCAGGTGCCGGGCTACCGCCAGTGCGGCGAACACCACGGTCAGGTGCGCCTCGATCGAGTCCCGGGTCCGGTGGAACACGGGCCGGGCGCGCAGGCCGGACTTGGTCATCCGGAAGGACCGTTCGACCTGCCACAGGTCGTGATAGGCGGCCACCGCGTTGGCCGCGGGCATCTTCTCGGCCGGCAGGTTGGTGACGTAGCCCTTCAGGCCCAGCAATTGCCGGGCGCGCTCGACCAGGTCCCAGTCCACGCCGGGTTTCTTGCCGGCCAGCGTGACGAACCGATCCTTCTTCAGCGGGCGGGTGCCGTTGGCGACCTTCTCGGCCTTCTCGATCTGCTTGTTCAGCGTGTAGTTGTCCCGCTTCTCGCGCTTGAAGGAGTACTGGTAGACGACCCGCCGGTCCCGGGCCTTGGCCCCGGTGCCCATGGTGCGCACCGATTCCAGGGTCTGGCCATCGGTGAAGTGGTTACCGTGGCGCTGGAAGTGCGCGGCCAGGTCGTAGGGGGCCTTGGTGATGCGCGAGCCGACGATGAAGCTGAACCCGGCGTCCTCCAGGGCATTGAGGTTCGCGGCAGAGAGCATGCCGGCGTCGGCAACGACCACCATGTCCGTCACCCCGTGCCTTTGCTGGAAGGTCTGCAGCACGGGGACCAGGGTGGTCGTCTCGGCCTTGTTGCCCTCGAACAGGTGCACCTCCAGGGGGAACCCGCCCGGGTCCACGAGCAGCCCGACCTGCACCTGCGGGTCGACCCGGCGCTCCTTGCTCATCCCGACCTTGCGCAGCTCATCCTCGTCTTCGGCTTCGAAGTGCAGGGTTTATGCCGATGTTCCGGTTATGCCGATGTCCTGATGGTTCGTCCAGGTCAGAGTGCACTTCGTTCCTGGTGTTGTCGGCATAA
>CAZUIY010000108.1:0-12495 GCA_964619975.1 uncultured Gemmatimonadales bacterium
GATGGCCAGCGTGTACGCCTGGAGGAACGCCGCGGTGGACCAGCCGGCCCACGCCCGGGCCCACGCGTCCAGCTCCTCGTCCGCTCCGTCCTCCACCAGCCCCCGCTCCCGCAGCCGGTGGATCGCGGCGTACGCGGCGTAATGGAAGGAGCGGACCATCCCGGCCACGTCGCGGAGCGGCGAGCGCTTCAGCCGCCGCTCGCTCAAGGGCCGCGCCGGCTCCCCCTCGAAGTCGATCACCACGAAGTCCTTGCCCGTATACAGAACCTGCCCCAGGTGGTAGTCGCCGTGGATCCGGATCCGGCACCCGTCCAGCTTCCTCTCGCGGAGGCGCTGGAAGACCCGCAGGATGTCGTCGCGCCGGGCGAGCGCCTCCTCCGCCTCGAGCCGGGCCTCCCCGGTCAGCGTGCGCGCCCGGCGGCTCAGGAGCCGCATCGTCTCGGCGGTCCGGTTCCGCATCGACTGGTAGAGCCCCCGCTGGTAGAGCGACGTGAAGGGATCGGGGCGGAAGGCGTCGGAGTCCACCGCGGCCAGCGCCCGGTGGAGCTCCGCGGTCCGCCGGCCGAGGAGCCGCGCCGACTCCAGGTACACGCCGAGACGGGCGTGCGCCTCGTCGGGGAGGACGGAGCCGACCCCGTCCAGCGCGGCCACCCCGGAGGGCGGCTCGGGCAACGTCTCCGGTCCCGTCTCCGACGCCAGGGCGCGCTCGTAGAAGCGGTCCAGCGCGTCCATCGTGTACGACCAGGCGTCCCCCTCGTTGGGGACGAACTCCTGGAGCACCGCGATCGTCCAGGTGGGGCCGCGGCCGTGCCGGCGCTCGATCGCCCCGCCCACCGCGGGCGTGTGCGGGAAACCGGCCGCCGTCAGCTCGCGGCCGATCTCGCGGTCCAGGTTGGTGCCCGGCTCCAGCCGCCGGAAGAGCTTCAGGATCCACTCCTCCCCGTAGACGATGGACGTGTTGCTCTGCTCGGCGCGCCCGACCCGCGGCTCCAGCGACGTGTCGCGGAGCCGCCGCGGCGAGCGCTCCAGCACGCCGGCCAGCGAGGAGCTCCGGCCGGGCAGCTCGCGCCGGCCGGCGACCACCTCGAGGAGCGCGCGGTCGAACGCCGGGACCGCCGTGGCGTCGGCCACCACCCCCTTCGCCTCCGCCAGAGCCAGGCGGCAGACGACCGCCTCCGGCCGCTCGTGGGCGAGCGCCTCGCCCTCCTCGCCGGCCACGAACGCCAGCGGCACCGAGTACGTCTCGGCCTCCTCCTCGATGTACTCGACCTCCACGAACGCGAGACGCGCCTCTTCCCCGTTCATCGGCACCGGGATCTCGTCCACGATCGAGACGTCGCGGATCTCGCGGCCCTTGCCGGCGAACCAGCGGCGGGCCCCCATCCAGCCCGCGAGCGCCGCCTCCAGCCGCGTCCGGGCGCGGCCGCGGAGCGCGGCGTCCCAGCTCCCGGCGGTCGAGAGCGTCAGGAGCGGCGGCTCGAACTCGGCCGCCTGCCGCGAGCGGACCGGGAGCCCGCTGGGGCTGGCCGACTCCAGGTCGATCGACTCCCGCGCCGGCTCCAGCGCGAACCAGAAGAACTGGTGCGGCCCCAGGGTCATCGTGTACGGCGCCCGTTCGATGGTCGGGAACCGCGCCCGGCCCAGGAGCTCCACCGGGGCCATCCCCTCGAACTCCGCCAGGTCGATCTCCACCGCCTGGCCGAAGCGGGACAGGTTCGCCACCACCAGGATCGTCTCGCCCTCGTACGCGCGGGTGAAGCAGAGAACCCGGCGGTTGTCGGGGTTGTGCCACTCCAGCGTCCCGCGGCCGAACGCCCGGTGGCGCTTCCTCAGCGCGATCATCCGGCGCGTCCACCACAACAGCGACGCCGGGCTCCCCTGCTGGGCCTCCACGTTCACCGACTCGTAGTGGTACTCGGGGTCGATGATGACCGGCAGGTAGAGCTTCTGCGGGTTGGCGTCGGAGAAGCCGGCGTTGCGGTCGCCCGACCACTGCATGGGGGTGCGAACGCCGTTCCGGTCACCGAGCCAGTAGTTGTCGCCCATCCCGATCTCGTCGCCGTAGTAGAGGACCGGGGTCCCGGGCAGCGAGAACAGGAGCGAGTTCATGAGCTCGATCTTCCGCCGGTTGTTCTGCAGCAGCGGCGCCAGGCGGCGGCGGATCCCCAGGTTGATGCGGGCCCGCTCGTCGGAGGCGTACACCCGGTACATGTAGTCGCGCTCCTCGTCGGTGACCATCTCCAGAGTCAGCTCGTCGTGGTTTCGGAGGAACATCGCCCACTGGCAGTTCTCCGGGATCGGCGGCGTTTCCTCCAGGATGTCGATGATCGGGAACCGGTCCTCCATCCGGAGCCCCATGAAGAGCCGCGGCATGATCGGGAAGTGGAAGTTCATGTGGCACTCGTCGCCGTCGCCGAAGTACTCGGCCGCGTCCTCGGGCCACTGGTTCGCCTCGGCGAGGAACATCCGGTCCTCGTAGTTCTCGTCCAGATGCGCCCGGAGCTTCTTCAGGAACGCGTGGGTCTCGGGAAGGTTCTCGCAGTTGGTCCCCTCCCGCTCGTAGAGGTACGGGATCGCGTCCAGCCGCATCCCGTCGACGCCCATCCGGAGCCAGTGGTCCAGCGCCTTCAACAGCTCCCGGTGGACCGCCGGGTTGTCGAAGTTCAGGTCCGGCTGGTGGTGGAAGAACCGGTGCCAGAAGTAAGCGTCCGCCTCGCGGTCCCACGTCCAGTTGGACGGCTCGAAGTCCTGGAAGATGATCCGCGTCTCGTCGTAGAGGGTGGGGTCCTGGGTCCAGACGTAGAAGTCGCGGTGGGCCGAGCCCGGCTTCGCCCGCCGCGCTCGCTGGAACCACGCGTGCTGGTCGCTGGTGTGGTTGATGACCAGCTCGGTGATCACGCGGAGCCCCCGCCGATGGGCCTCCTTCATGAACCGCTTGAAGTCCCGCATCGTCCCGTAGGACGGGTGGATCGCCCGGTAGTCGGCGATGTCGTACCCGTCGTCCCGGAGCGGGGACGGGTAGAACGGCAGGAGCCACAGCGCGGTCACGCCCAGGTCCTGCAGGTAGTCGAGCTTGGCCGTCAGCCCCTGGAAGTCGCCGATCCCGTCGCCATCCGAGTCGGCGAACGAGCGGACGTGGAGCTCGTAGATCACGGCGTCCCGGTACCACAGGGGATCGGCCTCGAGAAGCGACTCGTCGGTGTGCCGGTTCGCCATCGGTCCCCCTACAGGAAGTACTCGAAGTCGCGCTCGGTGCGGGCGCGCCGGACGGGCCGGATGAGGTGCGCGGGGACCACGCCGGGGTTCAGCTCCACGTAGTTGCGGGAGCCCCGCCACAGGTACCGGGAGCCGCCCAGCATGTCGTGCGCCTGGAACGGCTCGTCGGGCTCCAGGCCCAGCGCCGGGAGGTCCAGCTCCACCCATCCGGTCTGGACGTGGTGCGGGTCCAGGTTCACCACCGCCAGGACCACGTCGCGGCCGTCCGGGCTCCGCCGGCTCCAGGCGATCAGGCGGTCGTTGTCGGTGGGGTGGAACGTGACGTTGCCGGAATGATGGAGCGCCGGGTGGTCGCGACGGATCCGGTTCACCCGCCCGATGAAGTGGCGCAGGCTGTCGGAGCGCTTCAGGTCCCAGTCTCGGATCTGGTACTTCTCGCTGTTCAGGTACTCCTCGCTGCCCGGCTCCCGCGGCGCGCTCTCCATGAGCTCGTACGCCGGGCCGTAGATGCCGTAGGTGGGCGAGAGCGCGGCGGCCAGGACCAGCCGCGCCATGAACGCCCCGCGCCCGCCGGTCTGCAGCCGCTCGGTCAGGATGTCGGGCGTGTTGGGCCAGAAGGCGGGGCGGAAGAAGTCCGACACGGGGGGCGTGGCGAGCTCCCGCGCGTACGCCTCCAGCTCGGCCTTGTGATCGCGCCAGGCGAAGTAGGTGTAGCTCTGCGTGAATCCCAGCTTGGCGAGCCGGTACATGACCCTCGGCCGGGTGAAGGCCTCGGCCAGGAAGATCGTGTCCGGATGGTCCGCCCGGATGGAGCCGATGGCGGCCTCCCAGAAGGCGAACGGCTTGGTGTGCGGGTTGTCCACGCGGAAGATCCGGACGCCCTGCTCGATCCAGAACCGGAACACGCCTTCCAGCGCGTCCCACAGCTCGCTCCATTCCTCGCCCTCGAAGTGGAGCGGGTAGATGTCCTGGTACTTCTTGGGCGGGTTCTCGGCGTACTGGATGGTGCCGTCGGGACGGTGGCGGAACCACTCGGGATGGGCCTCCACCCACGGGTGGTCCGGCGAGGTCTGGAAGGCGACGTCCAGGGCCACCTCGAGGCCCAGCGCCTCGGCGCGCTCGCGGAACGCGCGGAACTCCTCGAGCGTGCCGAGCTCCGGGTGGATCGCCGTGTGCCCACCCTCGGCCGCGCCGATCGCCCACGGGCTGCCCGGCTCGCCCGGCTCGGCGGTGACCGCGTTGTTGGCCCCCTTCCGGAACGTGGTCCCGATCGGGTGGATCGGCGGGAGGTACACGACATCGAACCCCATCTCCGCCACGTACGGGAGGAACTCCGCGGCGGTCTCGAAGGTGCCGTGCTCGCCGGCCGGGCCGGTCGAGCGGGGGAAGAACTCGTACCAGGCGCCGAAGCGGGCGCGCGGGCGGTCGGCCCAGATCCGGAGCTCGCGGGCGTACCGGGTGGCGTGGGCGCGGTCGGGGTGGCGGGCGACCCGGTCGGCGAGCTCGGGGTCCAGGGCGGGATGGTCGGGGGCGGGCTCGGCGGCGTCGGAGTCGGAATCGTCCGACCCGGCAGGCCCGGCGGGAGCGGGATCGGGCTCGGTGGCGGCGGCCCGCAGGCCGGCCGCCCGCTCCTCCATCGCCGCGGCGTCGGCGGTCTCTCCGGCGGCCGCCGCGCGGGCCGCCGCCGCCTCTACCAGCCGGGCGCCCACCTCCAGCGGGACCGCCAGGCCCTGGCCGGCCTCCCGCCGCTTCTCGAAGTCGCGCCGCCACGTCTCGAAGTCGTCGACCCACGCCTCGACGGTGAAGCGGTGGAGGCCGAGGCCCTCGGCGGGAAAGCTCCCGCGCCACCGGTCGTTCCCCAGCGGCTCCATGTCGGACTCGCTCCAGCCGGACTCGTCCTCCTTCCGGTGGAGGAGCACACAGCGGATGGCGTCGTGCCCGTCGGTGAAGGCGTCGGCCTCCACCGTCACGGTCTCGCCCGCGATCCGCTTGGCGGGAAACCGGCCGCAATCCACCTCCGGCCAGACGCTCTCGACGGCGACTCGACGCCGGCCGTCCGCGCTCCCGGCTGCCTGACTCTCTCCTCGTCCCATCATCCCTCTCACCCGATTATCGGCCGCGGCCCGGCCTCGATCGCCGCACAAGGTGGACGGGAGGCGGCACGCGGCGCAAACCGGAAGTCAGGTCGTGGAGGGGTCCCGGCCGGGTTCGCCGGAGTCGCTCGCGCCGTCTCCGTTCGACTCGACAGCGGCGTCCTCGCCGCGCTTCCGGGCGAGGAAGGCGCGGATGCCGGCCCGGCAGTCCTCCGTCCCGCGCGCTTCGGCGTTCACCCGCGCGCCCCGCTCCAGCCCGTCGTCGAAGGAGAGGTCACCGAGCTCGTAGAGGAGGCCCTTGGTCAGGGCCAGCGCCGAGGCCGAGCGGCCGGCCAGGTCGGCGGCGTAGGAGCGGGCGTCCTGATCCAGCGTGTGCCGCGAGTAGACGCAGTTGACCAGCCCCAGCTCGCGGGCCCGGGACGAGCTCACCCGCTCGCCGCGCGCCACCAGCTCGAACGCCACCTTCTCGCCGACGCAGCGGACCAGCATCGTCATGACGATGGCGGGGACGAAGCCGAGATGGATCTCGGGCCAGCCGAGCTGCGCGTCGTCCGCCGCCAGCACCATGTCGCAGGCGGTGGCGAGCCCGGCGCCGCCAGCCAGGGCGTTCCCCTGGACCGCCGCCACGATCGGCTTCGGGCAGTCCCGCATCCGCCGGAACACGCGGCCCAGGGCGCGGGCGTCCTCCACCAGGTCCTCCATCGACGCGTCGATCGTGGCCTCGATGTGGGCCAGGTCGGCCCCGGCGCAGAAGTCCCGGCCCTCGGCGTTCAGCAGGATCACGCGCGTCCCGGAGTCCGCGCCGGCGGCGGCGAAGGCGGCGTCCAGGCCGGCGATCGTCGCCGGGTCCAGCGCGTTCCGCTTGTCGGGCCGCGCCAGCGTGACCACGGCCACCCCGTCTTCGCCGACCTCCCAGCGGACGGCCCGCCCGCTCACGGGGCCACCCCGCCGATCGAGGCCAGCACGTCGTCCGGCGCGTCCATCTCCAGCCGGAGGAGCGCGGTCGAGTACACCTTCCCCTGCGCGTCGGTCATCAGGCTCACCGTGCCGCCGCCGCCCAGGGCGCCGTGCAGCAGGAAGTTCAACGCCCCCAGGTTGTCGAGCTCGAACCGCTCGACGGGGCCCCGGATCATGCCGGAGAAGTGCTCCGTCACGCGCTCCGCCGTCAGCGCCTCTCGCAGGAACCGGTACGCCTCCGGCGAGAAGGCGATCACGCCCACGTTGGCGGTGTCGCCTTTGTCTCCCGAGCGGGCGTGGGCCAGCCGCCGGAGCTGGACCCGCTTCGTCGTAGTGGCTTCGTCCATCACAGCACCTCCGCGATCTTCATCCGGTCAAGTCCTTCTCGTCCAACCTATGCGACACCGGCTGACCCCTACGCTTCGGTGACCTCCACCTCCAGGTGGGGCTCGATCTCGCTCCGGTCGATCAGGGCCGGCCAGTACGCCACGATCTCCTGGACCCGCGGGCGGCCGCCGGCGAAGCCGGTCACGCTGGGGGGGCCGGCGAGGACCAGCGGGGCGATCTCGCGGGTGAACCGCTCCACCGCGGCGCGGTCGGCGGACTTGACCGCCACCCGGAGCTCGATCTCGGGGATGTCCTCCGGCGGCTCTCCGACCAGCGGGCCGTGGGTGGAGTTCCAGCCGACCCACTCGACCCGCACCTCGTCGAACGACAACCCCAGCCGCTCGAACCGGCCGCGGAGCACCGCCTCCGCCTTCCGCGCCTTCTTCGGCGCGTCGGGCCACGCGTAGACGAGCGTGCCGACCGCCTTGTACCCGGCGGAGTACGCGATCGAGACCTTGAGACTGTCGGTACGGGGCGCCCCCCGGACACCGTGGATCCGCACCCGATCGGGCCCGTCGTCCTCCAGCCGGATCGTGGTGAAGTCGGCCACGCAGTCGGGAGTGATGTAGCCCGCAGGGTCCCCCATCTCGTAGAGGATCTGCTCCTTCACGATCGCCGGCGAGACGCGGCCGCCGGTGCCGTCGTGCTTGGTGAGGACGAACGGGCCGTCCGCGGTCGCCTCGATGATCGGGTAGCCGAGGTCAACGAGGTCGATCTCCTCCCACCCCGGGACCAGGCAGTTGCCGCCGCTGGCCTGCGCGCCGCACGCGTTCCCGGGGCCGCCCCCGACGCCGTGCGCCAGGCGATCCCAGTCGTCCCACGCCCAGCCGAAGGCGTGGATCATGGGCGCGTAGGTGAGCGCGGTGTCGGTGGAGCGGCCGGTGACGATGACGTGGGCGTCCCGCTCCAGCGCCTCCACGATCGGGACGGCGCCGATGTAGGCGTTGGCGCTCTCCACCCGGTCGACCACGTCGGACAGCGGCCGGCCGTCGTCCAGGTTGGCGAGGGCGTGGCCGCGCTCGATCAGGTCGGGGAGCCGCTCCAGGATGTCGTCCCCGGTGACGGTTCCGACCTTCGCCCGGCCGGCCAGCCCCGCCGCGCGCGCCGCCTCCAGCAGGTCGTCCCGGCAGCCGGAGACATTCACGCCGCCGGCGTTCGTGACGACGCGGATCCCCTTCCCCACCACGTCGGGCCAGATCTCGGCCATGAGCGGCACGAAGTCGCGCGCGTAGCCGGCGGCCGGATCGCGCGACAGCTGCTTCTGCAGGATCGACATGGTGACTTCGGCCAGGTAATCCAGCATCAGGTAGTCGATCGGCCCGCGGCGGACCTGCTCGACGGGGGCGTCGAGCCGGTCGCCCCAGAACCCCTGGCCGCACGCGATTCTGAGAGCGTCGTTCATGCCCAGAGACTCGTCCCCGCGGGCCGGCGGGTCAACGCCCGCCGACGTCGCGGCCATGCACGTCCCTAGGGGACCATCACGGTGAGTGAGCCCTGGTCGATCGGGGCGGTTCCGGAAGCGGGGCTTGGATGTGAGATTATGACGGGAAGAACGTCCCCCATGCGGGCGATCGGCTTGCTCCCGTCGTTAAATCTCACCAGCGAGCCCTTGAGGTTCAGCGCGCTGCCACCCTCGAGGGTCGCCGTCCCGCTCGACTTCAACTCGAGTAAGCCGGCCGTCTCCACGCTCACGCTGGCGCCCCCCTCCAGATCCAGGTTCGAGCCCGCCGTCAGGTCCAGGGCCCCGACCGCCTCCACGTTCACCGAGCTCCCCTCCAGCGTCACACCGCCGGAGCCGATCTCGAGCCGGGATCCGCCGTGCTCCACGACGAGCGAGGAGCCCTCCTGGGTGAACCCGACCACGTCGGCCGCCGCCGTGGCGGACTGGTCCTCCAGGACGCCGATCCTGGCTTCCACCGTTTTCAGCCGGCTGTGCGCGTTGAGCGCCGACTTCTCGGCGGCCACCAGGCGGGACTCGAGCGACGCGATCGTCCGCTCGAGGGCGGGGATCGGATCGGTGCTGCTGGGGGTGCGCTGGGCGAGCGCGGGGGCGGTGGCGACGAGGAGCGTCGCCCAGGTGACGAGAGCGATGCGGACGGGCATGGGATCCCTCCGGTCTGCGGGTCAGGGTGGCTACACCCCTATCACGCGATTCCGGGTCCGGAAGGATCAGGCGGCCGGGGTCTCCGGTGCCGTCTCCATCGGGGGCGCCTCCCACGGACCGTTCCGGAACTGGGGCCGCGGCCACAGGAAGCCGCCCGCCACCAGGGCGAAGACGGCGATCGCCAGAAGGGCGACCGCCACGAGGAGCACGGTCTTGTCGCGGCGCGTCACGCCAGGAGAGTCGCCTTCCGGCGGCACCGGCGTCAACGGGCTAAGGATGGAGCGGTTACTCCGGTAGCGCGAACTCTCCCGCCCGGTCGATCTGCCTGAGCCGCTGCGGGCACACTTCGATCCCGCGCGGGTGAAGCCGGCGGACCGCCCCGGCCGACTCCAGGTGGCCCAGCACGGAGGAAACGTGGGGCCGGCTGGCGCCCACGATCTGGGCCATCGTTTCGTGCGTTACGGGGTGTACGATGGGAACGAAGCCGCCGGAGTCGCCGTCGCTGTCCTGGACGAAGTCCAGCAGCAGCCGGGCCAGGCGAACCGGCACCTCGCTGGTCAGCGCGCCCAGGAAGCGGCCGGTCACGCGCTCGAGCCGCGCGGTGAACTCGCGGGTGACCGCCAGCAGAACTTCCGGGTGGGCTTCTCCCACCCGGATGAAGTCCGGCCGCTCCACCTTCAGCGTCTCCACCGGCGTCATCGCCACCACTTCCTGCCCATCTCCCGGCGCCTCCACCAGGAAACGCGAACCCACCACGTCGCCGCGGCGGTACACGTAGACGATCCGCTCGATGCCGTTGGGGCTGACCGCCGCCAGCTTGGCCAGGCCGCTCAGGAGGAAGAGGATCCGGGGCCGGGCGCGGAACAGCGGCACCAGACGCTCGCCCGGCTGGAAGGCCACTTCCGTCGACACCGCCAGCAGGGCATCCCGCGCCGCGCGCGGAACGTCCGCGAACAGGGCGAGCTGGTCCAGGGCCGAGCGGGACGAGTCACCGGGCGGGGTCGCCCCGGCGAGGGGCTCGCTGATTGGAAGCATATGTATCCTTTTCTTTCTGGAGGAATGACAAGGATACCCGCCCCCCCGTTACGGCTCCGTTACGAAACACTGGCGGCACGCTCGGGCGGAGCCCATCTTCTCCATCATGGCCCCTCCCATCCTTCTTCTCCGGACCCTAGGCCACCTGTCGCTGTCGGCGCACTCCGAGGTCTCCTGGACCCCTCTCGGGTGGCCCGAAGACGCCGACGACGTCCCGCTGGAGCCCCGCAGGCTCCTCATGCTGGTCCGTCTGGCTCACCCGCGGCCGGGAGAGCTTCACGACCGGGAAGTGCTGGCGGCGGACTTCTGGCCCGACTCCTCCGGTTCGGCGGCCGGCAACGCGCTCCGGCAGTCGCTGCATTACCTCCGGAAGCGCCTGGGACCCGGGGTCCTCCTGGGGCACGGGCGCTCCCGGGTGGGCGTCGATCCGCGCCGCCTGCGGCTGGACGTGGCCGAGTTCGACGAGGCGATCGACGGGTCGCGGCCGGGGCAGGCGATGGTCCTCTACCGCGGCCCCTTCCTCCACGAGGCGGGCCCGTCGGGATCGGAGGCGCTGGACGAGTGGATCGAGGCCGAGCGGCGGCGCATCGAGCGACGCGCCACGCGGGGGGCGACCCACCTGGCGGCTTCGGAAGATCTCGCGCACCGGCCCACGGCCGCGGCGTACTGGCTCCGGCGAGGCATGGAGACGGCACCCTACGACGAGACGCTCCTGCGCCAGCGGCTCCGCGCGCTGCTCTCCCGCGGCGATCTCGGCGCGGGCGTGGCCGTCTTTCGCGAGGCCGGTCGGCGGTTCCAGGCGGACCTGGGGGTCGACCTCTCGCGCGAGACCCGGCGGCTGATGGACGAGCTCGCCACCGAGACCCGCCCTACAGGGTCGGCTCGCGAGATCGAGCGGTCCCGCGAGCTGAGGCGGCAGATCCAGGGCGCGATCCAGCGCTCCGCCGGGGAGATCGAGCGGCTCCACGCCCTTGCCGACCGGACCCGGGCGCCGCGGCCGGAGCGGCAAGACCCGGCCGCCGACGATTCCAGCCGGACGCCGGACCCGTCTTCTTCGGCGCCCTCCAGGTCGGCGGCGCCCTCGTCCGCCTCAGGCACCGGGTTCGATGTCGTGGCGCTGGCCTCCTCGGCCGGCGGTGTCAACGCCCTGCTTCTCCTCCTGGCTGCCATCCCGGCCGACTTCCCCGCTGCGATGGTGGCCGTTCAGCACCTGGACCCCCACCACCGGAGCGCCCTGGCTCAGGTGCTGGGGAGAAAGACGGCGCTCGTCATCGAGGAGGCGGTCGACGGCGCGCCGCTCGCGGCGGGCCGGCTCCTCCTGGCGCCCCCGGACCACCACCTGCGGATCGACGCCGGGCGCGTGGCCCGGCTTTCCCAGACCCCGGCAGTCCAGTTCGTGCGGCCCTCCGCCGACGTCCTTTTCACGTCGGTGGCGGAGACGTACGGCCCGCGGGCGATCGCGGTGGTCTTGAGCGGCACGGGCTCCGACGGCGCCGCCGGGGCGGCCGCCGTCCGGCGTGCCGGTGGGGTGGTGCTCGTCCAGGATCCCGCCACCAGCGAGTTCGACGGGATGCCGCGGGCGGCCGTTCAGGCGGGCTGCGCCACCGAGGTCCTGCCGCTGGAGGAGATCGCCCCGGCCCTTCTCCGGCAACTCCAGCCGGAGGCCCCATGACGCTGCAGGCCGACGAGCTGGAGTCGCTCCTGGAGTACCTGAGGAGCCGCCGCGGGTTCGACTTCACCGGCTACAAGCGCTCCACGCTGTCCCGCCGGATCGAGAAGCGGATGAAGGACGTCGGCGCCGCCACATGCGAGGAGTACATCGACCAGCTCGAGGTGCAGCCCGAGGAGTTCGCCCGGCTGTTCGACACCATCCTGATCAACGTCACCGCCTTCTTCCGCGACCCCGAGTACTGGCAGGCCTTCCGGGAGCAGGCCGTGGCCGGGATCCTGGGCGCCCGGGAGCCCGAGTCGCCGCTCCGGATCTGGATTCCCGGCTGCGCGTCCGGCGAGGAGGTGTTCACGACGGCGATCGTGCTCGCCGAAGAGATGGGCGTGGAGCCGTTCCGGGAACGGGTGAAGATCTACGGCTCCGACCTGGACGACACCGCGCTCTCCCACGCTCGCCAGGCCATCTACTCGGCGGACGCGCTGGACACGGTGCCGCCGGAGCTTCGCGAGAAGTACTTCGAGCCCTCCGGCAGCCGGTTCGTCTTCCGGCCGGACCTCCGGCGGCCGATCGTCTTCGGCGGGCTGGATCTGGTACAGGACGCTCCGATCTCGCGCGTGGACCTGATCGTCTGCCGCAACACGCTGATGTACTTCCACACCGAGATGCAGGGACGGATCCTGGCGCGCTTCCACTCAGCCCTGAACGACGACGGCTACCTGTTCCTCGGCAAGGCCGAGATGCTGCTGAGGCACGGAACGCTGTTCGAGCCCGAGGACATGAAGCACCGCATCTTCCGCAAGGTTCCGCGGGGGAACCTGCAGGATCCGCTCCATGCGCCGAGCCCGACCCCGGCGCCCCAGGCGATCCCCCAGGGGAACGAGCCGGTGGATCTGCGGGATGGAGTGCTGGAGGCGGTGCCGTACGCCCAGATCGCGGTGGACTCGAGCGACCGGATGGCGCTGGCGAACCGCCCGGCGATGCGCATGTTCGAGCTCCTCCGCTCGGACCTGGGACGGCCCTTCTCGGAGATGGAT
>CAZUIY010000109.1:0-3381 GCA_964619975.1 uncultured Gemmatimonadales bacterium
CATGCTCCCGCCGTAGGCGTTGGACCCGTTCGGCATGACGACGATCGAGGGCCGGATCTCGCCGGCCGCGATCAGGCTGTCCATGACCGCCTGGATCGTCATCCCCTGGTAGACCGGCTCCACCCAGACGCGCGGGCCGTCCAGGATGCCGTGCAGCAGGTAGATGGTGGCGTAGCGCCGGTCGGGCTCCTCGTCGTAGCCCGGCGGCAGGTAGACGAACGCCGGCTGCTCGGTCGGGTCGCCGAGCAGGTTACCGGCGAGCGAGGGGGCGGGGACGGTGTCGGCGACGACCCGGCCGACATTCTGGGCGGCCAGGGGCCCGGCCGTGGTCGCCAGGGCCATCAGGACGACGACGAATCTCATGGGGATCCTTTCGTGGTGGGACGAGGCCGGCGGCAACTCCCCAACGGGAGCCGCGGGCGGGAGTTTCGTCTCAGGCTCGCGGCTCGTACGCCTTGCCCGGGGTGCCGCCGAGCGCCAGGAGCGTCACGCCCCCCTCGCCCGGCCGCCACGTCCGCTCGACGCCGGGGCCGATCCGGACCACGCTCCCCGCGCCGACGGCCCGATCCTCCCCGTCGGCCCACAGCACGGCGTCGCCCTCCAGGACCACGAACACCTCCTCCTGGCCGTCGCCGGCGTGGTCGTGCGTGGGGTAGGTGGCCGCGCCGGGAGCGATCTCGATCAGGTTCATGCCCCAGGCGGTCACGCCGAGAGCGCGCGCCAGGGGACGGAACCGGATCCCCTCCAGGGCGTGCGGGCCGCTGTAGGGTTCGACCTCCTCCAGACGGGCGGTCGTGACGTCGCTCATGTGCCTCTTCTCCTGTGAGGGAATTCGGTGCGGGTGCCGGCATACGATCACTCCCGCGCTGATGGACGGCCAGCGGCCGGCCTCCCGTTGCCCCCGCCCCGGCGAGGGTGAATACTCCCGCCTCATGCCCCACGTGACGATCGCGATTCCGCGGATCCTCCAGGACAGCGCGGGCGGCCTGCCCCGGCTGGAGCTGGAGGCCGAGCGCCTCGCCGGCGCGTGCGCCGAGATCCGCCGGAGGTGGCCGCTCCTGGCGACCCACGTGTTCACCGACGCGGGGGATCTCCGTCCCCACGTTCTGCTGCTGCACAACGACCGGCTCGCGTCCAGGGGCTCGGACGCGACGCTGTCCCCCGGCGACCGCCTGGAGATCGTCCAAGCCGTCAGCGGGGGATGAAGACGTCATCATCGAGGAGGACCGAATGAGCGAGCGGGTGGACCTGTGGGTCGGTACGGTCAAAGGCGTGTACGGCTTCCAGTCCGACGGCGACCGCCGCGAGTGGCGGGTGAAGGAGCCGATGCTTCCGGAGTGGCGGGTGGAGGCGATTCTGCCGGATCCGGACGACCCGGACCACCTGATGGTCGGCACTTCGCACGAGGCGTTCGGGACCACGATCCGCGAGACGCGGGATGGTGGCGCCACCTGGAAGGAGACGCCGCTCCGCTCAGCGGAAGAGACGGAGGAGCCGGGAGCGCACCCCCTGAACAAGGTGTGGCAGATCGTCCGCGGCCCGGCCGAGGGCACGCTGTACGCCGGCGTGGACGAGGCCGCGCTCTACCGGAGCGACGACGACGGCGAGTCGTGGCGCGAGGTGGAGGGGCTGACCCGCCACCCGTCCCGCCCCCACTGGATGCCCGGCTTCGGCGGCCTCTGCCTGCACACGATCCTGAGCGACCCCGCCGATCCCCGGCGGATATGGGTCGGGATCAGCGCGGTCGGCGTGTTCGGCACCACCGACGGCGGCGAGACGTGGACGGCGCTCAACCGCGGCCTCCCCCCGATGATGGCGACCGGCTCCCCCGACGAGGACGCCGCGTACTGCATCCACAAGATCGTCCAGGACCCGGCGGATCCGGCGCGGCTCTTCATGCAGTTTCACGCCCACACGATGACGCCCGACGGCACGCGATCGAGCGGCGTGTTCCGGAGCGACGACGGCGGCGGCGAGTGGAAGGCGATCGACGGGGAGATCCCGTTCAAGTTCGGCTTTCCGATCGCGATGTCGGGGAAGGGGGAGCTGTTCGTGATGCCGGTGGAGTCGGACATGAACCGGGTCTTCGGCGAGGGACGGCCCCGGGTGTGGCGCTCCACCGACCGCGGTGAGCGGTGGACCGAGCTCGACGCCCGGCCGAGCGACGAGCCGGTCTACAGCGGCGTTCTGAGGGACGCGATGGTGGTCGACGGCCGCGACCCGACCGGGGTCTACGCCGGGACGACCGGAGGGGACGTGCTGGCCTCCGCCGACGCGGGCGAGACGTGGCGGCGCCTGCCCGCGCGGCTGCCCCGCGTCCTGTGCGTCCGGGTGGCCGGCTAGGCGCCGTCCTCCACGCTGAAGGACGCGCGCTCGGCCTCCTGGCCGTTCAGCAGGATCACGACTTCGTAGTCGCCCGCCGGCCATCCGTCCGGCTTCGAAACGTGGAACTCCGTCACCTCGGGACCGTCGGGCGCGATCGTCCGCGAGGTCTCGTCCACCACCTGCCCGTCCTCGTACGTCCAGCGGGCGGTCAGCTGCGTGCTCTGGGCCGTGCCGTTGGTCTCGACCGACACGTAGATCGTGTCCGTCGGGCGGAAGGTGCCCGTCTCGGTGGCGATCCGGTTGTCCGCCCCGAGGGTGTTGCCGAGGGTGACGTCCGAGACCGCGACCGTCTCGGGCTCCTCGACCGTCGTCTCCCGCATCTCCGGCTCGGAGTCGCCGCAGGCCGCGATCGTGAGGACCACGAGCACGGTCAGCCCGAGCGTCCAGTTCAGGGCGCGCTTCACTCGTCACCTCCCGTCGTCTCGTCCTCGTCCGCGGGCGGAATGGCGAGATCCCACCCCGGCTGGATCACGTCGGGATCCTCGATCAGGTCCCGGTTGGCTTCGTGAATACGCGGCCACTGGCTGCCGTCGCCGTAGAAGCGCTCGGAAATCGCCCACAGCGTGTCGCCGCCCTTCACGGTATAGGTCTGGCTCGCCGACTCGCGCGTTTCCGGCGCGGTGGAAGAGGAGCCACTCTCCACGTTCGAGAAATCCGGCTTTTCCTTCTCGTCTCGATCGAACAGTCCCATCCTCCGACCTCCCTGGTTACAGTGCGTTGTCACGACTCTACGCCGGCTACGCCGTCCTGGGTTAGGCGATTTCTTACAGGTGGGGGAAACGAAAAACCCCCGCCGGCGAACCGACGGGGGTTTTCGTTACCACTGCGGCCAACGGGTGGCCGCGGAGGGTTGTACTACTCCATGTCCGCGCTGGAACCGGAGGCGCGCTTGACGTTCGCCGCCTGGGGGCCCTTGGGGCCCTGCTCGACGTCGAACTCGACTTCGTCGTTCTCGCTCAGCGACTTGAAACCCTCACCGGCGATCGAAGAGAAGTG
>CAZUIY010000110.1:0-18687 GCA_964619975.1 uncultured Gemmatimonadales bacterium
GGCCGACATCGTCCAGACCTACCGCACGGTGGTCAAGCGGACGGCGTACGAGAAGGGCCTCTACGCCACGTTCATGCCGAAGCCGATCTACGGCGTGAACGGCAGCGGCATGCACTGCCACCAGTCGCTGTTCAAGGGCGACCGGAACGCGTTCTTCGAGCAGGACGCGCAGTACCACCTGTCCGAGACCGCGCTCCAGTACATCGCCGGCACGCTCCGCTACGCGCGCGAATTCGCCGCGGTCACCAACCAGTGGGTCAACTCCTACAAGCGGCTGGTCCCCGGCTACGAGGCGCCGATCTACGTCTCGTGGGCCAACGCCAACCGCTCCACCATGGTGCGGGTGCCGAACATCAAGCCCGGCAAGGAGAAGTCGACCCGGGTGGAGCTCCGGATGCCGGACCCCGCCTGCAACCCCTACCTGGCGTTCGCCTGCATGCTGGCGGCGGGGCTGAAGGGGATCGAGGAGGGGCTGGTGCCGCCCGAGCCGGTGGAGAACGTCAACATCTACCATCTCTCCGAAGAGGAGCGGATCGAGCGCGGCATCGAGACCCTCCCCGAGGATCTCGGCCACGCCATCGCCCTCGCGAGCGAGAGCGATCTGGTGCGGGAGACGCTCGGCGAGCATGTGTTCGAGCAGTTCCTGCGGAACAAGCGCGCTAACTGGTCAGAGGCGCGGGCCCACGTGAGCAGGGCGGAAGTGGAGCAGTACCTGCCAATCCTGTAGCGGCGCTCAGTCGAGGATGGTGAGCTCCACCGAGCGCTCCACGGTCCGGTCGTCGGCCAACCGGTCGATCACGGTGACGTCGACCCGGTAGTCGCCGGCCGGGAGACCGGCGGTCTCGAAGGAGAGCGCCTCCGGCCACCGCCCCTCCTCGATCCGCTCCACCCGATCGAACGAGAGAACGATCGCGTCGTTCTCCTCGCGCACGCCCACCAGCCCGGCGAGCCCCTGAAAGAGCCGGCGGACAGCGCCCCGGTCGAGCCGCTCGGCGTGGACCGCGTACTCGATCCGGAACCGCGCGCTCCCCTCGTCTTCCGCCTGCAGGCCGTAGATCTCATAGTACAGAAAGAACGGCTGCCCCCGGATCAACGTCCGGGACGGGATGGGCAGAACCACGTGCCCGAACCGGGTGAAGCGGGCGAGACCCTCCTCCTCCACGCTGCCGGCGAGGAGCAGGTCCGAGAGCTCCGGCCCCGCGGCGCCGAACGCGGGCACCGTCACCGACCCCTTCCAGACTCCGATCCCTTCTCCATTCCGGTCGTCGATCTGGAGCGCCAGGTGATATTCGCCGGGACGAATCCAGACACGAAACAGGTCGACCACAAATGTAGTAGACTCGCCCTCTTCCGAGCCGGGGCCCAGGACGTACTCCATTTCCTCGACGCCACGGGTGACCTCGTTCCATTCCCCGTCGTACACCACCAGCCCCTTCCGATAACGGGCCCGGCCGGATCCGGCGTCGAGCGCCACGCGGGGGACACCGAAGTAGACCGCTAGCTCGCTGAGGTTTTCCCCGGCGGCGAAGGTGGCGGGCGCGACGTCCAGCGGAATCCGCTCGTCGATCTCGAACGGATACGAATCGGAGCTGCGGGCGACCGCCAGATCCGCCCACACCGCCTCCTGGATCCGAGGGACGTCCTCCGGGTCCACGCCGCCGGGCGCGAAGTGGCCGGCTCCCATGCCGGTCGTGGGTCCGGCCGCAAAGACGCAGTCGTTGCCCATGGCGCTGCGCCTGAGGTTGACCGCGAACGATCCATCTGCGGGGAGTCCTTCCCGCTCGTAGTACCAGAACCCGCACTCGTCCACCCCCACTCCGGCCTTGAAGTCCGGCGGGCCGTGCCGCAGGTAAATCGAGCTCCGGTCGTCCATCAGCCGCCCATCCAGGCGGGACTCGAGGACGGGAAGGCCGAAATCGGCGTTGGCGGTCGCGGGCGCCCCTTCCATGACCGGGATCGGCTTCCGGTACTGGAACGTGGCGCGCGCGAACCGGATCCGGCGCATCTGCTCGACCCACCGCTCGTTCACGTCGTCGAGCGGCAGTGGATTCCGGCGGGCCCACCACCGGAGCAGATAGTCCCGCCGCTCGTCCAGCGACCAGACGGACCAGTCCCGCACGTCATCCGCCGGCAGCAGCGGCTCGATGTCGAGATAGTATGGCTCGAGCTCGGACGGCTGCCGGGCGGCCTCGATCCCGCGACGGTAGCTCCGCCAGCCCTCCTCGTGCCGGCCGACGGCCGTCTCCGAGACGCCTCTGCGGTGCAGTAACGCCGCCGCTTGCCCGGGCGGAGCCCCCACGCGTTCCTCGAAATCCCGCAGCTCGCGTAGCGCGTCCTCGTGACGCTCGATCTCGGCGAGTATCTGGATTCTCCGGAGGGCGATCTCCGGCCGGTACTCCAACTCCAGTTGGTCGGCTAGCAGCTCCGCCACCCGGAGGGCGTCGTCGCGGTCGAGGTACAGCCGGCGCCAGCGGTCGAAGGCGTCCCGGTACCCGGAATCCAGCCGCAGAACTTCCCGCAGAGCGTCCCGCGCCCGGTTCTCGGCGTCCATGCCGCCCAGCTCCAGGTTCAGCTCCGCCAGCCGGTACCAGGTGTCCACGTCGCCCGGATCGGCCGCGAGCGAGAGCTCCAGCGCGTTCCGCGCCTCGAAGCGCCGGTTGTCGAGCGCGAGGTAGGCGCCCGCCAGCGCCCGGTAGGCAGTGGCCTTCGGGTATCCCTGGCGGATCGCCCGCTCGAAGAGAGAGACGGCCTGCCAGGCTCTGCCCCCTTCGAGCTCCACCCCGGCTCGACGGAAGGCCTCAGCGGCCGGGGCGGGCGTCTGCGCTCCGGACTCTCCCGCTCCGATCAGGAGCCAGATCGCGCCGATCAGAATGTGCTTGATTAACCACATGGCCAACATCACCTTGATCGAGATGGCCGAAGTCAACATCCACGAGGCGAAGACCCACCTCTCCCGCCTGCTGCGGCGCGTGGAGGGCGGCGAGGAGATCGTGATCGCGCGCGATGGCGCGCCGGTGGCGCGGCTGGTGCCCGCCCGGTCTCCGACACGGCGGGAGTTGGGTCGTGATCACGGGCTGTACACGATCCCGGGGAACTTCGACGATCCGCTTCCCGAGGAGATCATAATCGCCTTCGAGTCGTGAGACTGCTCCTGGATAGGAGTTCCGATCCTGACCGCCGACGAGAAGCTGGACGCATACGACGTGGAGATCCTGTGGGCAGACCGCGACTGACCGGCCTTCTGGCCGCCGCGCTCCTGGTGGCCTGCTCCGAGCCCGTCGGCTTCGTGGCGCCGGGCGAGCCCGGGACGCCGCCTCCCTCCGAGGCGGTGGTCGTGCGCGGGAACCTCGAGTACCGCGCGGTCCTCCTGGCGGCGGGCTCGTCGGGAGTGAACGCGCGGGTTTCGCTGACCAACCGCGGCAACGAGACGCGCCGGATCGTGTTCCCCCACGAGTGCGGGGCGCTCCTCCGCGCCTACCACGAGCGCGGCGGGCTGGCCTGGGACCAGGCCGAGGGGAAGATCCAGTGCGTATTGCGGCCGTTCGAGGTGGAGCTGGGGCCCGGCGAGTCGTGGGTCTTCCGCCCCGGGGCGGGCGCGCTCGCGATCCTGGGCGTCTCGACGCCGAACGGGCGGTTCCGGATGGCCGCCTATCTCGCCCCCGCCGGCCAGGACGAGGTGGAGCTGCATCTGGGCGGGGTGGTGCTGGAGGCGCCGGAGATCCAGCCGTCGGAGGCGGCGGCCAACGCTCCTTGACCCCCTTATCGGGTCAGGGGTACGACGCCGACTCCGCCAGCCGCCGCTCCACCGTCCGGATCCGCTCCCACGTCGCCTCCACGTGCCGCGCCTCCGTCCGGATCCCCGCGATCACCAGCCGCAGGGCGAACTGCCCCGCCAGCCGGGTGTGGGTCAAGAACGTCTCGCCGCCGTCGTTCACCGCCGCCAGGAGCCGCTCGTTGTACGCGTCGAGCGCCGCTCCGTCCTCCGGCCCCTCCGGTGGCCGGGCGCGGAAGCAGACGGTGCTCATCGGGACCGGCGCCAGCCGCTCGAAGCGGGGATCCCCGTCCACCGTCTCCGCCAGCCACGCGGCCAGGCGCAGGTGCTCGCGGATCCGCGCGGCCAGCCCGTCGGCGCCGAACGCCCGGATCACGAACCAGAGCTTGAGCGCCTGGAACCGCCGCCCCAGCGTCACGCCGTAGTCCATCCGGTTCTCGACGTCCCCGGCGTAGTTCCGCAGGTACTCCGGGACCACCGAGAATGCGCGCTCCAGCACCTCCGGGTGCGGCGTGTAGAGCACGCTGAAGCCGATCGGGACGAACATCCACTTGTGCGGGTTCACCACCAGCGAGTCGGCCCGCTCGCAGCCGGCCATGACCTCCAGCCTCTCGGGCACGAGCGCCATGGCGCCGCCATACGCCGCGTCCACGTGCAGCCACACTCCCTCGGCCGCGCAGACGTCCGCGATGGCCGGGATCGGATCCACGCTGGTCGACGACGTGGTGCCGACCGTGCCCACCACGCAGACCGGGACCCAGCCGGCCGCGCGGTCCTCCGCGATGGCGGCGGCCAGGGCGTCCGGGCGCATGCGGAACGCCTCGTCCACCGGCACCTTCCGCGTCCCCTCCACGCCGAACCCGAGGGTGAGCGCCGCCTTGTCGATCGAGGAGTGCGCCTCCTCGGAGGCGTACACGCGGAGCCTCGGCAGGTCGCTCCGGCCGGCCATCCCCCGCTCGCGGATCGACAGCCCCAGCGACTCCCGCGCCGCCGCCAGCGCCACCAGCGCGTTCAGCGACGCCCCTTCGTTGACGATCCCCCAGAACGTGTCCGGGAGCCCCATCATTCCGCGGAGCCAATCCAGCGTCACCCGCTCCAGCTCGCTGGCGGACGGGGCCGAGCGCCAGGTCATCCCGTTCACGTTGAGCGCGGAGGCGACGATCTCGCCGAGGATGCCGGGCCCGCTGCCGCTGGAGGTGAACCACGCGTGGAACCGGGGATGCGCCCAGTGGGTCGTGCCGGGGACGATCACCCGGTCCAGGTCGGCCATGATCGCGTCCATCGACTCGGGACCAGCGGGCGGATCGGCCGGCAGCATCGCGGCCACGTCGCCCGGCGCCACGTTCGGCACCACGGGGAGCGCCTCGATCCCGGCCAGGTAGTCGGCCATCCAGTCGGCCACCCGGTGGGCCTGGCGCCGGAACTCCTCCGGGTCGACGTCCCCCGTCGCGGGCGGCCCGGTCATCGTGCCGCCCGCCACGCCGCCAGGCGATCCAGCCACGGGCCCGCGGTCTCGCCGGTCCAGCGCGGGCGGCCATCGGCGAAGAGCGCCGCGCGCTCCGCCGGCTCCAGCCACGCGGCGAACGCCGCCAGGGAGTCGGCCAGCGCGGCGTCCGTCTCGCGATCCCCCCGGACGGCCAGCTCCGCCGATACGCCCCGACCACGAACGTAGTAGAACATCTCGTACCTCGGCGAGTGGCCCAGCAGGTCGTAGACCCGGCTCCGCTCCCGGACCAGCAGGGCCAGCCGGCCGTCGGCGTCGTCATTCTCGATCTCCCGTTCCACCTCGAACGCGCTGCCGGTCGCGGCGCGCCACTCCAGCGCCTGCCGGGCCGGGCCCGCTCCGCGGTAGCCGCCGCCGAAGTGGAGGTCCAGCACGGGCTCCTCGGGCAGCGCATCCATCATCCGGTCCACGTCGCCGCTCCGCTGGACCTCCAGCCACTCGTCCACGACCTCCCGGCGGGGCGGCACCCGCGCCACCAGGACCAGCGGCGCCAGGATCAGCACACACCACAGGAGCGCCTCGAGCGCGGTGATCCGCCGGAGGCTCAGCCCGCGACCGACCTCAGCTCCACGGTCGGGACCAGCGAGTCCGCCATCGCCAGGAGGCGTTCGAAGGAGTAGGTCTGGCCCTCGGACCATTCGCGCTCGAACACCTCCGGCTCCAGCGCCTCCCGCAGCGCGGCGATGCCGGATCGCAGCCGTCCCCCCAGCTCGGGCTCGCGACTCGAGCCGTCGGACTCGCTCCAGGCCGCGATGCCCGCGAGCATGCGGGCGGCGCGTGTCCGGTCCCCCCGTCCCGCCATCGCCTCGGCCAGCGCCACGAGTACCTGATAGACCCCGATCCCGTACCCGATCGCCCGGAAGTTCGCGAGGGCACGGGCGTAATGGGCATCCGCCGCGGACGGATCCACGGCGAGCAGAATATCGCCCATTCTCATGCTGGCATTGGCCGCCCCGATCTGATGGCCGTCCTCTTCGTACATCCGCAGCGCCGCCTCGCATCGCTCCGCCGCCAGGTCCGCCTCCGCCCGCAGATGGGCCACACGACTCAGCGCGAGAAGGCACCTCGCCTCCGTCGACCGCTCCTCGAGCCGCCCCGCCAGGACGAGGCTGTCTCTCAGCATCTCCTCCGCGCGCTCCTGGTTCCCCTGGAGGAGCTCGATCTCCCCCAGCGTACACCGGGCGAACATGATGCGGGACCGGTCCTCCAGCTTCCGTCCCAGAGCGAGCGCCTCCTCCAGCGCGGCGGTGGCTCCGGCCAGGTCACCCCGCTCGCGAAGTCCGATGCCGAGACTCTGCAGGGCCCAGCCGACCCGATTCTGGTCCCCCATGGCCCGATAGACCTCCACGCCCTCCCGACGCCGTTCGATGGACTCGTCCAGATTGCCCTGGAGTCCCGCAAAGGCCCCATCCGCCACGATCAACCGGGCCCGCACCTCGTCGCCGATGTGCCCCTTCGCGGACAGGATGCCACCGATGCGGCCGCGGCCCTCCGACACCATCCCCTTGGTGTACCAGTAGTAATGGATCGACGCCGCGATGGAGGCCGCCACGGCGGGCGCGTGCCCGGTCGACCAGTCGAGGATCGACCGGATGTTGTCGTGCTCCCGTTCCAGCCGGGCCAGCCACGTCCTCTCGGTGGGGGCGCAGAGGTGGTTTCGAGCTCCCTCCGCCGCCCACCTGGAGTAGTGGAGGGCCAGCCGGCGGCGCCACTCGTCCGCTTTTCCGCTCCGCTCCAGCTCGCGCGCGGCGTGGTCACGGATCGTCCGCAGCATGAGGTACCGCGGCTCACCATCCACCCACTCCGGCCGCTGAAGGAGCGCCCGGTCCACCAGCGAATCGAGACCGTCCAGGGCGTCCAGGGCTCCACTGGACATGTCCGGCCAGACCGACTGCACGGCCGAGACGCCGAACTCGCCGGCGAATACGGAGAGTCCGTGGAACAGCTCCCGTTCTTCCTCTTCGAGGAGATCGCTGGCCCAGCGAATGGTGGAAGCGAGGGTGCGCTGACGGTCGGGCAGATCCCGGGCCCCGCCCACCAGGACGTCGGTCCCGGCGGCGAGTCGGCGGGCGATCTCCTGAACCGGCATCTGGCGGATCCGCGCCGCGGCCAGCTCGATCGCCAGCGGCAGGCCATCCAGATGGAGGACCAGCTCGATCACGCTCTCGACATTGCCGGAATTCAGCCTGAAGCCCGGGTCGACGGCCACGGCGCGATCGCGGAAGAGCGCGACCGCTTCGGAGGCGAGAGGCAGGTCCAGACCCAGACGTCGGCCCGGATCGGGCAGGGACAGCGCCGGGACCGGAAGCTCGTGCTCGATCGTCAGATTCAGAGGCGTGCGGCTCGCGACCAGCGCGTCCACACCGGGAACCCGCGCCAGGAGCTCGCCCACCCCCGCCGCGGCTTCCAGCAGGTGCTCGAAGTTGTCGAGCACGAGGAGCGCGCGCCGCCCCGCAAGCCGCTCGGCGACCGCCTCCAGCAACATCCCCTCCCGCGCCTCGACCCCCAGCGTCGCGGCGATCTCGCCCAGCACACGGCCGGAGTCGGTGAGTGCGACGAGCGGCACGAAGTGCACTCCATCCGGATACCCGGCCGCGCTCCGCCGTCCGATCTCGACCGCCAGCCGTGACTTGCCGATGCCACCGGGTCCGGTGACGGTCACGAGCCGCGCGTCCGGATTGGCCAGGAGATGGACTCCGGCACCGATCTCGCCCTCCCGACCCACCATCGAAGTGAGGTAATCGGGAAGGGACCGGGCGGTCAGTGGCGTGGCCTCTTCGACGAGCGCCGGCTCTTCCACCGGCGTGGCTCGCGACCGGATTCGCCGCGCGAGCGCTTCCGTCTCCACCGAGGGCTCGACCTCCACCTCGGCCCGGATGCGGCGGACGGCTTCTTCGTACGCCTGGATGGCGCCGGCGCGGTCACCGGCGGCGTCCAGGACGCCCATGAGGAGCCGCAGGGACCGCTCGTCCGTCGGCTCCACCGCCAGGGCCCGACGCGCCATCTCCACGGCGCCGCCCGCGTCGCCCTGTTCCTGGCATTCCATCGCGTGCCGCTTCAGAACCCGCACCGCCCCCTGCTTCAGGCTCAGCCGCTGCTCGTCCAACCAGAAGCCGAACTCCGCCGAGGCAGTGGAGACGTGCAGGCCGGGCAGGAGATCACCCCGATAGAGATCGGCCACACGGCCGCCGTCCCCCGCCTGAATGGCCCGGGCCGCCGCCTCGGCGTCGCACCAGAGCCGGCCACGGTCCACGCCGATCTCGTCGGACCCCCGCGCGTCGAGCACCTCCCCCAGGGCCTCCCGGAGGTAATGGAGCGCCTGTCGGAGGGCCCGCCTGCCCGAGGAGGTGTTCAGCTCGGGCCAGAGAAGTCCCAGCAGAGTGTCGCGGCGGTGGTAGCCCGGGGTCAGGGCCAGGTAGGAGAGGAGCGCCAGCCGCTTCGGCTGGGTCACCACCCGGTCGGCGGTGTCCCGCTCCGGCGACCGGACGGCGATCCGGCCCAGCAGACGCAGCTCGATGGGTGGGTTCTTCTGGATCATTCCCGCTCCCGAGGCCGGGTAACGCGTCGTTCGGACCTCAGGTAACGCCCGAGCGACGCTTCAAGTAACGCCCCCCGATGAGGATGAACCTAGATGTCCGTGCGGTCCAGCACAATCGGATGGCGACTCGGAAGACTGCGAAGAAAGGAACCACCATGCGGAAGCTCCTCCTCGCCGTGCCAACCGTCCTCCTGATCCTCTCGGCCTGCGGGACTTCGGCCGGTCCGCTGGCGCCGGAGACTTCCTCGCTGCAGCCGGCGGAAGACTGCCACGAAGACTACCGCCCCTGCTGAGGCAGTACCCCGCACCACCTCCGGGAGCGGCGCTTCGGGTCACGAGGCGGGCGCTCGACGCGCCGGCCACGGCGCCGTTCCCGGATCCTTCCTCGGTCGCCCCTAGGGCTGGAACAGGTACTGGATCTTCGCGAAGAACTGCCGCGAGGTGGGGTCGAAGTCGTTCCCCAGGCCCTGGTCCCGGCGGTCGAAACGGGAGAACGCGTTGGTCGACCCCACGTAGAAGAGGGTGTACGGGTTGATCCGGTAGGTGACCAGCGGTTCCACGCTCAGCGCCTCGTCGAACTCGTCGTACTGCACGATCACCCGGCCGAACAGGCGCCGGGTCAGGTTGAACGTGGTGCGGGTGCGGAAGATGTAGCCGTCGAAGATCTCCTCGCCGCCCGCCTCCAGCCGCGACCACTGCACCGAAGGCTGGATCACCAGCCGGTCGATCGGCTTCAGCGTGGCGAACACCTCGAGGAACGAGGCGTCGCCCTTCAGCGGCGTCTCGAGGTTCCGGGCGATCCCGTCGCCGAACTCCATGTAGACCCCACCCGAGACCTCCTCGATCGGGGTCGATTCGACGAACACGAACAGCTCGGTCATGTCATCGAAATCCACCCCCATGAACCGCTCCTCGAACCACAACCCACCGAGCTCGAAGAAGGTCTGAAGCGGCAGCTGCGCCTCGATGGAGGGGCTGATCACCCTCTCGCGCTTCTCGCCCTCGTAGGTCCAGGTCCACGAGCCCCGGATGTCGGCGCCGAACCGGTCGATCCAGCTCCGGTCGGGGTACCAGTTCACCTCCTGGAAGGCGGCGAAGTTCCGCAGGTCGTTCCGCGTCTCGAACCCGTCGTCGGCGCGGAACGTGGGCGAGGAGACCCAGTAGTCGAAGTCGAAGCTCCAGAACCGGGCGCTCCGCTCCAGGCTGGCATAGCCCCCCCAGCCGGAGAACGATTCGCCGTCGAAGACGCCGGTGTGCTCACCGTCGTCGAACGTGAAGTCTTCCAGAGTTGCGGTCGGTCCCGCCTCGTCCGGCTCCTGCGTGTGGCTGCCGACCGCCTGGTACTCGAACCGGTAGTTGTCCATGAACCGGTGCGAGCCGTCCAGGCCCCAGGCGGTGCCGGCGCCCCCGCCCTCTTCGAACCGGCGGTCCGTCAGCGTGGCGCCGACGTAGGAGCTCTGGCCGTAGGTGCGGCGGACGCGGGCGATGTTCGAAAAGCTCTCGTCCGCCGTGCCGACGAACGATCGCTGCTGGAACGGCAGGAGGACCGGCGACGTCTTGTCGTACGCCCCGATGTAGGCGAACGAGGTCCGCCCCAGGCGGCCGACCGCCTTGGCCGCCACCACCGGGTCGTTGATCTGCCGCGTGTAGACCAGGCTGAAGTAGCTCTCGAAGAGCTCGCTCCCCTCCTGGAAGAACGGCCGCCGCTCGTCGAAGAAGAGCGCGAACGTGGAGTTGACGTCGATCTGGGCCACGTCCGACTCCACCTGGCTGAAGTCGGGGTTGATGGCGCCCTCCAGCGTGATGCCGGAGGGATGGGCGTAGCGCGCCGTCAGCCCGGCGTCGGCGTCGAACTCGCTGTCGTCCAGCCCGGAGTCGGGGTCGTCCGGATCCTCCAGCACCGTGGAGTGCGAGGCGACCAGCGAGGGGAGCAGCTCCAGCGCGCCGCCCGGCTCCACGCCGCGGATTCCGGTCATCGTTCCCCACTGGCACATGAAGCACTGGTTGTCCCGGTCGATGGCCGCCCAGGAGTGCTGGGCCCGGCTCTCGCGGGGCCGGGTCCGCCAGAAGTTGACCCGCCACACCTGCTCGGCGCGCGACGGGAACCGGAGGCTCTTGAACGGGATCGCCATCTCCACCTGATAGCCGGTGTCGGTGATCTTCGACTCGGCGTACCACACGATGTCGAAGCCGGAGTCCTCGCCGCCGGTTCCGACCATCCGCAGATCGCCCTGCACGCCGCTCGGGTTCACGAACAGCTCGTAGGCCCACGAGGCGTCCCCGTAGGTGTCCAGCATGAGCCCGATAAAGTCGTCGCTGAAGTTCTGGTCCCGGTCGCGGACCGAGGTCCGGATGGTGGCCGGATCGTCGTGGGCGACGAAGGCCAGGTACAGGTACTCGTCGTCGTAGGCGACCCACGCCTCGCTCTGGTACTCCGGCGCGGCCATCTCGTTCGGGAAGTGCTCCACGAAGCCGGTCGCGCGGGCGGCGTCCTGCCAGCCCGCGTCGTCCAGCTCACCGTCGATCTCGATAGGACCGGCGGCGCGGGAGACCTCGATGGTGGGCTGGATCTGCGGCGTCACCGTGGCGCCGGGGCCGGTCTGGGCGAGCGCGGCCGCGGGGGCGAACCCCAGGGTCAGGAGCAGGACGAACAGGGGACGGTTCAACGTGGAGCCTCCTTCAGGGATGACGCCGCCCCTCGCCGGGCAACGGGATTTCGATGAGGGCTTCCGGTCGCACCTCGCCTACGGCGAAGGCGCTTCGAAGTTTCAACAGATTTATTTGTAAGACGTCAGCCGATCTCGCCCAGCGCCCAGGCCGCCGCGCGGCGGACCTGTGCCGAGTCGTCCCGCTCCAGGCGCTGGACCAGCGCGGGGATGGCGGATTCGTGCCCACGGATGCCGAGCCCCAGCGCGGCGGCCTCCCGCTCGCCGGGGGCGGCGGCGTCCAGGGATCGGGTCAGCCGCTCGAGCGCGGCCGGCTCGTCGATCCGGGCCAGCCGGATGGCGGCCACTCGGCGGACGCAGCCGTCGGCGTCGCCCAGGGCGCCCGCGAGGACCGGGATGGCCGCGGCGCCGCCCTCTTCCAGCGCCCAGGCCACGATCTCGGCCGTCCGGGCGTCGTCGTTCCCCGTGGAGGGCATGTCGCCCACCCACATGTTCCGCGACCGGATCGTCCGGGTGGCCAGCGCGCACGCCACCGGGTCCAGGCCGCGGAGCCGGTCGAGCAGGTCCGCCGCCAGCGTGTCGGTGGGAGCCGCCACGGGCTGGGCGGAGGCCGGGGAGGCGGCCGGACCGGCCGACCCCCCACTCCCCAGGCCCACGATCAGCGTCAGCGCGGCCGTCGCCACCGCCGCGCCCGCCGCCACGCGGCGGCCGCTCACTCGTCGCCCTCCCAGTTTGCGTCGCCGAGCGCGCGCGCGGCTTCCCTGCGGACCTCCGGGTCCTCGTCCTCCAGGAGCCCCACCAGCGCCTCGTAGGCCACCGGCGCGTGGATGTCCGTCAGGGCCCGGATCGCGTCCTTCCGCACCTCCGCCATCGGATCCTGCGTCAGCCGGCGGAGCGCAGGCACGGCGGCCGGGTCCTCGATCTCGCCGAGGGCCCAGGCCACGTTCTCGCGGACCTCGGCGTTGGCGTCGCCGGCGGCGTCGATCAGCGCGGCCGGCGCGGCGGCGGGCTGGAGCTCGCCGATCGCCCAGGCGGCGTGCGAGCGGACCTCGGCGTCGCCGTCCCTGAGCGCGCCGGCCAGGCCCGGCAGGGCCCGCGGGTCCTCGATCTGGCCCAGCGCCCAGACGGCCTTCCGGCGGACCTCCACGTTCGAGTCGCCGAGCGCGCCGACCAGCGCGTCGACGGCCGCCGGGCTCTCGATCTGGCCCAGCGCCCAGGCTGCGTTCTGGCGGATCTCGGCGTTCGAGTCGCGGAGGAGCCCGGTCAGGGCCGGCACCGCGGCGGGGTCCTCGATCTGGCCCAGCGCCCACACCGTCTTCATGCGGACCGCCGGGCTCGAGTCGCGGAGCGCCGACTGCAGGTACTCGATCGCGCGCGGGCTCTCGATCTGGCCCAGCGCCCAGGCGGCCACCGCGCGGACCTCGGCGTCGGCGTCGCCGCGGAGCGCTTCGCCCAGCGCGGGAACGGCCTTCGCGTCCTCGATCTCGCCCAGGGCCCACGCCGCCATCTGGCGGACGCCGGCGTCGGGATCGGTGCGGAGCGCTCGCATGAGCGCTTCGAGCGCCCGGGGGTCCGCCAGCCCGGCCAGCGCGCGCGCGGCGGCCTGGCGAACCTCGGCGTCGGTGTCGGACAGGCGCGCCATCAGTGCCGTCACCGCCCGCGTCCGCTCCTGCGGGCTCATGGCGGGCTCGGAGACGTCCTCCGAATCGACGTCCACGGCGTCGTCCGTGTCGCTGTCGGTGTCGGTGTCGGTGTTCAGGTCGGCCTCATGATCCGCGCGGTCCTGCTCGCGCTCGGCGGTCGAAGCCTCCGGCGCCGGGTCTAGGAACCGCTCCGCCACCACGCGGGAGGCGACGTCCGGCAGGAACGCGTCGACCACCCGCCGGGCCGTGCTTCGGTCCTCGGCCGGGGCGTTGTCCCCGACGTCGGCAAGGGCGGGCGGCGCCATGCCGATCGCCGCCAGCGGAACCGCGACCGACGCGAACGCCAGCGCCAGCGCCACTCCCTTCAGGGCCGACAGGCCGTGCCGCCGCGCGTCGGGCGAGAGGATCCGCAGCATCCGGCCCTCGAACTCCGAGCGCTGGGCCAGCGGCATCGCCGGCAGGGGCGCCCGCGGGCTGGTGGCGTGGCAGACGATGTCCAGCAGGTGGTCGGCGTACGAGGAGGCGCGGGTGCCGGCCCGGAGCACCAGGTCGTCGCACGCCCGCTCGCTCTCGGCGCGCAGGTGCCGCGCCGCCGACCACACCATCGGATGGAACCACCAGAGGCCGGTGGCCGCCCAGCCGAGCGCGTGGGTCAGGGCGTCCCGCCGCCGGACGTGGGCCAGCTCGTGCAGGATGACCGCGCGGCGGCGCTCGTCCGTCCACTCCATCGCCGCCTCCGGCAGGATCACGACCGGCCTGAGCGCGCCGGCCGTCAGCGGCATCGGCACGTCGCCGGCCAGGAGCCGCACCGGCGTGTCCAGCAGTAGCCGGTCGGTCGCCTCGCGGAGCGCCGCGTCCCACTCGGGGCCCTCCAGCGGCCGCGCCCGCCGGACCACCCGGCGGAGCGAGACCAGGCCGACGATCCAGCGAGAAAAGACGGCCAGCGCGCCCGCCGCCCAGATGCCGATCAGGAGCGCCACCGGGAGCCGGGCGCCGGTTTCCGCCGCGGCCGGCGAGGCCGTGGCCCCCTCTGCCGTCGGGGTCGAGAGAGCCGGCGCCTCACCGGAGGTCTCCGTAGCCGCCGCGACCGGCCCCACGGGCGCCTCCGACGCGTCGATCCGCGTGGCCTCCGTCACCGGCGGGGCCTCGGCCACGCCGAATACCGCCGTAGCCCCGGGCGCCAGCGCCGGCACCACCGCCAGCCGCCAGGGCGCCGCCACCGTCAGAACCGACAGCGCCAGGAGCGCCAGGAGCCCGAACGCCCACACCAGGTGCCGCGTGGCCGCCGCCGCGCCGCGAAGCGCCGCCGCCAGGCCGTACGCCACCCCCAGCAGCACCGTGCCCTTCAGCAGGATCTCGATCGCCAGCATCGCTACCTCCCCTCCCGGCGGGCCTCTGCCACCTTTTCGGCCAGCCGCTCGATCTCCGGCTCCGTGACCGCCGCGTCCGACATCTTCAGGAGCGCCAGCGCCGCCGCCTCGGGCCGGCCGTCGAAGAACGTCCGCACCATGTGCGACAGCGCGCTCCGCCGCGCCCGCTCGGCCTCGACCGCCGGCCGGTACACGTAGCGCGGCCCGTCCTGCTGGTGGACCGCCTGGCCCTTCTCCTCCAGCACCCGCAGGACGGCCCGCACCGCGGAGTAGCTGGGCGGGTCCTCCATGGCGTCGATGATTTCGTTCACAGTCCCCCGGCCCAGGCGATAGAGCGTGTCCATCACCTGGCGCTCGCGGGGGCTCAGGTCCAGCAGGGTGGGGTTCGGCATTCGGCGGCTCCGGTCGATGTGAGGGTCTGTGCTGAAATTCCAGCAGTATGCTGGGATCCTAGCACACTTCCCTCGCTCATGTCAAGACGCCACCAGAGGTCGGGGAGTTCAGTCCCCCGAGTTGGCCGTGGTCGCGGCCCGCGCCAGCAGCGCCGCCGTCCCCACCGACATCCGGACCGGCAGCCGTCCCGGTCGGTCGAGCTCGTTCGGCGCCACGGCCGGCAGACCGCCCAGGAGCCGGTCGTAGAGCGTGAAAGCCGCCAGGACCGAGCCCGTCAGCGAGGGATGGAACCCGTCCCCGGAGTACAGCGGCAGACCCGGCTCCTCCGCCCAGGCCGCCCGCCACGCCTCCCCCGCCGGCAGGAACTCCCCGCCCGCGGCCTCCGCCCCCGCCCGGTACGAATCCCGCACCGCGTCGAAGAACTCGATCCGGTCGGAAGACGGCCACACCATGTAGAGGACCGGCACCGCTCCGGCGGTCCTTATCCGCTCGCCGAAGCGAGCCGACCACTCCACCAGGTGCGCCCGGCTCTCCGGCAGCGAGGACGGCCCCTGCTGGAGCACCACGTAGTCCCAGCCGCCTTCGTCGATGGCGGCCAGCGCGTCGCCGCGGTTCCAGTGGTCCCCGAGCGAGTGGTTGCCGTAGGCCACGGTGCGGGTCGCGATGGCCGGCCCGCCGGCCGCGCGCGAGACCGCCGCCACCAGCCCCGGCAGGTCGTTCGTGTAGGTCAGGCTGTTCCCGATGAAGAGGATCCGCGTGGCGGAGTCGTCCACCGGCGCGGCGGGAGAGCCGCTGCCGCAGGAGATGGCGGCCAGGGCCAACGCCAGCCCCCAGCGTAGTGGACGCACGGGATGTATGGTTCTATAATGGAACCATTCTGAAACCACGGAGGTGTGACGATGCCGGTGAACCTGTCGATCAAGAACGTGCCCGACGAAATCGCGGACCAGCTCCGTCAGCGGGCCGAGGCCCATCACCGTTCCCTCCAGGGAGAGCTCATGAGAATCCTCGAGGAAGCGGTCGCGGGAAACCGCAGGATCACGATCGGAGAGGCCCGACAGCTGGTGCGTGAGCGCGGCCTGGACACCCCTTCCGAGGCGGCGGCGATGATCCGAGCCGATCGAGATGGTCGCTAAGGTCGTCGACGCGTCCGCGCTCGCCGCCGTCCTCTTCGGCGAACCCGCCGGGGAGGAAGTCGCCCGGCGGCTCGACCAGGGGGTCCTCGTCGCCCCGACGCTGTTGCGCTACGAGATCGGGAGCGTGTGCCGGAAGAAGATGCGGAGGCATCCCCGGAAGCGGGACGATCTGATCACGTGCCTCGGGCTCATTCACAGTTTGGAGATCGAGGAGGTCGAGATCCCGATCCTCGAGTCGGTGGAGCTTGCCGCTCGGGAGGATCTCACCGTGTATGACGCCGCGTACCTGTGGCTCGCGCGCTCGCTGAGGGCCGAGCTGGTCACGCTCGACTCCCGCCTGGAGGCGGCCGTCGGCCGCTGATTGAATCGACCCCGGTCCCGGCGGCGGGTGCCGCGCGGCCGATCCGATGGTGCCGGACCGACCTGGACTCCGGATCCGGCGGCCGGACGAGGGGCGGGCGGCCCAGCCAAACCACCGTGCCCCCGTTGTCCGATGCCGCCGGGTGGGAGAGTTCCCGGAGTCCCGCGGCGCTGCCGCCGCCGGAAACGGATCGATCGAATGAGCGCCGCGGGCGGCGGGGCGCGGACCGGCCCGTCGGTCCGGACGCGCCGGAGGACCCCGCCCAGGGCCTCCACGCCTTCCGTCCGCCGGACTCCGGTCCGCGCCGCGCCCCCGCGGCGGCCGCCCGCGCGCGGCGAAATCGCGGATCCGGGGCCCCCCGAACTTCTCCGCGGGCGCTGCACCCTTGCGCCCTGGATCGGTCAGCGAGGAGGAGGACCCCGGATCCGGGATTCACCGGCGGCACGGCCACGTCACTGGGCCGGGCTTCCGATGTCCGCCAGCACCTTCCACGAGTCGTCGGCCTGTCGGGCCCACACGGTCAGGTACATCCCGTTGGAAAGGACCGCCGCATCGCCCGGCGCCGGGTCGAGCGCCACGACCTCGAACGGCCCCACGGTGAAGCCGAGCGTGGCGTCGTCGGAGACCTCGGCCCGGGACGGCGTCCACCGAAGCGCCATCGTCGAGTCCGACAGGAGCGCGCCCATCGCCATGCCCACGTCCGCGTGCCCGGTGATCTCACCGTCGCCCCGGATCAGGGCGCCGCGCGGATCGAACCACTCCACCCATCCGTCCACTCCGCGGTCCGCGGTGGCGCGGGCGAACGCGCGGTCGGCTTCGATCAGCTCCACGCGCGCCTCCTCGGCCGAAAGGCCCGCCGCCGCTGGAGGCTCTTCCGACGCCTCCGCGGTTTCGCCCCCGTCTCCGGCGCCGCAGGCCGCCACGGCGATGGCCGCGGCCAGAATCACGATGGGCTGCCTTCCTCGCATGGTCGGCCTCCGTGGGCGTCCGGAATGGCGAACGGGAACGCGCCCATGATCCCCGATGCGGGGTCGCGGCACGACGGATCGGCAGCGAACGGCGCGTGGGACGCAGTGAACGGCCGGGATCGAAGCGCGGGGCGCCCGTGCCGCCGCGCGAGCGGCCGCCGGCCGACGCTCCCGGCCAGGCACGAGCGGCCGACCCGGCTAAACCGGAACCGCCCCGGCTCCCGTTTTCCCCGCGCCATGACCCTCCGCGCCGGCCTCCCGATCGTCCTCTTCGCCCTCGCCTGCTCCGGCGGGTCGCCCGGCACGGGCCCCGCCGACCCCGTGACCACGCCCGGCGACCACGCCCGCTCGCTCGTCTCCGGCGGGCTGGAGCGGACCTACGTCCTCCACGCACCGCCGGCGATCTCCACCGGCGACCCGCTCCCGCTGGTGATCGCGTTCCACGGTACCCCGAGCAACCCGGCCCAGATGATCGCGATCTCCGGGCTGAACGCGACCGCCGACCGGGACGGTTTCCTGGTGGCGTACCCCGCCGCCTCCTTCGACGACTGGGCCACCGGGTGCGTGGCGTGCAGCTCGGCATCGGACCTGGCGCGGGTGGACGACGTGGCGTTCGTGCGGGCCCTGGTCCAGCGGATCGCCGCGGACGCCCCCGTCGACCGCTCCCGGGTGGTGGCGGCCGGCTACTCCAACGGCGCGCTCTTCGTCCACCGCCTGGCGTGCGACGCGGCCGACCTCTTCTCCGGGTTCGCCAGCGTGGCGGCCACGGCGCTCGAGCCCGACGTGGTGCCGCCCTGCGCCCCATCGCGCGACCGGCCGATCCTCTTCTTCCACGGCACCGAGGACCCCACGTTCCCGCCGGAAGGCCGCACGTTCGCGAGCGGAGCGGTCCAGGTCTCGACCCTGTCGATCGACGCCACCGTAGCCGCGGCCGCCGCCCGCAACGACTGCGCGGACGGCTTCACGACGACCGATCTCCCCGACCTCGCCCCGGACGGCACCACCGTCCAGCTTGTGGAGCAGGGCGGCTGCGCCGCGGCCGTCGTCCTCTACCGGATCGACGGCGGAGGCCACACCTGGCCCGGCTCTCCTTCCGGCAACGCCGGCTTGCTCGGCCGGGCCACGCAGGACGTCAAGGCCGGCGACGAGATCGCCCGCCGGCTCCTGTCGATATCCACTCCATCCTCGGAGGTCTCCCGATGATCCGCCGCGCCGCGCCGATCCTGCTCCTGGCCCTGGCCGCCTGCTCCGACGCCGTCACCAACCCGAGCCTGGAAGGGTTCGAGCACGACCCGCGCCCCATCGAAGGCCGCTGGGTCACGACGCTCCGGCTGGC
>CAZUIY010000111.1:0-1475 GCA_964619975.1 uncultured Gemmatimonadales bacterium
ACGCACGACCTGTTGCTTCAGTCCGCCGTCGGTCGAGGCGTCATGCCACACGCGGTCCAGCCGGGTGCCTAACTGTTCCAACGACGTGCGCTCTTCGGCCGTCGGACGCGGCGGATCGTCAAGATCGAACTGGGACAACAACAACTCCGTGTCCGCAACGACGGCACGACACCAGACCCGCCAGCAGCGACGCGCCTCGATTCACCGAACCGCGCGAAGACGTATAGCGTTGTGCGTTCATCTCGATCTTCTGCTGGTTGGCCTGATATTGAGCGAAGGTGATGTACGCCGGATGATGGTCTGTCAGGACGGTGGTCCACTGGTCCGCGCGGCTCAAGCGGCGACGCGTCTGCACTTTACCAGACGGCAGCCTGAGTGTCTCTTGCTGGTACCGCGGATGCACGTAAAGGCCTGCATATTTGGGGTTTCGCAGCATATCGATCAGTCCGCGGTAGTTCGGCTCGACCCACTCGACCTGCGTTCCGTCGCCGTCGGCGGTCGGACGCGGCAGTTCGATATTCTGCTCCCACGTCCAACGCAACAAGGCCCTCACGCTGCTGCAGGAAGCGAACTGATCGAGCACCCGTTGGACGACTTGTTGTACGCGGCGGTCCGGATGCTTGCGAAGGTGCATGCCAGCGACAACGACGTAGCCGCGCGGCACTCCGTGATGCAGTTCTCCGCGACTGGCTTTCTCGTCGAGACCCGCCTGCAACCGCTTGCGAATCGACTGCAATTCGCTCACGGCCAGCACACCTTGAATTCCCAATACCAGGCTGTCTTCGGGTGTCGACGGATCGTACACCTGATGTTGGTCGGCGATTAAAGTGCCATGCACCGCCGACCAATGGATCAGCATGCTCATGTCGATCGCGTTGCGAGCCAAGCGCGTGACGTCGACGCTGAAGACGACTCCCACCTTCTGTTCCTGAATCATCCGCAACAGCGAATCGAAGTCGCCTCGTGTCATCGGCGAGCTGGCCGACTCGCCTTGGTCGGCTTCGAAGGTCTTGACCTGCTCGAGCGGCCACCCGAGTTCTTCGGCCCGCGCGGCGAGTCTCTTCTGAACGCGATAGCTTTCGCGATGGTTCATGACTTGGCCGGGACTGCTTTGGCGAATGTACACGCTCGCCAGACGTTCCAAATGTTCGGGTGTGATTTTATAAGACGTCATTGTCATTGTCCTCGGTGGTGGAAGTTGTGAGGGGATCGCTGCCGTGTTGTTCGAGTGCGTCGAGGAGTAACTGCGACAGAACATCCAGTAGGGATTGTTGTGCTTCGCGCGGCAGCGAGTTCCAATTCGGAAACTCGCTTTCAAAGAGCGCGCGTTGTGTCGTCTGCTTCCGAGCGTTCATGAGGTTCCTCCCAAGCGTGAAAGATTCCCAGGAGGATACCTCAGCCAGCACCGGATGGCTCAGTCTTGGTGCTGGTCTAGCAGTCGCAGCACTTGGGTTAAGGCCTCGAAATCAGGCCGC
>CAZUIY010000112.1:0-3111 GCA_964619975.1 uncultured Gemmatimonadales bacterium
GGGACGACGTGGCCTCGTCGAACATGAGGATCGGCGGGTCCTTCAGGATCGTCCGGGCGATCGCCACCCGCTGCTTCTCGCCGCCCGAGAGCTTGAGGCCCCGCTCCCCCACCTTCGTCTCGTACCCCTCCGGCAGGGACGCCACGAAGTCGTGGATCCGCGCCGCCCGCGCGGCCCGCTCCACCTCCGCCGGGGTCGCCGCCGGACGGCCGTAGCCCACGTTGTGGTAGATCGTGTCGTTGAACAGCACCGTGTCCTGCGGCACGATCCCGATCGCCGCCCGGAGCGAGTCCTGGGTCACGTCGCGGATGTCCTGGCCGTCCACGCGGATGACGCCGCCGGTCGCGTCGTAGTAGCGGAACAGGAGTCGCGAGATCGTCGACTTCCCCGCGCCGCTCGGCCCCACGATCGCCACCCGCTTCCCCGGCGGAACGGTGAATGACACCTCCTTCAGGATCTCCCGGTCGGGGTTGTAGGCGAAGGAGACCCGGTCGAATTCGACCGCCCCGCGGTCGACCACGAGCGGCGCCGCGCCGGGGGCGTCCGGCACCTCCACGTTCTCGTCCAGCAGGGCGAACATCGCCTCCATGTCCACCAGCGACTGGCGGATCTGGCGGTAGACGAAGCCGAGGAAGTTGAGCGGCTGGTAGAGCTGGATCAGGTACGTGTTGACCAGCACGAAGTCGCCGATCGTCAGCTCCCCCGCGGCCACGCCCCGGGCGGCCATCAGCATGAGCGCCGTCAGCCCGATCGCGATCACCAGCCCCTGGCCGATGTTCAGGACCGACAACGTGGTCTTGGTGCGGACGGCGGCCTTCTCGTAGGCCTGGAGCGAGCGGTCGTACCGCTCGGCCTCGTACGTCTCGTTCCCGAAGTACTTGACCGTCTCGTAGTTCAGGAGCGCGTCCACCGAGCGGGAGCTCGCCTCGGTGTCGATCTCGTTCATCTCGCGGACGTACTTCGTCCGCCACTCGGTGACCGAGATCGTGAAGCCGACGTAGAGGACGATCGTGACCAGCGTGACCGCCGCGTAGGAGATCGAGAACATCCCCCACAGGATGGCGGTCACCAGCGCGATCTCGAGCAGGGTCGGCAGGATGTTGAACAGCATGAACGAGAGCAGGAACTCGATCGCGCCCGTGCCCCGCTCGATCACCCGCGCCACGCCGCCCGTCCGCCGGTCCAGGTGGAACCGGAGCGAGAGCCGGTGGAGGTGCCGGAACGTCTCCAGCCCCACGCGCCGGATCGCCCGCTGGCCCACCTTGGCGAAGAGCGCGTCCCGGATCTCGGAGAAGGCCGACGCGAGGACCCGGATCAGGCCATAGCCGACGATCAGCGCCACCGGGACGGTCACGATCGCGTCCGGCCCCTCGGGCGCCAGCACGTCCACCGCGCGCTTGTAGAGAATCGGAACCCACACGGTGGCGAGCTTGGCCAGCAGCAGGCTGGTCATCGCCAGGACCACCCGCGTCCGGAGCCCGCGCTCGCCCTTCGGCCACAGGTACGGCAGGAGCGTCCGGATCGCCCGCCACTCGCGGCGGCCGCTCAGCCGGTCGGTGGCCGGCGGGTGGTGAGGCGTCACAGTGGGGGGATCAGCGGCCGAACAGCGTGGAGACCGGGATCCGCAGGTCCGGCAGGACGTCTTCGCCGTCCAGCTGGCCATCCTCGCCCACCAGCCGGATCTCCTCGCGGGAGCGCCAGACCGTGACCGTGCGGGTGCCCGGGTCCACGACCCAGGCGAGCCGCGTCCCCGCGTCCAGATAGTCCAGGATCTTCTCCTGGATCTCGGAGAGCGTGTTCGAGGGGGAGATCACCTCGACCGCCAGGTCGGGCGCGAGCGGAGCGAAGCGCGTCCGGTCGAAATCGAGTCGATCCGCCTGGACGAAGGCGACGTCCGGAGCGCGGACCGTCGGTGGGTCGACACTCAGGATGAAGCCACCGTCGGCGCCGACGACCTCACCAAGTCCGTGCTCGCGGACGAAGGCCCAGAGGAGCGAGGCGATCCGGACCCCGATGCCACTGTGCTCGAACCCCGAGGGGGGTTCCTGCACGAGCCGTCCGCGAACGAGCTCGTACCGCCACTCGTCGTCGGGGAGCCGCTCGAACTCTTCGATCGTCATGAGCCGCGATTCGATTTCGGTGGTGTCGGTCTTCATGATCCCCAAACTACGGGCCCGCAAAGCCCGCGCCAGACCTCAGGCGTACGTCTGCCGCGGTCCGCCGCCGCCCTCCGGCGGCACCCAGAAGATGATGCCGTAGGGGTCCCGGATGTCGCACGTCTTGCAGTGGACGCAGTTGGAGGGGTTCAGCTTCAGGTCGTCCAGCTCCCACTCGTAGACGTGAGCCGGGCAGAACTGGACGCACGGGTTGCCGTACTCCTCGGTGCAGCGGGTGCGGCAGATGTCGGTGTCCAGGACCACCAGGTGGCTCGGCTGGTCCTCGTCGTGCGCGGCGCCCGAGTGGTATACGTCGGTCAGCTTGTCGAACGTGAGCGCGCCGTCGAACCCATCGCGCGGCGCAGGGGGACGCGCGGCGGGGTCGCCGTAGTGCTCGGCCACGGTGTCGTAGCCGGCCGGGTCCGGCTCGGCGTCCAGCGCGTCGGACCAGTCGCGTCCGCCCATGAACCACTGGATCCCCGAGCGGATCATGCCGACCCACCGGCCGCCCATCGCCATCGCCTGGTGGACGTTCCGCACCCGCTTCAGGTCGGCGCCCACGTACGACTCCCGGACCGCCCGGTCGTACTTCCCGAGCGACGCCGCCGAGACGTCGCCCGCCGCCAGCGCGTCGACGATCGTCTCCGCCGCCAGCATGCCGCTCTTGATCGCCAGGTGGATGCCCTTCAGCCGCGCCCCGTTCACGAGTCCCGCCGAGTCGCCGCAGAGGACCGCCCCGTCCACCGCCATTCGCGGGATCGCGTACCAGCCGCCGATCGGGATCGCCTTGGCGCCGTACTCCAGCATCTCGCCACCGTCCAGGAGCTCGCGGACCGCCGGGTGCGTCTTCCACTGCTGGAACTTCCGGTGCGGGTCGAAGAAGGGGTCCGAGGCGTCCAGGCCGCCCACGTGGCCGACCGACACCATCCCGTCCGGCAGGTGGTAGATCCAGCCG
>CAZUIY010000113.1:0-1370 GCA_964619975.1 uncultured Gemmatimonadales bacterium
GGCACTGGTTCAGTCTGATGGGGATACTTCTTCCCTTGTAAAATAAACGCTTATGTCATTTGCATGTAGAAAATCTCACGTACTGATAGCCGCCTCTCGATCACCCCCAACGCCACGGCGGGAACTTCTCGGGTGGTAAAATGGACGCGAATAAAATTGTGCACCACCCAATACACATGTAAAAGCCGTTGCGAGCCTGGGGTGCTTTTGGCATACATGTTGGTTTTACGTCGAAACGTGGCACATTTTCGCCGAAGGGCACTCCAGAAAGCTTCAGCATGATTGGCATGAATGTCAGTCTCTTCAATCGTATGGGTAGTTTCCGGGTGTTCTGCCCATGGACTTTGATATTTTGGTCGCTTGCGACCTGTTTTATGAGCTTGTGATCCTTTATTCTTAATTCTGACACGTATGCCTCTTTTTAATGTTTTCTTTGGCCGTCCTCGTTTGCCAGTTTTCACTAATTCATAACAGACTTCAAAAAGCAAGTTTCCATAGCGGCGCTCACCATCTGTTAACAGACTCAGATCATTTGTACGGCTCACAATGCGTTGCAATGTCGCGATGGCTTTTTTGAAAAGCTTACGATCTTTAGGGCCACAATCTAACGCCCAAATAAACCGGCTGGCTCGATCCATAAGCAGGATGGTCCACCCAGATGACTCATGCGGAGGGACATTATGATGAACTTTAGTATAGGCTTCATCACCCTCGATGACCACTTCTATGAACTCGTGAACAAGCGTGTACAAAAAGAGTACCCGATGGAGGCCACTAAACTTTCTCTCCCAAGAGAGAATTGTATTTTTAGCAAATTCAAAAGTGCGAGTCGCGGCATTGAGTCCCATGCCATCGGTTCGTGCCTTAATCACGAGCCAGATCACACTCATGGGCGTTTTCAAGCCTTCCATAAAGGTGTTTTTCGTCTCTGAAAAATAGTCCAGGCAACTTTTACATTGGTAAATGACACGGACTCCATGATTCTTGGTGGTATAAGGTGTATGAGAGTGGATGTCGGATGATTGGCATGCGGGGCATTTGAGCTGTAAAAGTTCCATGATATGGACCTCCTGTCAGGGTAGATGAGATCGATATTATATGCCCGCCATCGCCCTATTTGTCCAGGAATTTCTATAGGTTAGCAGTCCCCATCAGACTGAACCAGTGCCGGTGGAATGTGAGTGGATTTGTTACCGGGCGAGTGTACCATGCGGCTCTGACAGCCTAGGGTATGGAGGATAGCATTTTAGACAATAGAGAATGGTACACATATTGCTAAGTGCTTCCCAAGATTTCGATCGCTCGCTTATCAAATGGTTGTGCTAACAAGCTACGCAATGTCACTAACCAATGAATACCAATTTTCCAGT
>CAZUIY010000114.1:0-16448 GCA_964619975.1 uncultured Gemmatimonadales bacterium
CGCCGGAACGTCCTCACGCGTGTAGTCGATCGCCACGTCGGCCCCCAGCTGGATCGCACGGTCCAGCTTCTCCGGGCTGGAGGAGGTGACGTAGACCAGGCCGCCGGCGTAGCGCGCGATCTGGAGCGCGGCCGCGGCCACCCCGCCGCCCACCCCGTGGATCAACACCGTCTCGCCGGCCCGGAGCGCGCCGCGGCCGACCACCAGGCGCCAGGCGGTCTGGTAGGCGAGCGGGAAGGCGGCGGCGTGCTCCCACGAGAGGCCGGCGGGCTTGCTGTAGACGTTCCGCGCCGGCACGACCACCCGCTCGGCCAGCGTGCCGTCGGCGTGCTCGCCGAGCAGCCGGTAGCGGATGCAGAGCGACTCCTCGCCGGCCCGGCAGAACTCGCACCGGCCGCAGAATAGGCCGGGCTGGATGTAAACGGGGTCGCCGGCGGACCACTCGTCGACTCCCGATCCCACCGCGTCGATGACGCCGGCCCCGTCCGCCCCCAGGACGTGGGGCATCTCCAGGTGGACGCCGGGGATGCCGCGGCGGGTCCAGAGGTCCAGGTGGTTCAGCGCGGCCGCGTAGATGGCCACGCGGACCTCGCCGGGCCCCGGCTCGGGGTCCGGCCGCTCGCCCACCTGGACCACCTCCGGGCCGCCGTGGGCCGTGATGTGGACGGCTTCCATGGGGCGCGGAATATAGCCGGGGCCCGGCCCGCCGCATCGACCCGCTATATTCGGCGGATGATCGATTCCCGCGCCGAGCCGCTGGACGACGAGGATCTGCCGCTCACCTTCTGCGACCAGTGCGGCCACCTGCAGGTGGGCCCGCGCGCCCAGTGCGACGAGTGCGGCGTACCTCTCGACCGGTCGGTCTACGACCCGTTCGTGGCGATCCACCAGAACGCCGCGGTGGTCCGGCAGGCGATCCGCGGTCGGGCCAAGCCCTCGGCGTTCGGGAAGGGGGCGCTCGTTGGGCTGGGGCTCCTCTACCTGGCCTGGTCGATCTCGTTCCTGCCGTCGCTCCTCCACCCCCCGTTCGGCGTGATGGCCGCGATCTACGCCGCGCTCTACCTGATGATCGGCGTCATGATCCTGGCCGCTTTCCATCGGATGATGCAGCGCGACTCCTGGGACGAATACCGGCGCTGGTCGTAGCCCCCTCATGTGCACGCTGATCGCCTTCCACCGGGTGTGGAACGACTGGCCGCTGGTGGTCGCCACCAACCGGGACGAGGCGTACGACCGGCCATCGGCGTCGCCGCGCCGGGTGGCGGGCGTGCTGGCCCCGCGGGACGAGGTGGCCGGCGGCACCTGGATGGGCGCCAACGACCGTGGCGTCTGGGTGGGGATCACCAACCGCCACCAGGGGGACGTGGACCCGGACCGCCGCTCCCGCGGGCTCCTCTGCCGGGAGCTCCTGTCGGCGGCGAGCGCGGCGGAGGCGGCGGATCGCGTGGCCGCGCTGGAGGAGCCGTACAACCCGTTCCACCTGGTGGCCGGCGACGGCGTCGAGCTCCGCTACGTGGAGTACGAGGTGGGCCGGGTGGACGCGCGGCGACTGGAGCCCGGCGCGCACGTGGTGACGAACCGGCCGCTGGACGAGACCGCCGGGGAGCCGAAGGCGGCGCGGGCGCGATGGCTGCTGGCGCAGGAGGGACTGGGGTCGGCTGCGCCGGAGGGGCCGTCGCCGCCGGACCTGGAGTCGCGGCTGGCCCGCGTGCTGGCCGACCACGGGGCAGAGGGCCCGGACGCCCTCTGCATGCACGGCGGCCGCTACGGCACGCGGAGCGCGGGGATCTGGCGGCTGCGGCCGGGTCCTGCGGGGGCCGCAGCCGAGGTCCGCCTCGCCTTCGCCGACGGGCCGCCATGCAGCGTGCCGTTCCGCCCGATCGCCTGAAACTCCAGGTACTCGCGATCCGATGTACGGTTACATTTGTGTCGGTTGCATGCTGGATCGCTGCGTTGCGACTCGTGCGGAATGGTGGGGGCTATTCCCCCTCAATCGCGCCCTGCGCTTCGGACGCGATCGGACCTCTCGGTGTGATATCGTACCTACAGCGACCTCTATTCCACGGCTAGCAATCGATGAGCAATCGGGAAGTATTGAAATCCGGCCGCCGAACGCCGGCCCTGGTTCTCCTCTTGGCGCTCTTTCTGTTGGTGGTGTGGGGTCGCTATGATGTTTGGCGTTACGAAATCGAGTCCGAGTGGGAGTTTGACGACGACCGCGGGATTGCCACACAACTTGGACACGACCGATGGCTCCAACGGACTTGCTTGCGGTTTGCCTATGATCTTCCATTCGATGTGGCACTGGATAGCGATCTCTATGACTGGAACTGCTATCCCACCTTCTGGCAGATATTGAAGGGTGAGGAATGGGGATGGTGGAGGGACTCTCATTGGAATCGGGTGGAGTGATGAGGGCATGGTTGTAAGCCTCGGCCAATCAAAGCCGTGCCCGTCGGCGTCGGGAAGCGTTGTTGCGGGCATCCAGCTGTCGGCGGCGAGACTTGCAGCGAGAACTGAACTCTCGGCGAACACTCCGTCTACGTGCTTCCCCTGTTGTATTGTCTCGTGTGGCTTACAACGGTGACAAGGAGGAGACCCATGAGCAGATGGAAGCGTGAGCTTATAGCATGGGGGTCAGCGCTCCTGGTGCTGGCGCTGCTATTTAGCGCGCAGGATGTCGGCCGCGCGATGGTCCCGCTAGTGCTCATAGGCGTCGTGACAAGGGTAATCGTGCAAATGGGGCGACTCGGGGTGGGTGGCGCTGTCGTGGTTTGGGCGGTGGTCAGTGGAGGCTTCGTGTTTCTGCAGTACATGGGAATCGCTAACATCGCCGATGACATTGCGACTGAAATGGTTCCCCTACTCCTTGCTGCTCTGTTGGCCCTACCGACGGCGCTGTTCCCAATCTGGCCGCTTGGAGGAACGAAGAAGTAAGAGTTATGAGCAAGCGAAAGCGAGGATCACACACGGCCGGTCGTCAGTAACCCAATTCCTCGCTGATATCCCGTTGCCTGGACCCGCCCCGGAGCCGCCGGATTGGCCAACCATTTTACGGCATGGGAACCCTACGTCAGCTTGCAGGTTAAGGCAATTTGTCCAAGGCTACGATTGGGGAAGGGCGGCTGAAAGGAGCTAAACGCAACACTTGAATCGCCGTCTTCCGGACCGGACCGCTGCGTGGATGGAATGGTTCCAGTCGGCCATGCATGTGGAGGCTGAGCCTTCGGAACAGGAGATCGCGCAATGGGCGCGACGCGAATCTTGAAACGGTACCGCTCGCCCGAAGCTGTCCCGCCGCCGCCTCTGCCCCGAGGGTTGAAGAGGCGGAAGCCGCGGGACTACGCCGAGTGGCGTGGGCTGCGGAAGTGGGGACGGCTGCCGGAATGGGAGCCCGAGCCCGCCGGGTATCTCCTGCGAGAGGCCCGTGAGGACGCCGGACTCACGCAAGCCGAGCTGGCCCGGAGGCTAGGTATCTCCCAACAGGCGGTTTCACGCGCGGAGCGGTGGGAAGCCAATCCCACGGTGGGGCTAATGGATCGGTGGGCCCGGGCCTGTGAGCGGGATCTGGAGATTCGCCTTACGATCGGCCGCACAGAGTCTTCCACGCGCGTTGACGGTCCTACGGGCCGCGGGTAACCTTCGCCCGCCCAACGCACGCCGCCGCACGCGTCCACTCCCACGGAGGATCCATGGCCGACTTTCCGGACGATCTGCGCTACAGCGAGGACCACGAGTGGGTCCGCCACGACGAGGGCTCCGGCGTGGCCACGGTCGGGATCACCGAGTACGCCCAGGGGGAGCTCGGCGACATCGTCTTCGTGGAGTTTCCGGACGCGGGGACCCGGGTCGAGCGGAAGGGCTCGGCGGGGACGATCGAGGCGGTGAAGGCGGTGGCGGAGCTGTACTCGCCGCTGACCGGCGAGATCGTGGAGACGAACCCCGCGCTGGAGGAGAACCCGGAGACGGTGAACAAGGATCCCTACGGGGACGGCTGGATGGTCCGGATCCGCGTGGAAGACACCTCCCAGCTGGACGACCTGATGGACGCCGCGGCCTACAAGGCCCACGTCGGCTGACCCCGACCCGCCGATGCCGCTCCGCCTGACCGACCTGCCCGGCCGGGACCGCTTCGCCTCCCGCCACCTGGGGCCGCGCCCCGACGACGTCGCCGACATGCTGGCGGTCCTCGGCTTCGACTCGCTGGAGGCGCTCGGCGACGCCGCCGTTCCCGACGGGATCCGCTTCCGCGCCGACCTGGACCTGCCGGTCGCCGCCTCCGAGGCCGAAGCCCTGGACGAGCTCCGCGCCATGGCCGCGAAGAACGAGCTCTGGCGCTCCTGGATCGGCCTCGGCTACCACGACACGATCACGCCGCCCGTGCTCCTCCGGAACATCCTGGAGAACCCCGGCTGGTACACCGCCTACACGCCGTACCAGGCGGAGATCGCCCAGGGGCGGCTCGAGGCGCTTCTCGTCTACCAGACCGTCGTCGAGGACCTGACCGGCCTGACCGTGGCGAACGCGTCGCTCCTGGACGAGGCCACGGCGGCGGCCGAGGCGATGACGATGTCGGCGCGGATCGCGCGCAAGGGCGACACGCCGCGCTACCTGGTCGACGCCGCGTGCCACCCGCAGACGATCGCGGTGGTGCGGACCCGGGCCGAGGCGCAGGGCGTCCGGCTGACGATCGGCGACGCGGCGGACTTCGAGCTCGGGGACGACGTGGCCGGAGTCCTGGTCCAGTACCCGGACACCGAGGGCCGAGTCCGCGACTGGAGCGCGCTCTGCGAGCGGGCGCACGAGGCGGGCGCCCTGGTCACCGTGGCGACGGACCTGCTGGCGCTGGCGCTCCTGACCCCGCCGGGGGAGTGGGGCGCCGACGTGGCGGTGGGGAACAGCCAGCGATTCGGCGTGCCGATGGGCTACGGCGGGCCGCACGCCGCGTTCCTGGCGACCCGCGAGGCCCACGTCCGGCAGATGCCCGGCCGGATCATCGGGGTCTCCCGCGACGCCGACGGCGGCGAGGCGTACCGGATGGCGCTCCAGACCCGCGAGCAGCACATCCGGAAGGAAAAGGCGACCAGCAACGTCTGCACCGCGCAGGTCCTGCTGGCGGTGGTGGCCGGCATGTACGCGGCGTGGCACGGCCCGGACGGGATCCGCGACATCGCCCGCCGGACCCACGGCCTGGCCGCGCTCCTGGCCGCCGGCCTCCGCGGCGCCGGCCGCGCCGTCCTGCACGAAGCGTTCTTCGACACTGTCGTGGTGGAGCTGGAAGACGCCGACGCGGTCCACGCGGCCGCCGCCGCGCGGCGGATCCACCTGCGCCGCGTCTCCCCGACCCGGATCGGCGTCGCGTTCGACGAGACCACGACCGCCGCCGACGTGGCGGACGTCCTGGCCTGCTTCGGCGCGGACGAGGGACTCGGGGATCTGTCAGCGGACGAGCCGATCCCCGCCGACCTCGCGCGCGAGAGCGACTACCTGACCCACCCCGTCTTCCACGCCCACCGCTCCGAGACCGCGATGCTCCGGTACCTGAAGCGGCTCGAGAACCGGGACTTTTCGCTGACCCACGGCATGATCCCGCTCGGCTCCGGCACCATGAAGCTGAACGCGACCGCCGAGATGATCCCGATCACCTGGCCCGGCTTCGGCCGGCTCCACCCGTTCGTCCCGCGCGAGCAGGCGGCGGGCTACGGCGAGCTCTTCGAGCAGCTCGAGCGGTGGCTGGCCGAGATCACCGGCTTCGCCGCCACCTCGCTCCAGCCGAACGCGGGCTCGCAGGGCGAGCTGGCGGGCCTCCTGGTGATCCGCGCGTACCACCGGGACCGGGGCGACGAGGACCGCACCACGTGCCTGATCCCGCAGTCGGCCCACGGCACGAACCCGGCCAGCGCGGTCATGGCGGGGATGGACGTGGTGGTGGTCAAGTCGGACGCCTCCGGGAACATCGACGTCGACGACCTGGCGGAGAAGGCCGCCGCCCACGCGGAGACGCTCGGCGCGATCATGATCACGTATCCGTCCACGCACGGGGTGTTCGAGCCGCGGATCCGCGAGATGTGCGACATCGTCCACCGGCACGGCGGTCAGGTCTACATCGACGGGGCGAACATGAACGCCCAGGTGGGGCTGGCGCGGCCCGGCGACTACGGCGGCGACGTCTGCCACCTGAACCTCCACAAGACGTTCTGCATCCCCCACGGCGGCGGCGGGCCCGGCATGGGGCCGATCTGCGTGGCCGCGCACCTGGCGCCGTACCTGCCGGACCACCCGGTGGTCCCGCTGGGGATCGAGAAGCCGTGCGGCACGATCTCGGCGGCGCCCTGGGGGAGCCCCTCGATCCTGCCGATCTCGTGGGCCTACATCCGGATGATGGGACCCGACGGGCTGACCGAGGCGACGCGGGTGGCGATCCTGAACGCCAACTACCTGACGAAGCGGCTGGAGGACGCCTACGGCCTCCTCTACGCCGGCCCCGGCGGGCTGGTCGGCCACGAGGGGATCCTCGACACGCGGCCCTTCAAGTCGGCCGGCGTCGAAGTGGAGGACATCGCCAAGCGGCTCATGGACTACGGCTTCCACGCGCCCACGGTCTCGTTCCCGGTGCCCGGCACGCTCATGATCGAGCCGACCGAGAGCGAGTCGAAGGAGGAGCTCGACCGGTTCGTGGAGGCGATGCTCGGCATTCGCGCCGAGATCGAGGAGATCGAGAAGGGGATCGCGGACCCGCGGGACAATCTGCTGAAGAACGCCCCCCACACGCTCGAGGCGGTGACGGCCGACGACTGGCCGCACCCCTACTCCCGCGAGCGGGCCGCCTATCCCACCCCGCAGGCGAAGGAGCGGAAGGTGTGGCCGGTGGCCCGGGTGGACGCCGCGTACGGCGACCGGAACCTCATGTGCGCCTGCCCGCCGGTGGCGGCGTACGAGGCGGCCGAAGCCTGACCCGGCGGGGGCCGGAAGTTTCCACAGCGAGGAGGATCCCATGGCGAAGCTGACCTGGCACGGACATTCGTGCTTCGAATACGAGACCGACGAGGGGAAGATCCTGATCGACCCGTTCCTGTCGGGGAACCCGGTGGCCGACGTCGGGCCCGACCAGATCTCCGGCATCGACGCGATCGTGGTCTCCCACGGCCACGGCGACCACTGGGGCGACACGGTCGAGATCGCGAAGCGGACCGGCGCCACGGTGGTGGCGGCCTACGAGCTGGCGGCGCTGGCGGAGGAGAAGGGGTGCGCCTCGCACGGCCTGGCCTGCGGCGGCGGCCACGCCTTCGACTTCGGCCACGTGAAGCTGGTGCCGGCGGCGCACGGCTCGATGACCGAGGCCGACCCGAAGTACTCGACCAACCCGTGCGGCATCGTGATCACGGCGGGCGGGAAGACGCTCTACCACGCCGGAGACACGGCGCTGACGGCCGACATCCGGCTGCTGGGCGAGCTCTACGAGTTCGACTGCGCGTGCCTGCCGATCGGGGACAACTTCACCATGGGCCCCGACGACGCTCTGAAGGCGGTCGAGTTCCTCCACCCGGCCCTGGTGGTGCCGATGCACTACGACACCTTCGACCTGATCGCGCAGGACGCGGGCGCGTGGAAGGCGCGGGTGGAGGCGGAGACCGGCAGCCGGTGCGCGGTGCTCGAGCCAGGCGGCTCCGTCGAGTTCTGACCATATTCAGAGTCACGGGCGGGGAGTGAGCCCGCTCGTTCCGCGATCCTGCGTTTTACAGGTATGACAGAGGTGCTCGACCCTTGAGACGGCTCGCCTGGGCGGGGGGCGTCCTCGCCATGGCGTTCCTCGGGGCGCTCGGCGTGGCCGTCGTGGGGACCGAAGTGGGGGCGGCCGGCCTGGTGGTGGGGGTCGCGCTGGCGATCCTGCCCGTGCCGTTCTACGTGGCGCTCTGCCTGTGGCTCGACCGCTACGAGAAGGAGCCGCTGGGGATGCTGGCCCTGGGGTTCTTCTGGGGCGCCACCGTGGCCTTCTTCTTCGCGCTCGTCTTCAACTCGATCAACGGGGCGCTCTTCCACCAGGTGGCGGGGGCGACCGCCGCCAGCCTGGCGACGCCGGTCGTCTCGGCGCCGTTCGTGGAGGAGCTCGCCAAAGGGGCGGCGCTCTTCCTCCTCTTCTTCTTGAAGCGGGACGAGTTCGACAACGTCACCGACGGCGTGGTGTACGCCGCCATGGTGGGGCTGGGGTTCGCGATGAGCGAGAACGTGCTCTACTACGGGCGCGCGCTGGGTGAGGGGGCGGCCGCTCCGGTCGGAACCTTCTTCGTGCGCGGCGTGCTCGCGCCGTTCGCCCACCCGCTCTACACGGCGATGACGGGGATCGGTCTGGGGCTGGCGCGGGAGTCCCGTGGCGGCGCCGTCCGCTGGCTGGCGCCCTTGGCGGGGCTGGCCGCCGCCATGCTCCTCCACGCGCTCTGGAACCTGGCGGCCTCGCTGGGTGGAGGGGCTTTCCTCCTCGCCTACTTCATTCTCATGGTGCCGGTTTTCGCCGGCGTGCTGGTGGTGGTCGTGTGGTCGCTGCGGCGCGAGGCCGCGGTACTCCGGGCCCAGCTCGGGCGCTACGCCGAGCGGAGCGGGCTGACCCCGCGCGAGATCCGGACGCTGGCCTCGATCCGGGGCCGGGCCGGCACGTCGGCGGCCGCGCTCCGGAACGGGGGACTGGGCGGCTGGCGGCGCCGGCGGGCGTTCCACCAGGCGGCCAGCGACCTGGCCTTCCACGCCTGGCGGACGAGCCGGGGGATCTCCCGCGGACCCGAGCGGGACGCGGCGCGGGAGGCGGCGCACCTGGCACGGTTGCGGGCGCTCCGGGCGGAGATGGCGGGGGGCGGCACCGCCGGAGTCGAGCGCCCGCCGCGCCCGCCACGGTCGGAGCGTCCGCCGAAGGTGGGACCGTGAGCCGCGGCGAGATCCTCGAGCGGGGAGTGACCGTCCTCGCCCTGGCGCTGGTGGCGGCGGCGGGCGCGGCGTTTGTGGCCCCGTGGCTGGGCGGGGCGGACGCCGCCACCGCCGCGCTGGACCGCTACGCCCCGGTGACCGACGGCGGGGCCGAGCTCTACGTCCGCACCGACTCCGCGGGCGGGGTCGACCGGTGGCAGAGCCTGGTTCCGTCACTGCGCCCGTCGGCCCGGGCCGTCGGCGCCGAGATGCGCGAGGACGCCCGGGACGCCCTGGCGGAGCTCTATCGGGAAGGGGACGGCGAGGCCCCGTCCCCCGACGAGCTGGTGCCCCGCCTGTCCGGCGCCCGCGTCTTCGAGACCGCCATCCTGGAGCTGTCCGCCGACGGGAGCGTCACGGCGAACCGGTCGTGGACCGTGCGAAACGCCCGCGGGGACTTCCTGCTGGAGCTCTACGACCCGGCGGCCGACCGCGGGATCGTGTTCGAGCCGGCCCTGCCGGCGCTTCCGGCGGATTTGGCGCCGGGGATTCAGTGGAGCGGCGCCGGGCGGGCGGCGGGCGCCGTCGACTACGGCTTCGAAGGGGAGGTGTCCGACGCCGGCCCGCGCGAGGTGGGCGGCCGGGTGTTCGACGACTGCCTGCAGGTGCGCACACGGATGACGCTCGGCCCGGCCAGCGCCCCCACCATGGACGAGCGGTGGGAGGCGTGGTACTGCGCGGGCGCCGGAATGGTGGAGGAGATCACGACCGACTCCGCCGACCGGGTGACGGGGCGCCGGGTCAAGGTCTCCGGCGTGGGGTTCCCCGCCCGCGGCGACCTGCCGCCGGCATCTCCGGGCGTGATCGGCGGCGACCCCCCCACCGGCCCATCGGCCGGCTGGTCGCTCGCACGGGTGGCGCGCCTGGCGCGGACCGGGAGCGCGGGGGAGAGCACGATCCCGCCGACCTGGATCCCGGGACCGCCGGCGCTGGTGGTGGCCGCCGCCCACGGAGAGGGGCTGGTGGCGTACGTGGGCGACAGCCCCTCGGGCGAGGTGGCGTGGCGCTTCCGTCCGGCCGGCGCGGTGTACGGCCCGCCCGCCTGGGACGCCGACCGCGGGCGCCTCTACTTCGGCGCCAGCGACAAGCGGCTCTACGCCGTCGACGCCCGCGGCCTCTACCTGTGGAGCGTGGACACCGGAGACAACGTGGCCACCCGGCCGGTCGTGGTGGACGGGATCGTCGTCTTCGGGAGCGAGGACCGCTCGATCTACGGCGTGGACGCGGCCACCGGCGTCGTCCGCTGGCGGCGCTCGACCGGCGGTCCGGTGGTCTCCTCGCCCGCGGCGGCGGAGGGGATGGTGGTGATCGGCTCGGACGACGGCGCCGTCCGGGGGATCGATCCGGCCACCGGCGGGGAGCTGTGGCGGCAACGGCTGGGCGAGGCGGTCGAGGCGCCGATCGCGGTGGCGGACGGCGTGGCGTGGGCGGCCAGCCGAGACGGCACGGTGGCGGCAGTGGACCCGGCCGACGGGCGGATCCTGTGGCGATCCGACCCCGGCTCCCCGATCCGCTCCGCGCCCGCGGTCGGCGACTCCGCCGTGTACGTCGTCACCTCCGGCGGGTACGTGAAGGCGTTCGACCGGACCACCGGCCACCGGCGCTGGATCACGGAGCGGGCCGGCTACCTGGGCCCCGTCGTCCCGCTGGGCGGGGACGTGGTGGCGGCTCGCTCCGACGGGGGCGTCGAGCGGCTGGCGGCGGCCGACGGGCGAGCGGCCGAGAGCTGGGCCCCCGGCACCGGCGAGGCGGTCGGCTCGCTCTACCTGGGTCCCGCCACCGGCGGCGGGGCGGTCTGGCTGGCCGACCGGAGCGCGGGCGTGTGGCGGCTGGGGCCGGCCACGGGCGGGCCCGCTCCCCTGGCGCCGGCGTGGGCGCGGGCCGTATCGGACCCGCCGTTCGACATGACGCTCGTGACGGGGACGCCGGTCGAGCACGACGGCGCGCTCCTCCTGGTGGACCGGGCGAACGCCCTCTACCGCCTGGACCCCGCCACCGGCGACGCCGTCCGGCTGGGGCCGACCGCGGCCGAGGGCACGTCGTTCCTGCTGGAGCCGGTGGTGGCGGGGGACGCGCTGATCCTGGCCGCCGGCGGATCGCTCCACGCGGTCTCCGCCCGGGACGGTTCGCCCCTCTGGCGCCACGAGTCCGACGGGACCGCCATGCGGCCGCCGGCGGCGGGGGGCGGGCTGGTCCTCTGGGGGACGGCCGCCGCCGCGGGCCCCGGCCGCCTGGTGGCGCTGGACGCGGCGACGGGCCGCGAGCGGTGGAGGGCGCAGCTGGCGGAGGGGTTCACCGCCGGCGGTGTGGCCATCCACGGAAGCCGCGCCTTCACGGCCGCGCCCGCGGGGGCGTTCGACCTGGCCACGGGCCGCGTCCTCTGGACTGCGCCGGAGGAAGGGGTCGGTAGCCCCGGCGTCTCGGCCTCCGGCGACGCCGTCTGGATCGCGACGCTGGACCCGGCCTCCGACGCCGGCGGCCTGGCCGCCTTCGCCGCCGACGACGGCCGGCCGCTCTGGCGCGCGTCGCTGGGCGGGGGAGCGGCGATGAGCCCGGCGGAGCGCCCGTGGGCGCTGGACGACGTGGTCGTGGTGCCGCTCCTGGACGGCCCGGTCGCGGGCGTGGACGGGGCCACCGGCGCTCTCCGCTGGCGCTTCGCCCCTTCCGGCGGCCGGCTGGGCGGCGTGACCGTGGCCGGCGGCCGGGTGGTCGTGGTGCACCTGGACGGCGCCGTGACGCTGCTGGACTCCCGGGGCCGGGCCGTCGGCCGCTTCGCCGACGTGGAGCTGAACCTGGAGCCGTACTCCAGCTTCCAGCGCCCGGCGGTCCTGGGCGGCGTGATCGTGGCGCCGATCGGGGTCGCCCTCCTGGCGGTCCGGGAGCCCGCCCGCTGATGGCGTCGCCGCTCGCCCGCGCCCTGCCCACGCGGACCACGCTCGGCGCCGCCGTCGCCGTGGTCTGGCTCCTCCTGATGGGGGCCTCCCGCCGCTGGGCCGTGCGCGGGTTTCGCAACGGGGTCATCGACCTGCGCGGCCTGCCGGGACCCACCATCGCCCTCGGGGCCGTCGGCCTCGCGCTCCTGGGCGGCATGGTGGTGGTCGTGCTGTTCAACGACCTGTGGCGGGCGGGATCCGAGCTCGTCCCGCTCACGTCCTCCCTCGCGACCGCGGGCCGGGGCTCCACCGCGCCGGCGGCGATCGTGCCGGCCACGCTGTTCCTGATGACGGCGGCGTGGACGTTCCTGCTGGTGGGCGCGTTCCGCTCGAGCCGGCCGGCCGCGGCCGCAGCGGGCGTGGTGTACGTGGCCGCCGCCTCGGCGTGGGCCGGCGGCAGCGCCCCCGCGGTGACTCTCCTGCTGGCGGCGCCGCTCTACGGGCTCCTCGGGCGGCGGCCGGAGGAGCGCTCGGCGGCCCTCGACTTCGCGGTCGTGTTCACGCTGGTGGCCTCGGTCCACCTGCTCGGCCAGCACCGCGAGCTGGCGGACCTCGAGCGCTTCGGCGTGCCGGTCCTCCTGGGTCAGCTCGAGCTGGACGTCATGGCGCTCCGCGGGCTCGTGCTTCCTTTCCTGCTCCTGATCGGGATCGAGATGGCGGTCCTCGGCTACCGCGCCAGCGAGTCCTCGGTGGGGCTGGTTCAGGACCGGGCCCCGCGGGCGGTCCTGCTGGGCCTTCTCGCGCTCCTCCTCGGCTGGCGGCTGTACGTGGACGCGGCCGGGGCGATCGCCGGGATCGGCCTGCAGCCGGCGGCGGCGCTGGGGTACCTGGGGGCGGCGGGCATGCCGCTGGCCGCGGCCGGCGCGTGGGCCATCGCCCGGAGCGGCCGCCGCGCCAACGCTCCCGAGCCCACGGCCGAGGAGCTCCTGGAGGCGACCGGCCGGACGGTCTTCCCGCTCATCCTGGCGTTCGTCGCGGTGCCGCTCGCCGCATCCGTCCTGGCGCTGGCGGCGCTGGGGCTTCCCGCGGCCGGTCCCGGCGCCTTCGCCCACGCGGCGGCGGTAGCCGGGGTGGATCTGGCCGAGCGCCTCGTCGCGCCGTGGCAGGCGCTCGTCCTGCTGGCGTCGCTGGCGCTGGCGATCCACTGGAGCCGGAACGGCCGGCCCGCGGCCGCCGGCTTCCTGGCCGCGTTCGCGCTGCTGAACCTGTGGGTGGAGGCGACGGCACCGGGCCGACCGCTGGCGGCGCTCGGCTGGGAGGGCGACGCCGAGGAGCTCTGGTGGGTGGCGCTCTTCTCGGCCACCGGGGTCGCCTGGGCGGTCCGCGGGACCCTCACCGACGCCCGGCTGGGCGCGCTGCTGGTGCTCGCGATCCTGGTCTGGCTCCTCAGGCAGACCCAGTTCCTGGACGACCCGTACACGCCGTTCTTCTTCGGCTACTCCGGCATCGGTTTCATCGCCTTCGGCATCCTGTGGGACATGCTGACGCGGGGCACGTGGGCGAACGGGAGCTCGGCGGGCCTGCCGCGGCCGGGGCGGCTGTTCCTGTACATCGGCTACGGGCTTTTGACCGTAACCGTGGTCAACTGGGTCGTCACCACCCACGACCTGCTGGCGGTGGAGCAGCTGACCGGCGGCTCCGCCGTGGCCGGCCTGTACCGCTTCGGAAAGCCGATGATCGCCGCCATCGTGTTCGCCACCCTTTTCCCCGGCCCGACCGCCGCGGCATCCGCCGCGCGGCGCGGCCACACGCACCCGCACCCTCTCACACCTGGAGTCGCACGATGACGCACCCTGCCACGCCCCCCACGGTTTCCGGCCCCAAAGGCGGCCCCGCGTGGGGCAAGATCCTCCTCTTCGGCTGCCTCGGTCTGGTGATCGCCGGAGGAGCGCTGTCCGCCATCGGCGGCGGCATCTGGTACCTCATGAACAAGGACCGCGTATCCGAAGCCACGGCGGGCACCACGGGAGAGTCGGTCGAGTACCGGAGCGGAGACCACCGGTTCACCGGCACCCGCGGCGAGAACGCCATCGACTTCTCGTTCCGCTACCCGGTCTCGTGGTCGATCGTCGAGGACGAGAACACCGATTCCCCCAACTTCGTCAAGGTGGAGCGGAGCACCGAAGACGCCTTCACCATCGAGAACTTCGCCGTGGGGACCCTCTCCGGAGACATGGGCGGGCCGGCGCTGGACCTCCTGCTCCAGCATCTCAGGCCGCAGCTCGAACAGGGCTTTCCCGGCTCCACCTTCGGCGACATGGAGGACGTGACGCTGGCCGGCCGGAGCGGCCGCGGCGTCTCCTTCACCGGTCGGTTCGAGGACACGCCCCGCGGCGACATCGACTACTACGGCCGCGTCCTGCTGGTCCCCTCCTCCGCCGATCGGGGCGTGTCGGTCTTCGCCCTGGCGACCGGCCTGGCCGACGGCGTGGACGGGGTCGAGGACGTGGGCGAGCGGGGCGAGCTGCAGGTCATCTTCGAGTCGTTCCAGTTCGGTGGCGGAGGCGGCGGCGGCGCCGCACGCGAGGCGGACGCCCCCGCGACCGGGGCGTCCGGGCAGGACATCACGATCGTCGACGCGGATGGCGGCACCTACCGGGGTCGGCTGGACTCGGGCGACCGCACCCGCGATGACAGCTCGATCTACGACGGCTACGCCTTCAACGGATCGGCCGGCGAGCGCGTGGTTGTGACGCTGGAGTCAGGCGACTTCGACGCCTACCTGACCGTTCTCTCGCCCACCCAGCAGACCCACGACGACGACGACTCCGGCGGCGGGACCGATTCCCGGCTGGAATTGACGCTGGAAGAGTCCGGCACGTGGACCATCATGGCCAACGCCTACCGGGCGGGCGAGAGCGGGGAGTACGTCCTGACGATCGAGCGGTAGCGGAACTCCCCCGGGGAGGGGCTGGTATCAGAGGTGATGCGCCTGCTACCGAGTCTCCACCGTCGACTTCCGGCAATCCTGCTGGCGGCGGGCCTCCTGGCCTGCGGGGAGTCCCCCCGCGACGGCCGGGAGGCCGGCCCGGCCGGGCCGCAGGCCGAGCCGGCGGCGGCCCCGGCCCCGGCGGGTCCCGTGGCCCTCTCCGGCCGGCTCGTCCAGGCCGGCACCGGGGACGGCGTGGCGGGCGCGTACTTCATCGTGCTCCGCCCCGGCGTGGGCCTGGAGGAGTGGGACGCCGCGTCGGGGACAGACGTGGGGGATCTGATGGCCGCCGCCGTGGTGAGCGACTCCACCGGTCACTACCGCGTTCCCGCGCTGGCCCGGGGCTACGACTACACGGTCATGGTCGCCGCCGAGGGGTACCAGCCGGCGGTGTTCGACGCGGGCCTGACGGTGGAGCCCGACGCGCCCGCCCTCAAGGAGATGGACCCGGTGGAGCTGGAGCCGTCGATCTGGTGAACCCGCCCGCGGCCTGGCGGCTGCTCTGGACGGGGCCGCGGCCGGGCGCTTGGAACATGGCCTGCGATGCCGCCCTGCTCGACCGCGCGAGCCGCGGCGCGGGCCCGCCCACGCTCCGCTTCTACGAGTGGGACCCCGGCACGATCTCCCTGGGCCAGCACCAGCCCCCGCCGGACGCCGCCGCCGAGGCCGCCATGGCCGCCGCCGGCGTCGGCTGGGTCCGGCGCCCCACCGGCGGCCGCGCCGTGTGGCACGGACCGCCCGGGGCCGAGCTGACGTACGCGGTGGTCGCGCCGCTCTCCGGGCGGCTGGCCGGGGGGCTCCTCGATGCGTACCGCGCGATCCACGAAGCGCTGGCCGACGGCTTCCACCGCCTGGGCGCCGACGTCCACCTGGCCCCCGCCCGCGGCGCCCGGCCGCCGGGGCCGCGCGACCGGCGGGCCTGCTTCGCCGCCTCCGTCCCCGGCGAGATCCACGCCGGCGGCCGTAAGCTGGTGGGGAGCGCGCAGCGGCGGTCCCGGGGCGCGCTCCTGCAGCACGGATCGATCCCGCTCGCGGGCACCCAGGACCCGCTCGAGGCGATCTGGCCCGGATGCCTGCCGACCGGGGGGGCGACGACGGTCGCCGAGGCCGCCGGACGCGTGGTCCCGACGGTGGAGCTGGCGGAAGCGCTGGCGGAAGCGCTGGCGAGGGCGCTCTCCATCGAGCTCCTTCCCGCCGGGCTGGGGAAGGACGAGCTCGCGGCGATCGAAGCCCGGATTCCGGGGTCTTCATCCCCGGGGCCGCCGCTTGACACCCCCGCGCGGGCGCGGCGATACTCCCCGGCGTCACGATCATGATCTTCCGCGCGTCCCGCCCCGCCTCCTGGAGGTCACTCCGCATGTCGAGGTCTTCCCGCACGTTCATCCGTCGGCTCCGCTCGCCCGTCCTCGCGCTCACCGTCCTCGGCGCGGCCGCCTGCGGCGGTGGCGACCCCGCCGGCGAAGCGCCCGACCGGGCCCAGGCGCCGGTCGACGGAGGCACGGCGGTCGTGTCGCGGGTCAGCGACTTCGACGCCTTCAACCAGTTCGTCTCCACCGACTACGACACCAGCCAGGTCCTGCGGAACATGCTCTTCATGCCGCTGGTCCTGCTGGACGAGAACATGGAGTACT
>CAZUIY010000115.1:0-1421 GCA_964619975.1 uncultured Gemmatimonadales bacterium
AGTAGAGCCCCATAAAGTGGTGTAACGCACGGCTGACCGGCACGTTCTTCCGGACGTGGACGCGGCCACCGTGTGATCCTTCGAGTGAACCTCTCACAGCACCCTCGAATGGAGTCATCACGATGACCGCTCCTCATATTCTCGACCCTGCCGGCCTGCTGAGCGAAGCTTTGTCCGAAGCGTCCCCGGACATGATGCGCCACCTGCTGCAGACCATGATCAACACCTTGCTCTCCGCCGACGCCGACGCGGTGATCGGTGCCGAATGGGGCAAGCCCTCTACGGCTCGTATGGCGCAGCGCAACGGGTACCGCCACCGGGATCTGGACACCCGGGTCGGCACGGTCGACGTGGCCATCCCGAAGCTCCGGTCGGGCACGTACTTCCCGGACTGGCTCCTCGAACGCAGGAAGAGAGCAGAGTCGGCGCTGATCACCGTCGTGGCAGACTGCTACCTGGCCGGGGTGTCCACTCGGCGGATGGACAAGTTGGTCAAGACGCTGGGCATCAACGCCCTGTCGAAGTCCCAGGTGAGCCGGATGGCCGCCGAGCTGGACGAGCAGGTGGAGTCCTTCCGGCACCGGCCCCTCGACGAGGCGGGCCCGTTCACGTTCGTGGCCGCGGACGCGCTGACGATGAAGGTTCGAGAGGGCGGGCGGGTGGTCAACGCGGTGGTCCTGTTGGCCACCGGGGTCAACGGTGACGGCCACCGCGAGGTCCTCGGGATGCGCGTGGCGACCAGTGAGACCGGGGCGGCGTGGAACGAGTTTTTCGCCGATCTCGTGGCCCGTGGCCTGGCCGGGGTCCGCCTCGTCACCTCCGATGCCCACACCGGGCTCAAGGACGCCATCGCCGCCAACCTGCCCGGAGCGGCGTGGCAACGCTGCCGCACCCACTACGCGGCGAACCTGATGGCCACCACCCCGAAGAACATGTGGCCGGCGGTTAAGGCCATGCTCCACAGCGTGTACGACCAGCCCGACGCCAAAGCCGTGGACGCCCAGTTCGACCGGTTGCTGGACTACGTCACCGAGAAGCTGCCGACGGTGGCCGAACACCTCGATGGGGCACGGGCGGACATTCTGGGATTCACCGCGTTCCCGAAGGACGTCTGGACCCAGATCTGGTCGAACAACCCCGCCGAGCGGCTCAACCGTGAGATCCGCCGACGCACCGACGCCGTGGGCATCTTCCCCAACCGTCAGGCCATCGTGCGCCTGGTTGGGGCGGTGCTGGCCGAGCAGACCGACGAATGGGCCGAGGGCCGCCGCTACCTCGGCCTCGAGGTCCTGACCCGCTGCCGGCTCACCACCGTGAGCAACACCGGAGACGAGGTGGACACCGACACCGAACTGCCCCTCGGCCTCAGCGCCTGACCCCACGAAGGATCAGACCGCTACACCACATCATGGGACTTGACC
>CAZUIY010000116.1:0-2789 GCA_964619975.1 uncultured Gemmatimonadales bacterium
CGCCCTCGTGTTCGGCCAGATGGACGAGCCGCCGGGAACCCGTCTGCGCGTCGCCCTGTCGGCCCTGACCATGGCCGAGTACTTCCGCGACGAGATGAACCAGGACGTCCTGCTGTTCATCGACAACATCTTCCGTTTCTCGCAGGCCGGTTCCGAGGTCTCCACGCTGCTGGGCCGCATGCCCTCCGCCGTGGGCTACCAGCCGAACCTCGCCGACGAGATGGGCGTGCTGCAGGAGCGCATCACCTCCACCCGCGGCCACTCCATCACCTCGATGCAGGCCGTGTACGTCCCCGCGGACGACTACACGGACCCGGCCCCGGCCAACGTGTTCGCCCACCTGGACGCGACCACGAACCTGACCCGTACGCTGGCCTCCCGCGGCCTGTACCCGGCCGTGGACCCGCTGGCCTCGACCTCGCGCATCCTCGACCCGCAGTACGTGGGCCAGGAGCACTACGACGCCGCGACCCGCGTCAAGCAGATCCTTCAGAAGAACAAGGAACTGCAGGACATCATCGCGATCCTCGGCGTCGACGAGCTCTCGGAAGAGGACAAGATCGTCGTCTCCCGCGCCCGCCGCATCGAGCAGTTCCTGTCCCAGAACACCTACACCGCCAAGCAGTTCACCGGCGTGGAGGGCTCGACCGTCCCGATCAAGGACACCATCGAGGGCTTCAACGCCATCGCCAACGGTGACCTCGACCACGTGGCCGAGCAGGCGTTCTACAACGTCGGCGGCCTGGACGACGTCGAGCGCAACTGGGCCAAGATCCAGTCGGAGAACTGATCATGGCTGACAGGCACGAGCTCGAAGTGGAGATCGTGGCGGAGGACCACTTCGTGTGGTCCGGGCCGGCCCAGTCGGTCAGCGCCCGGACCATCGACGGAGAGATCGGCATCCTGCCCGGACACACCCCGCTCCTGGCGGTGCTCGGCGACGGTGACGTCGTGGTCCAGCAGGCCGGTGGCCAGACCGTCACGGCCCACGCCGAGGGTGGGTTCTTCTCGGTGGACAATGACCGCGTGGTCATCGTGGCCGGTGCCGCGTCACTGGACTCGGACGCGGCCGGACAGGGCGCAGCCTGAGGTGAGCCCCGGGTGGTCGGCACTGGTCGCGGCGGTCGCCGCCGCGGTGCTGGTGGTCGCCCTCATGGTGTGGTGGCGCTGGCGGACGCTGGTCCGGACGCCCGGGACCTTCACTGCCCGGGCCCGGCGAGCGGGCGATGAGGGCGTGGGCACGCGCGTCATCGGCCGGTACGACGAGGCGGGCCTGGACCTGATGACGGTCTGGTCGATCGATCCCCGGCCCCGCTGGCGGGCGGCCCGGCATCAGCTGCGGCTGCGCCGCGGGGATCCCGGCCGACAGGACGGTTCGGTGGTGGTGCGCGTGGATGGCGGGCCGTCACCGATCGACCTGGACATCGACGACGACGCGTGTTCGGGACTCTCGGCGTGGATCGAGGCCGGCCCCGCGGTCGGCTTCGGGACGTGGCGGGACGTCCCGTCGCGGCAGTCCTGGCCGGGCAGGAGTCACCGGAGCCAGCACCGCCGGACCCACTGAACCGGGTGCCGTACGCATCCTCCAGCGCATCGCCGTGACGGCGGTGCGCTGGAGTCGTGAAGAGCCGCCCCCGGCGGGATGCCGGGTGGGAAGCACGACGTCGGCCGGCACCCCGGGTGCGTCCCACACCACCCAGCCGGAGTCCCTGCGGTCCGGCGGCAGTCCCCGGGCCGGAGTTGTGGTCACCGTGCGGACGGCGGTGTCCGTGGCCACGCCACCCTCGAGCAGCAGGCCCAGGGACTGGTCCAGGGACACGGCCCCGGAGGCCAGGGTGTCCGAGTCCGCCAGCGTCGGTGCGGCGTCCGGCGAGGAGTCGATCTCCACGCTGCCGAGTCGGTAGCGGCCCGGCGCGGCCCCGGTGGCGGCTGAGGCGTCGGAGACCACGCAGACGGCGTCGGGGACCAGCGTGATGACGTCGCGGACCACGGCCGGGTCCACGTGCCGTCCGTCGGCGATGAGCTCGAGCCGGAGCCGGCCGTCCGCGGCGGCCCGCAGGGCACCGGGGACCGGGCCCGGATCGCGGTGGTGGAATCCGGTCATGGCGTTGAACAGGTGGGTGAGCGCCGGCGGCCCGGGAGCGCCGGCCAGCCGCTGCAGGGCCTCGTCGAACTGGGCGGCCGTGGCATCCGTGTGGCCGGGGGAGGGCCAGACCCCTGCGGCCAGCAGGGTGGCCTCCAGGCCGGCGGCCCCCTCGAGCTCGGGTGCGTAGGTCATGGCGGTGATCGCGTTGCCGCCGTGGAGCCCGGGTTCGCTGGAGCCCTGCTCGCCGGCCTCGAGCAGTGACCGCACCAGCTCCCGTGCCGCGTCGGTGGCCGGGACGAGGACATCTGCCGGGGGGTGCGCCCCGCACCGGGCGGGAGAGAGGAACGGGCCCTCCAGGTGGATCCCGGCCAGGTCTCCGGAGCGGACCAGCGGGGTGAGCCGGCGCACCGCGGCCAGCAGGTCGGCCGCCGGCATCGTGGGCACGGAGGCCACCACGCGCGTCACGCCGTGGGTGGAGAGCCGGTCCAGAGCGGCCCGTACGGCTTCCGGCCCGGCGGTGGCGAAGTCGATGCCGCCGTAGCCGTGGCAGTGCTGGTCCACGAGCCCGGGGGTGACGAGGCGTCCCGGGGCGTGCGGACGCGGGACGGTGGACTGCTCAGAAGAGCCGGGACTCGGCATCGTCCACGCCCCGCATGGCGTCGTAGTCCAGGGTGAGGCAGCGGATGCCGCGGTCCTCGGCGAG
>CAZUIY010000117.1:0-1885 GCA_964619975.1 uncultured Gemmatimonadales bacterium
TAGCCCGACTTGGCGGATTCGCGGGGCGCGAGCTGCCAAGTGATTGATTAATCACAAGCGGACCTCAAAGGTCTGCACTACACGGTGGCGACGTGCGCGGGCTGTTCGGCGGTGATTTTCGGCGGTGCTTGAGCGGGCAAGGTGAGCTTGAGTTTATCGAGCAGCAGCTTCAGCTCAGGCTCGGGCTGTGTATAGCGCGTGAGGCTCAGCTCGCGCCCATCGGTCGTGGGCACATAAACGTCGATCATCTGCACGGTGGCGAACTTCTCGAGCACGCTGCGCGGGGTAAGGCCGGGCGCGAGCGCCTTCAATTGTTGGCCGAGTGTCACGTGTAAGCAGTAGGCGAGGAAGGCGATAAAGATGTGCGCTTCGATGCGCCGCTCTTCCTGATGGAAGACTGGGCGGATCGCCAGATCGCCTTTGAGCGTTTTGAAGGCGGCTTCGACCTCGACCAACTGCAGGTAGAACTGCCAGAGCTTGGCCGGATCCGTCTCGGTGAGATTGGTGCGCAGCAGATAGCGTCCTTCACGTCGGCGAACCACTCTGAGCTTCTCGCGATCGAGCCGGTAAGTGAAGCGGGCACCGCGGGCACCGCGCGTGGCGACTTCTACCTCGATCAACCGCCACGCCGCCGGTGTCTTGGTCTGTGCGGCGCCCAGCTTCATCAGCAGCGCATCGCGCGTGAGCTTCATCGTGCTCAGTTTCTTCAGCCGTGCCCACAGCCACTTCAATTGCCGGCGACGCATCGCGCGCTCCTTGGCGATCCGATCGCGGCTCTCGGCGAATACATAGAGCTCATCGTCCTGCGCGAGCAGCTTCACTTGCACGCCGGGGCGAGCGGCGTGCCAGGGCTTCTCGAGCAGCCCCTGTTCCAGCCGCGTGAGGCGCCCCTTCGGCGTGCCAACCAGGTAGTGCACCGGTGGATCACTCGCGCGCATCTGCGCAAGCACCTCCTCGGTGGGCACGCCGCGATCCATGCACCATACGCGTCGCGCTTTGCCGTACTGGCGCTCGATGCGGGCGAGGAAGTCCTTCAGCGTGGTCGAGTCAGCGGTGTTGCCCGCGAGCACCTCGTAGGCGAGCGGCAAACCCTCCGGGGTTACCACCAACGCGATGACCACTTGCACACAGTCGGGACGATGATCGCGCGAGTAGCCGTGGCGGCGCTTATCCTCATCGTCGGCCGGCGGATCGGACTCGAAATACGTGCTCGTGAGGTCATACAAGAGCACATCGAAGCTCACGTTGAACAAATCGCGCCAGCAACTCACCAGGTGATCGAACAGCGCCTCCTTGTGCTCAAGCAGCCGATCGTGACAGGCGTAGAGCGTGTGAATGTCAGCCAGCGCAGCATCTGCGCCCAGCAGATCCCCCAGCGCACTGTGCTCAAACCAGTGCCGATGTAATCGCCACTCGCTGCCCGGCGAGAGCAGCCGATACACCACCAGCACCAACAGCACCTGATCGAAGCGCGTGCCTTTGCGCGAGGCCAGCAGCCGCTCGCGCCAGAACTCATCGAGCTTAAGGCTCTGCCACAGCCTCAACGCGAGCCAGCATGCGCCCCACTGCCGCGGCCGCTCCAGCCGCAACTGCGCGAGCTTCAGGCGCACGATCGACTCGTCGGCGACCACCGCCTCGCAACGATCCTCGGGAAACAGCGCGAGCGTTCGCGCCGCACGTGTGCCCTCGTCCAAGACCTCGATCGAGCGGCGCCAGGCGAGCTCCTGCGAGGAATTGATCTCCCCCAGATACAGCACGTGCCGTTGCAGCACGCGCCCACCGCTCACGCGCTTGTTCTCCACTACGCTGAAGTAGCGGTGTTCCTTACCGTCCTTCTTCCGAGTGCTCGCGCGTAGAAACATCTCGGGGTTCCATTATCCACAGA
>CAZUIY010000118.1:0-2951 GCA_964619975.1 uncultured Gemmatimonadales bacterium
AGCGTGGTCACCTCCGCCCGCCCTTCGGCGATGGCTTCGTAGTGCAGGATCCGCGCGATCCGTCGCGAGGCGGTGCGGGCGGAATCGCCGGTGGCGCTCATGGGGGCGTGGAGAAAGGCGTCCAGCATCGTCTCGAGCGCCACCTCGCGCTCGCCCAGTACCCGCCACTGGATCCACCCCCGGCGCCAGGTGCCGCGGCTCGCGAGGGCGGTGCCGGGGGCGAGCTCCGCCGCCCGCCGGTAGGCGGCGTCCGCCGTCTCCCAGTCCGCGGCCGCTTCCAGGAGAGCGCCGCGGAGGGTCTGGACTCGGGCGGCGAGGCTGTCGGGCGGGTCGCTGCCGAGGACCGAGTCGTAGGCCGCCAGCGCGTCGCCGCTGCGGCCGGCCGCCACCAGGGCGGAGGCGAAGCGGAGATCCGCCCGCCGCCGCTCCGCCGGGTCGGCGGCCGCATCGCGGTAGCCGGCGTAGGCCTCCAGGGCGAAGTCGTGGCGCCCGGCCGCCAGCTCGGCGTCCGCGAAGCCCAGCGCCACGCTCTCGCGGCTGGCGTATTCGGGGTACTCCCGCTGAATGCGCCGGAAGGCCTCCACGGCGACTTCCTCGGCCCCCTCGTCCACCGCGATCAGGGCGTGCTCGTGGAGGACCTCCGGGCGACTGGAGCCCTCGGCGCCGCCCAGCAGCGGGGCGATCGCCGTCCGCGCCCGGCCGGGCTCGCCGGAGAGCCGTCGCGCCCGGGCCAGGCCGAGCTGGGCTTCCCACTCGTACTCGGAATCGGGAAAGCGCTCGAGCAGCCGCTCGAACGCGGCCGCGGCGTCGGCCGGGCGGTCGAGCTCGACCAGCGAGCGGGCCAGCAGCAGCATGGCGTCGTCGGCGTATCGGGAGTCGCCGTGGCGTGACAGCACCGCGGCGCTCTTCTCCGCGGCGCGCTCGAAGCGGGCCCGCGCCTCGGGGGTCAGCGTATCGGCGCCGGCCTTGAGCCGCACGCCTTCGTCGAAGGCGTTCTGAGCGTTGTAGAAGGTGTTCAGGTAGGCGCAGCCCGGGCCGGCCAGAGCCGCCACGAGCGCCAGGATCAGCGCCGGCCGGGTGGAGCTATCGCGCGGCCACCGGCGCCGGGGCGGCCCGGCTGTAGCGGTCGAGGAACGCGAGGACGCTGGTGGTGAGGCCGTCCACGAGTCGGGTGCGGAACGCGGGATCATTGAGGAGGGATTCCTCCCGGGGATTGGAGATGAATGCGGTCTCGAAAAGAATGGCCGGCATGAAGGCCCCGTTGAGCACGTAGAAGGGCGCCTGCTTCACGCCACGGCTCCGGAGGGTCAGCCGCCGACCCAGCTCCTCCTGCACCGTCTCGGCCAGCGCGCTGGATTCGCGCAGGTATTCGTTCTGCGCCAGATCCCAGAGGATGAAGTTTAGCTCGTCCAGCGATTCCGGGTCAATCGACGGGTTCTCGTAGCGGATGGCGGAGTTCTCCATCCGCGCCACGCGCCTCGCGTCCTCGGTCTTGGCGGCGGACAGGAAGTAGGTCTCGAACCCCTCCGCCGACGAGTTCTCCGCCGAGTTGGCGTGGATCGATACGAACAGGTCGGCCTTCTCCTGGTTCGCCATCCGCGTCCGCTCGCCGAGCGCCACGAACGTGTCGTCGCGCCGGGTCAGAACCACCTCCACCCCGGCGTCGGCCAGCCGCGCCGCGAGCGCGCGGGCGATCGCCAGCGTCACCGCCTTCTCGCGGGTGCCCTGCGGTCCCAGGGCCCCGGGGTCGTGGCCGCCGTGTCCGGCGTCCACCACGACCTTCCAGGCCGACCGGTCCGGCGGCGTCTCCCGCCTGGCCGGCGGGGCGGCCTCGTTCCCTCGGGTGGCGGCGGCGGCCGGCGGGTCCGCCGCCGCCCGGTCGGTCCGGCGGTCGCCGTCGTCGATCCGCCAGGGCGCCGGCTGGCGGTCCGCCCGGGGGCGGCTCCCCGACCGGCCCCGGTCGGCGGCCAGGATCGCCCCCGCCTCGTCCACCGGCGCCGCCAGCAGGACGACCTCGAAGCCGGCCGGGCTCCGGAGCGGCGCCACCGAGTACACCGACGCCGCGGCCGCCAGCCACAGGGTCAGCGTGGACCCCCCGTTCGCGGCCGACACCGCGGCGCTGTCCACCAGGCCCACCCCCGACAGCCCGGCCGCGGCGTCGGCGGGCAGCGCGACCCCGGTCAGCCGGAGCTGCAGAGCGCCCGGCAGGTTGTCGTCGACCGAGACGCCCGGCGCCCGCGGAAGGCGGAAGCCGAGCCGGGTGCGGCCGGGGCCCGCCCACACGTCGATCCGGTCCAGCTCGCCGCGGCCGATCATCCCCGAGTCGACCTCCCCGGGCCGGGAGCGCGCGGGCGGCTCGCCGGCCGGGGCCGGAGCGGCGTCGGCCGGCGCCGGCGCGCGGGCGCCGGTGGGGAATCGTCCCGGCAGGATCAGGGGCAGCAGGTGATGGAGCGAGGAGGCCGGCAGCCAGAAGCCGTCCGGATCCTTCTGCACGGCCTCCGACAGCTGGTACCAGCGGCCGTCGAAGCGGACGTACGGGAGCCGCCGGAGCACCAGGAGCTCCGACTGGTCGACCACCAGCCGCGCCTCCTCCGGTCCGGCGTCGGCGACCTGCCCGCCCAGAAGCTCGGCGACCCGGTCCAGGGCCACGTAGGTGCGGCCCTGCCGCTCCAGGACCGCCACCGTCCGCGCCACCCCGTCCACGGCCACCGTCACCTCCTGGGCGGCGGCGGGGGCGCCGGCCAGCAGACCGGCCAGGACCGCGGCGGCCCCGAAGGAGCGGAGGCCGGACCTCACCGCCGTCCCATCTGGCGGCGCGCCTCGCGATCCATCTCGCGGCGGCGGATCGTCTCCCGCTTGTCGTGCAGCTTCTTTCCGCGCGCGATCCCCAGCGTCACCTTGGCCACTCCGTTGCGGAAATGCAGGTCCAGGGGCACCATCGTGAGCCCCTT
>CAZUIY010000119.1:0-1940 GCA_964619975.1 uncultured Gemmatimonadales bacterium
TCACGGCGGCGCGGCCGGACCGCTGCCTGACGATCCCGATGCGGCCCGAGGCGCGCTCGATCAACCTCTCGATCGCCGTCGGCATCGTCCTCTACGAGGCCCATCGCCAGGCCGGCTGGCCGGCGGAGCGTGGAGCGGCCGTCTCATGACTTCGACCGGAGCGGGTGTTACCTTGGCGATCGACGCGCTCGACCCACGCATCTCCCACGGTTCACCCGGCCCATGACCCTTCCGGCGGCATCGATCCGGCTCCTCCTGGCGCCCGCGCTTCTCGCGGCGGCGTGCTCCAAGGGCCCCGCGTACGGCTCCGCCAACTCGATCATCGCGGTGGTCGACCCGGCGATCGCCGAGCGCGTGGAGCCGATCCTGCGGGAGGCGTTCGAGCGCGAGGTCCGGACGACGCGTCCGGAGATGATCTTCGAGGTCACGTTCACCACGCCGGAAGGGTTCGACGAGTTCCGCCGGTGGCGCCGGATCGTGGTGATCGAGCCGCTGGAGTCCGCCACGCTGATCCCCGAGGTGGTGGACGTGTCCGGAGCCGGCCCGGTGGTCAAGACGGTGGAGGACGAGTGGGCCCGCGGCCAGAGGGTCCACGTTCTGGGCGCCAGCGGAGCCGACGAGACGGTGCGGCTGGTGGAGGCGCGGGTGGACTCGCTCTACGCCGAGGTACACGCCGCGTTCGCCGCGGAACAGGAGGACCGGATGTGGGCCAGCGGCCGCGACTCGGCCCTCTTCCGCGAGATGAGGGAGTCCCGGGGGTTCGGCCTGTTCCTCCCGCGGATCTACCGTCCAGCGCCCCGCTCGGCTCCCGACTCGACGCTCGTCCACTACGCCGCCGACCCGCGGCGCGTGGTGTCGATCCACTGGGCCCCGCTCCCCGACGCCGTCTCGCCCGACACCGTGCTGGCGCTCCGCCGGTCGTGGGGCGCGACCGTGTTTCCGACGGAGGAGATGGAGGCCGACTCCGCGATCCAGGTGGCCGAGACCCGCCTGGCCGGCCGCCCGGCGGTCCGGCTGCAGGGGGTGTGGACCGACGCCACGGAGGCCGGGCTCTTCCTCACGTACGGCGTCCCGTGCGGCGGCCGCCTGATCCTCCTGGACGGGAACGTCTTCGCGCCCGACCGGGAGAAGTACCCCTACATCATGCAGCTCGAGCGGATCTTCGAGACGTTCGAATGCGCGGCGGGCGGCCCGTGAGCTTCGTCCATCTTCACACCCACTCCGAGTACTCGCTCCTGGACGGCGCCAACCGGGTGGAGCGCCTGGTGGCGGCGACGAAGGGGATGGGGATGGACGCGGTCGCGCTGACCGACCACGGGAACCTGTTCGGGGCGGTCGAGTTCTACCGCACCGCCCGGCGCGAGCACGTCAAGCCCATTCTCGGCATGGAGGCGTACGTGGCCCCGGGGGACCGGCGCGAGCGCGGCGGCCGGGGCGGCGGCTACTCCCACCTGGTGCTCCTGGCCGAGAACCAGACCGGCTGGCGGAACCTGCTGAAGCTCTCGTCGATCGGCTACCTGGAGGGGTTCTACTACAAGCCTCGGATCGACCACACCGTCATGGCCGAGCACTCCGAGGGGTTGATCGCGCTGTCGGCCTGCCTGAAGGGCGAAGTGGCGACCCACCTGGACCGCGAGCAGTACGACAAGGCCCGGGAGCGGGCGGAGTGGATGGCGCGGACCTTCGGCGAGGGCCGGTTCTTCCTGGAGCTGCAGGACCACGGGATCCCCAACCAGGCCCTGGTGAACCAGGGGGTCCTGGAGCTCTCGCGCGAGCTGGGGCTGCCCCTGGTCGCCACCAACGACGTCCACTACGAGCGCCGCGTCGACGCGGTCAGCCACGACGTTCTCCTGTGCATCCAGACCGGCAAGCTGGTCGACCAGGAGGACCGCATGCGGTTCCACTCCGACGAGTTCTATTTCAAGACGGAGGAGGAGATG
>CAZUIY010000120.1:0-13559 GCA_964619975.1 uncultured Gemmatimonadales bacterium
AGCATCCGAAAGCATTTACGAGTGTGCCACCTGAGCATTATACGCTGTTAGGCGATAGGTCTCTGAGGGTAGTAGAAAGTAAATTAAATGTTCTGGTGATGCCGTGGCTCACTCTACGGCGGATCGTTAGGGCAAAATTAGAGAACTAAGAACTTGATACCAAAAGATGAAAAAAGCGAAATACCGAGGGATACCAGCATACTTCGACATCAACACCATGGAATTGATTGGTAGAAATTGGTTCTATGACCTTTTGATTGATGTAAATGTCTGGATTGACGTAAATATTGTTGGTGTTGAAGCGTTTCCTATTGAAATTGAAGATGACTGATTGGGGTATCAAGTGGAGTTCTCGACCGAAGGGAATTTTGCCCTAACGTGCCTCGTGTATGCGTAGGGCGATTTATTAACGATAAACTTAATAGAATGACAGCAGAACAAATATTAGAAAAGCATTTATTGTTGATGCTTAAAAGAACTGACCAAAGTTATGTATCGGTTGATGAAATGAAAGAACAACCAGAATGGCAAGCAACAATAAATGCGATGCTTGAATATGGCGAAATGCAAGCCTTACGCATACACGATGTTGGTGAATCGGCCTGCATGTGTAGGCAGGCAAAACCGAAACAGCTTCCAAATGGTGATTGGGTGTGTAAAACTTGTGGTCTACCTTAGGCTGTTCACCAACGCCCGACCGCGTATGGCGAGTGGCCACGGGTGAGTTGTTTTTCACAACTCGCAGGAGTGGTCATCTGCCATCACTTGCTCTCGGACATTCGCTATACGCGTTGTTGGCGAAATGTGACCAGAGAGGGAACTATGAAAATCGAAAACCAAAAATTTCAATAGGATGAATTACGAAGAAAAGATTACAAAATTCGAAGAACGTTTAAAGTCGTTGCAGAACAACGCGCACGAACTCATGGAATATTATAGAAATCTTGACGAAGGCTATTTCGCATCAGAACACGAAGGAGCACGTACCGCGTTTGGTTCTGCGCTTAAAAACTTCAGAGAAATTTTTGGAGCAAGTGAGCGGTCGGGCGTTGGCGAAAATGAGCATGGGGAGGAAATTTGCACCATATGCGGAACACCATTACCTAAAAATAGGGAAGGTTACTGCAATGAATGCATTAAAAAAACTCGTTCTAATGCAAATTAACCCCATGCGTCCCTCGATGGGCATTTTCGCCAACGGTTTGCAGCTATGCGCAGCCTTGTGTTGCGCCTGCGGCAAGGTTGCGTATAGGTGCTGTTATGCCTAGTGCCACCACTAAAATTAGCTATGAAATACAAGCCCTTTTTTTTAATTTTTTTTAGGGAGGGAATTTTTTTGAAACTTTTTCCTTGCATATCTCGTATATAAGGTATATATTTGCTGATATGAAAAAAGATGTAGAAATATTGGAAATTACAGACGAGTTAGTAGAAAAACAATCTATTGGTGGTAAAGTTGTTATAGGCAATAAAGCCAGAGGTTGCCGTCTTCAAAGGAAAGCCGTAAAGAAAAACGGCAAGTGGGGTATAGTTGATTACGGACGTTTTGAGCCATTCGTTAAATGCGAAAAAGTAACTTTTGAAGGCTTAGAATTAAACATTAAATTTTATATAGGATGAAAAACACTTGGGATGAAGTATTTGATAAATATCGCAAAGATATGGGTTTGAAAAGTGGTGAAATTAGGAATGGCATGTATTCTGCCGATTTTGCAAAGTACATTATACAAAATTACAAACCACTTAAAAATAGTTCTCAACCAATATTAGAATCAAATATTGGTCTGTTGATTGAATATATTGAACAGGACTACCCTAATAATCACAATAAACTTACTGTAAGAAGTTTTATTAACCAAATAAAATCTCAGTTATGAAAAAATTACTTGACTTATCAGAAGATTGTGTTAAAACCCTTTCAAAAAGGGCAATTGATGAAAACACGAATTTCAAAAATTTAGCAGAAAGTATTTTAGAAGCAGAATCTAAAAAAGAGCGTGGGCAAAAAATTAAAAAGAAAAAGACTTCCAGCACTAACCCTGCTACGAAGAAATGAGGCATTGAGCCTGAACGCCCGCGGCTATGAGGCGTGGCGTGACCCACCTTTTTCAGGTGGTCGCGTCTACAAGCCTCACCGGGTCGCGGCATGATTCATAGGTGTTGTTCGGGTCACGTTGAATGCGGACAGCAAGTAATTAAATCGGAGCTACACCGCTCGTCGCCGCAGACCCAAGCCGCGGGCGTTCAGGCTCAATTAGAACTTTTGAAGAATTTTAAATTTCATACCATGACAAACGAAGAACACAAAAAAGAAGTGAACAAACTTTACCTAATAGAAGATGATCTTATAAAGCTGATTTTCGAAGTAGGAAATGAGGATTTACAGAATAAATTCAACGAATGGCAGGATCAACGCTCAAAGTGTAACCAAGGCTTTATAAACTGGATACGGGAAATTTCAAATGAGAAAAGTTCGGCCGCAGGCAATTGAGCCTGAACGTCCGAGTATAACCGTTCGGGCGTGAATTAGAAATTAACTTTTAAACACAAAATAAATTATGAATAAGCAATTAGACGACAAAAAAGAAAACACCAAGCCTGACGGTTATACGGTGTTACCTGCTGTGCGGGTAGAAGTACAATGGTTTGCAAGTAAGATGGAGGAAAAATTGGCATTAAACGACCATAAAACAGGATGGAAAGACTGCGAGGTGGATATGCTAATAGATAGAATGCAAGAAGAAATTGACGAGCTAAAAAATGCTTGGTGGAAAAGAAAAAATGATTGGGGGAGAAGTGCAGGGGAAGGCTTTATGTTTGTTGCTACCAACGAAGAATTGATTAAAGAATGTGCTGATGTTGCCAATTTTGCAATGATGGTCGCTGACGTTTTGAAAGAAGCAGGAGAATAGCATTGCAGGTAACTACTGTATGTAATGCATTAAACCTAATTAATTGATAAATAAAACATAAGATCATGAATATCGGAAAGTATGTGAAAAAGTATTCCGAAGACTTGCGATTGAAAAACTACGCTGAAAGTACTGTTGAAAACTATTCTTCACAATAATTTAGGCAAGGAAGCCCTATCATCCCGAAGGGTGGTAGGGAGGAATTGCCGTTCTCCTTTAATTAAAAAATAATAATTTCTGATATAAGAAATTATTTGTACATTTGCATTATGAAGTTGACCTTGAAAATTAAACTTTTGCCTACCGATGAACAGGCTAACTTGCTTCTCGATACGATGAAGGAGGCTAACGCTGTTTGCAATGCCATTTCTGATGTGGCTTGGGAAAAGCGTATTTTCAATAACTTTAAACTTCAAAGGGAAATTTATCATCCTTTCAAATCTACCTTTAGATTGTCTGCCCAAATACTTATACGCTCTATCGCAAAAGTATGTGATGCCTATAAGTTGGATAAGAAAACCAAAAGGCAATTCAGACCTCTTGGAAGCATTGGTTATGATAGTAGGATAATGACTTATAAACCTGATAACGTGGTTTCCCTTTGGGCTATTGGTGGTAGACAGAAGATTAACTTTGTTTGCCATAACCCTGACTACATTCCTTACATCAAAGGTGAAGCTGATTTGGTTTACAATAAAGGCAAGTTTTACCTTTTTCAAACTGTTGACGTCCCTGAAGAAGATGTTGAAGATGTTGAGGAATTTATCGGTGTTGATCTCGGAATAACATCTGTTGCTCATACCTCTGATAATGTTGAGTTCTCTGCCGACGGGCTTAACAAGTACCGTGAACATCGGCAAAAGGTTCGTAGTTCTGTTCAAAGCAAAGGCACGAGAGGGGCTAAACGCCTGTTGAAACGGCTTTCTGGCAAGGAACGAACTCATAGCTCCATAGTAAATCACACTATCGCCAAGCAAATTGTCAAATCTGCTAAATCCCAAAACAAAGGAATTGCGTTGGAAGATTTGACGGGGATACGATTTACAAGTAAACGCAGGAACAAAAAGTTTAGGACTAAACTTGGTAGGTGGAATTTCTCCCAACTGAGGCAATACATAACCTATAAGGCTCAACTTAATGGTGTGCCTTTGGTTGTTGTTCTCCCTGCCTACACGTCCAAAACTTGCCATTGCTGCAAACACATTGGAAAACGAACCAACAAGCGTTTTGAATGCGCTAACTGTGGAACTATTGTTGATGCTGACTTCAATGCCAGTATCAACATAGCTTCGCTTGCGGTTGCCGTAAATCAGCCGGAAAGATCGAATATGTATTGCTCTCTTGCTTTGCATTATTCAGGTTTAAAGCCCATCCCATCGCTTTGCGTGGGTGGGTAATTTACAGATCAAAATGTTTCTCGGCTATTTTCAAAATGTCGCAACAAAGCCTTCGGAAACATCAAACCAATACCATGAAAAAAGGAAAAGGAAAATACATCACCGACCGCCTGAGGTGGTCAGAACTCCAAAGGCTGATTGAAGAACTCCAAAAGTCCGACGCCAGAGATCAGTACTGGTCAAACGTCATTACTTTGGGAGTCTTCTTCAATCTCCGGATCACCGACCTACTCAACCTCAAATGGGAGCAGGTCCGGCCAGAAGGAAAAATAGCCGACAGGTTCAAGATCATCGAGAAAAAAACCAAGAAGGAAAGAACTATTTCTATCAGCCCCCAGTGCAAAGAAGTTCTCGAACAAATCGCCAAAACAGATAACGGGACCGGAATCAAAAAGTATGTGATCTCCCCGCACTGGAACAGAACAGGATCCATAACCTGGTTCAACGGACACCTCAAAAGAGTGTTCTTTGAGCATGATGTCGATTACGCAGGTCATGTCAGCAGCCACCTTCTCAGAAAGTCCTTCGGGTATCGGTACGCTGAACTCAGGGATTTCTCAAGTGAGGCTCTTGTGTATCTTATGGCACTATACGGCCACAGCAACATGAGAGTTACTATGATTTACCTCGGGCTGGAAAAACGAGAGCTTGAAGTGGCTTATCACGATGTGCAGAGACTTTAATTTAAAACGAAAACCATGAGTGATACAACAAAAAAAGGATTCTTATTAGTTTTTAACGATGAAGGACTCGGAATGTTAAAATGCAACTATTGTGAAGACATTATGGATTTCGGATTGTTCACTCAGTTACGCCATGAAATGGAATGCGAAGGACATAATACATTCGAAACAGAAATGAGCGAACCTGAAGTAAAGTTCTGTTCGGAACTGAGTGAAATTCTCCGTAAAATGAAGTCGCCTCACAAATTTAATTTCGGAGACGAACTTGTTGTTGATTGGGGTAAATTAAAATACCACCCCGAAGGTTGGGTATTCATTACTCACATACCCGAGAATCAAGCATGGATATGTACTCGCGGGGAGTTTATCGGCTGTGAAAGACACTTCAGGCCTAAGATTGGCTTATTTCGAGTTAATATTGACCAAATAAAACGAAAACCATGAAAACCTTCAAAGTAATTACCCTGACGACCATTGCTTACGCCGCTATAGTGTGGCTTGTCACTGCATTTATAACTTGGGATGCCAACCCGTCAAACTGGAATGAATTATTCAGATCGATGATTGCAATAATCTACGCGGGAATTGTCGCAGGCATACTCATGTTTAGAGAACTTCGGTGATGATGACCCCCACAACCTGCTTTTTCGACGGCTCCTGCAACCCCAATCCTTCGGGAGTAATGGGATGGGGATGAATTCCTATAGTGTAAATATCTACTGAAAAATATAAACCGCCCAACAGGCATAAAAACCAATCAAAATGAACAGCTTACTTTTAACAGACGGGTACAAATTAACCCACCATTTACAATACCCAAAAGGAACAACCTCTGTAGTGTCAAACTTTACGCCACGGAGTGATAAGTACGCCGCAACAAAAGATGGCGTGGTTGTTTTTGGCATTCAAATGATGCTTATACAGCTTAACGATCATTTTACCACCAATTTCTTCAGTAAGCCAAAGGACGAAGTTTTAAGTCAATTAAAAGGCGAGTTTTCCCTATACACAGGAATGGAGTATGATACCTCTCATTTTGCAGAACTTTGGGATTTAGGATATCTTCCTATTGAGGTGAGATCCCTCAATGAAGGCAGCATTTGCCCCATAAGAGTTCCACTTTTATCGATTAAAAACACCAAACCTGAATTCTATTGGCTCACAAATTATCTGGAAACTATAATCTCAAACCTTTTATGGAAGCCAATCACCTCCGCAACTATTGCCAGGCAGTACAAGAAAATAGTCGTAAAGTGGGCCGAAAGAACCGATAAAGGAAACATAGCGGGAGTAAATTTTCAATGCCATGATTTTTCAATGAGAGGTATGGACTCTATTGACGCTGCCATTGCATCTGGCTTAGGCCACTTAACGTCATTCAACGGTGGAGATACATTACCTGTAATTCATGGAGCAAGAAAATACTACAAAGAGACGGGATTTATTGTAGGTGGAGTTCCAGCAACAGAACACAGTGTAATGTGCGCAGGCAGTAAAGACGATGAAATAGGTACGTTCCGCAGGTTGCTTGAAACATTTCCCAACGGAATACTCTCTATTGTATCGGATACATGGGATTTATGGAAAGTTTGTACGGAATATTTGCACGAACTTAAATGGGAAATATTGGAAAGAGACGGCAAGCTTGTAATACGACCCGATAGCGGTGATCCAGTTGATATTATTTGCGGCAATAGGAACTGGTTTATTGATAAAGAATACAGCGGTAAAACAGATGAGTGTATTTACAAAGGTGTTGTAGAGCTTCTTTGGGATATATTTGGAGGAACTACAAATGAACAGGGCTACAAAGTTCTGGATCCTCATATTGGCTGTATTTATGGTGACAGTATCACCATTGAACGAGCAGAGCAAATATTCACCCGACTTGAAGCAAAGGGATTTGCTTCTACTAATGTTGTACTTGGAATAGGTAGCTACACTTACCAGTACAATACCAGAGACACATACGGCTTCGCAATGAAGGCAACATACGTCGAGATTCACGGGGAAGGCCGACCAATATTCAAAGACCCCATTACTGACGACGGAATGAAGAAATCCGCCAAGGGATTGATTATGGTGAAAAATAGGCAATTGGTAGACGAAGTTTCTTGGGATGACGTGAACAGTGAGGAGAACGAATTAAAGATCGTTTATTCAAACGGACAGCTAACACGGGAAACTACCTTAACAGAAATAAAACAACGACTCGATGAAGTTTCTTGAAAGGCTCACCAATGAATGGATCACTCACCAAAAACTGATAGTTGCCGTAGACTTTGATGATACAATTTTCCCTTTCAAATTAACAACACAGGAAGAATGCGACACCATCATCGACCGGCTGAAGCTAATTCAGTCTGACGCTCTACTTATAATCTGGACTGCATCCGCGCCCGATAGGTATGACTTTATCCGCGATTATTGTCAGACAAAAGGCTTAAAGGTAGTCGCGATAAACGCTCCGGCAAAAGAAGATTTAAAATATGGCACAGCTACTAAACCATATTTTAACATTTTAATAGATGACAGGGCCGGAATGGAAGAAGCATTATTAACACTTGAAAAAGCACACCAAAACTTTAAACATGAACTACAAAATCAATAAATATCCAGACGGCAGCAGCTACACTGAAGTCCAAAAAGATAGTACGTCCGCAGTCTTTAGAATCAACTCTTACGAAGACCTATGGCACTTAAACCAACTTGTCGATGCTTACAATAATATTGATGTGGTGCCAGAAATCACAATTCCAAACCTTTTTGACGCACAAGCAGACAAGAGGTTCGGAGAAAATCAATCGAGTGGATTGAAACTGGTGTGCAAGTTCCTGAACCAGATGAGGGCTGTATTTCAAATCTTTCATCCGCATAATCCAGAAGTAGTAGAGGCTCTTATGGGTAATGTCAAAATCATCGACAACAGTAACTTTATCGTTGAGGTTTTAAACAGAGTTGAAACCAACATCAACGAGAACTTCGTTAAAAACGGAATCTTAATGAGCTCCGACGCGGGGGGATTCAAGCCACTCATGCGGCTGTGTGATAAAATAAATTGGCACGGTTCTACTTTCTCCGCATCAAAAAGCCGTAGTACCGCCGGCAGTAAAACAAATCTGACCCAAAGGATTGACAGAGTAGACTTTCAGGGCAGCGATATACTTATTATCGACGACATCAGTGTTTTTGGAGGAACATTCAAAGGCTTATCAACCTTGTTGAGAGAAAAAAATGCAGGACGATTGTTTTTAGCGGTGTCTCACATGACTGTACAGGACTTAGGGAAAGACCCCGTAACCAATTATTTCGACAAAGTATTCACAACCAATAGTAAGTTTGACGAATATGTTACTTTAGATGGACAGGGCTACGATAAGATAATGGGAGTGTCACTAAGCAACCTTGAAGTTGTGAAGCTGTTTCATCCATAAACGAGTTACATTTTATCACCCCCGATTTGTACATTTCACAGATTTAACTAAATTTGTGATGTGAGATTAGAGAAAAATAACGTACTTCTCGTGTTGGTTAACGCCAGCAAATTTTGCTCTGGTCTCACAACTTTTGCAAACACTCAAAACCTTCATCGGTAACGTCCGGTGGAGGTTTTTGTGTTTCAGGACATAGCCCGGCGTTTCAGAGCTTTGACCGGGGGAGACTGATAAACTCGCACAACCTCAAAAAAAACAGTACAAGTAGATGCACCCGAAATCCGAGCAATGGTCACCCCTCTAACTCGGTCGATACAGCAAGCGTTTAGCCAAAACGGAAATACTAAGGGGCGGTAGCGAGGTGAAAATGCCAGAATTTGAATCAGGCTAAATGTTCAGATGATTCAGAGGACCGACGTTACTTGCAGCATCTGCTTATCGGGAATAGGAAGGTCTGAATACCTTTGCTAAGTAGATGGGGTATGCTCAAAAAATAGGTGATTTTCGGTTAACTTTCATATTTCCAGTTATTTATTACATAATTACAACCTCTTGTCACAAAATATGTTAATTTTGCTCTCAACACAAACTAAATTAACATGGCAGAGCAAACCCCCGAGCAGATTCTGCAATCGATCAGGGAGGACAATCCAATCGTATTCAACGCATATGTCCGTCTACTAAATTATTTCGAAACAAATTCCGTGAACCTTTCTGGTTTCGATATTCTCGGAGACACCGACATCGAAATAACCGAAGATGGCGCTATGGAAAAGCGCTTGGCTATCGCAGAAAAACGAGCAGGCATGATGAAGGGATTCGGAGACAAGTACGACTACTACGTTGACCTACTCCTGAAATACTCGAAACTACTCTCCCAAGAGCAGCTAAAGCAGGTCGAGAAGCACCTGAAGCCCAAGTCCTATTCACGAGAAGACCGAGCAAGGTAATGGAGTGGTGCGGCCAGAAATACACCTATGAAATGTGGCCGGATGAGAGAATCATCTACAAGCACAAGGTCCACACACCGCCGAAGATTGCCAAAAAAAAGGTGCTCAACTACGGCATAGTTCCCCAAAACCAAAAGTTCCCGTACCCCGATAAAAAGATGGTGGAGTCCGTCAACGCCAAGTTCAAGAACATTGGTCCCAACGGAGAGTTTCTGACAGCGCTTACACCACGGGAAGAAGAATGGTTGAACCAACAATACGACTACTACGAGAATGGGATGTGGTTCTTCAACAACGGCTATCTCGAATACGTTACTGGCCTGCACTGGTTTTACCTGTCCTATTGGAAGATTCCGAGAAAAATCAAGATCAAAGAAAAAACTTCGGGCAGGACCAGGCTGAAAAAGACTTCTGATTTACCAGACTTCAAAGACAGCGATAGAGATAGGTTTTTGTTGTGGGAGGAAATTATGTGGAGTAAAACCGTTTCGGGGATGTTGGAGATTACCAACAGGCGTGACGGAAAATCTCACAGGGGAACATGTACTGCATTTTACCTCATATCTGCCGCTTATGATGCCAATGCAGCATTTCAGAGCAAAACCGAAACAGATGCCAAGAAATTGTTCAAGAAAATGATCACGTCTTGGAAATTATTGCCTGAGTTCTGGAAACCCGTAGACACCGGAGACTCGAATCCTCAAAGCGTACTCATATTTGACGAACCCGGACGCAGAAGTTCAAAGAACACCAGTAAAACCTACGCTAAAGTTCTGAGAAGTAGTATTTACCACGCCAACGCCAAAGAAGAAGCACTCGATGGAGAGGATTTATACTTCACAGTCCAGGATGAGGTCGGAAAGACCAAACCCAAAGAAGCAGATGTCAGTGTGCGCTGGGATATTGTGAAGGAATGTATGGTTGATGGCTCTGATGTCATTGGCCGGGCCTTACTCACCACCACCGTTGAGGAAATGGATAAAAAAGGTGGAGCGCAATGTTTCAAAATCTGGCAGGACTCCGACCTAAAGACTGTACGTAAAAACGGTTTTACAAAATCTACGCTCTGGCAATACTTCAAACCCGCGTACTACGGTTATACAGGGGGAGAGGAAGGAGCGAAAGACGAATTTATCTCCTTCACTGATGAATACGGTTATTCCAACGTAGAAGCAGCGAAAAAACACCTCATGGGTAAGCGTGAAGGATTGCACGGAGAGGATCTGTGGTCTGAAGCCCGGAAGTGGCCGATGAACGAAACAGAAGCATTCCGATCGGCTTCCAAGGAATCAGTATTTATGCTGGAACGAATCTTTGACCAGCAAGATTACAACATCACTCTGCCAAAAGGATATGTCCGATCCGGAACCTTTATCGGAAACATCCATGACGGGTTCAAGTTCGTTGACAAGGACAAAGGACCGTTCAACGTGTCGATGATTCCACCCCCCAAGGAGCAGAACGCAAGAATGGACTTTGGCATTCACCACGAACCCATGTACAAAACCACAAGAAGTATGGGTTGTGACCCCTACGATCACAGCGATACTTCCGGAAGGTTTTCACAGGCGGGTTTACACGCATACGAATCTCCGCAACCAGACAACCCGTCAAGCACAGGGGGAGTTTTTCTTGAATACATTTACCGGCAACCATCGGTAGGGTTGTTCTGTCAGGATGTGATTGCCGCTTGTGTGTTTTACGGCTCCCAGGTTCTGATCGAGAATCAAAAGCAGGTATTGATCAATACCATGCAAGCAAATGGACTGAACCGGTATATCGTCCACACCAATGACGCGGAGTTCACAAAGACCCAAACCAACCGGTTAAAGCCGGGAATCTCCACATCAGGTCAGATGGTGCGTGAAACCATGATGTCAGACCTTGCCGAGTTCATAGCGATGTACGTGGGAAAGATTGACATAGAAACTCAAATCAAGAAATTCGGGTTCCCGGAGGACAAAATAGTAGATAACCTGTACGGAAGATTACCATTCAACAGAACTCTTGAACAAATAAAAGACTTTGAACCCGCCAAGTGGACGGAGTATGACGGAGTAGTGTCTTTGATGCTTACCATTCTGGAACACAACCGCAAGAACAAAAAGTTTCGAAAGGCAGCAGAGCAGAGTATGGCCAAAAAGACAAACCCACTGGAAGGGATGTTTGCAACATTTAACAACTCAGGTAAGGTAAGTAGAGTAATGTAATTGTACATTTATCGCCATGGAAAGAGAAAGAGTATTATGTGCAGCAATGTGGTTCGACGACGGAAAGGTTTATCCACAACAGCCTGTTAACATCCCATCTGGATACGTTGTCTCGGGGTTTGACCATGAATCATGCGAGGCCCTGACAAAGATATTCTGTAGTCCTGTGAAATGTGTAACCATCACTGGCTTTCTGACTTCTACCAACTGTTTTCTGGCACCTGAAGAAGCGTCAGTCCTTGCCCATCAAAAAGGGCAGATATCATCACCAGTTAAACAATTAACCACTAAAGAACTATACTCTTGAACCATTTAGCCGCGAAATTTGACTCCTATCCTACCGAGATACAGGAATGGCTTTTAAGCCTGATCGACGAGAATGGCCCCGCTCCAATGGGTGAAGCCCTGATCCGAAATACCGACATCTACCAGATAGCTTATTCCGTGGGAACAACCAGTTCATTTAGGTGGCACACCGGACAGACCCGATCAATAAATGTTGACGGAAAAAACGTATCTATTCAAATCGTGAAGATTTACTACGACTATCCGAGTAGCGTAGAAATGAAAGCGCCGGTTTACGTTGTATCCGCAATGAGAGTCGATACCCAAAAGTATTTTATCTATCGTTATATAGTGAATAAGGAGGTTGAGATAATCTGTCATCCTCCCGAATCAAAGCCGCTTAGACTGTAACGTGCCGCAGGTATGGCAATGTAATTTTACGGATTTGAAATACTAAAATAAATTATTATGGAAGCGCATGAATATTATGAGAAAGAAACAGGCAAACTTTACTACAAAGAAGCTGCTCTTGAATTAGAATTAACTGATGATTATATAAACTGGCTTGAGCGGAATGTAGTAAAATTATTTGCTATACCCGTTGTTGTAGGGCGAAGCGAACAGTGTTGCTCACCTCCCGAAGGTTTTTATTTAGGTACAAGTTGTCCGAAGTGCAATAAGTCATTTATATGAAAATCGAAAACCAAAAATTTCAAGACCATGAATTACGAAGAAAAAGTTAAAAAGTACAGACAGTGGTTAGTTGATGAGATTCACTCGGAGAGGAAAGACTATGATGATTCGATTGAACATGAAGATGAGCACACCTGTGTATTTACCGCAGGCACATCAACGGCATTTGATTGCGCACTTCGTGAGTTCGATAAAATTTTTGGAGCAAGTGAGCGGTCGGGCGTTGGCGAAAATGAGGGAGTAAAGAAACTTTGTCGAGTTTGCTCCGAAGTCATACTTCATGTAGATGGCAAATGTACCCGTTGTCGTTTCCACTCATTTCGATCAAAGTGATTGCTCCCGTCCCTCGATGGGCATTTTCGCCAACGCCCGCGGCTATGAGGCGTGGCGCAGCCCACCTTTTTCAGGTGGCTGCGTCTACAAGCCTCACCGGGTCGCGGCATGATTCATAGGTGTTGTTCGGGTCACGTTGAATGCGGACAGCAAGAATACAAATCGGAGCTACACCGCTCGTCGCCGCAGACCCAAGCCGCGGGCGTTCAGGCTCAATTAGAACTTTTGAAGAATTTTAATACTTAGAAAAATGACAGTAGAAAATTTAATTACCGACAAACAAATAGATATCGCATTCGCACACGCCAACTTTGGAGATAGAAGTAAAAGAGACGTAGTACGTTTTGCACTTATGAAAACTGCTCATGGCTATTACAACGGGCATACCGCAGATAGCATCATTACTGAATTGGGATTGAAGCAAAACGAGCACCTGACCGAACTTGGTGTCCGATATCTATTTGCTGCTTTCCCAGAGTATCCCGCAAACTTGAAAGGGTATTAAAATGAGAAAAGTTCGGCCGCAGGCAATTGAGCCTGAATGATCCGCCGTATAATGCGCGGGTGGTGCACGGTGAGGAACGAGCCGAAAGCATCCGAAAGCATTTACGAGTGTGCCACCTGAGCATTATACGCTGTTAGGCGATAGGTCTCTGAGGGTA
>CAZUIY010000121.1:0-1884 GCA_964619975.1 uncultured Gemmatimonadales bacterium
AGCGATGTTGCAACGCAGCATTTCTTCAGGCGAGAGCCGAGCTCGATCCGGGCCGGCTCAGCCTGGAGCAGAACCTTATGACCAGTTACCTCGTTCTCTATATGACCCAAGGTGCCCGGCTGTTCGGGCAGGGCGAGAACGAGCGCGGCTTACGCCTCTCCCGATTTGGCGTTCTGCCGCACGAGATCGCGGCCCTGAATGAGCGACGCCGGCCTGCCGCCCGCTCCGTACCGGCCGGGCAGGCTGGACAGCCGGTCCCAGGTGCCATGCTGCCGCTGGCCGACGGCGCTTAAGTCCGGGCAACCGGGTCGTGGTCGCGGGGTCAGGTCTCGTGGTCGCGGGGTCAGGTCTCGGGTCGCGGGGTCAGGTCTTGCTTCAGGGCACCTCGAACAATGACGGATTTTGCGCGGAGGTCGTAGGGGAAGGCGATCCAGCCAGGCGCGGGCGCGGGCCGGGAGGGCCTGCTGACGAGAGCCTGGTGCACGGGCGTAGGTGCCTGGTCGGCGCCAACGGAGGCAGGTGACGTCCCGGAGGCCATCAGGCCTCGACCGCCACCGTGTGGCCCACCAAGTGGACAAGGCGGCGCATGTTGTAGGCGAGGTTCTTCAGCCCGATCCGCGCCCTGGCCCGTACCAGGCCGATGCTGCGCACTAGCGTGCCCCCCATGTCGTTGGCCTGGGCGCCGAACACGTGCTCTACGCGCGCCCGGACCTTCGAACGGGTCCGATTGCCCTGGTGCTCGCGCTCGCTGAGTGGCCTGGCGCGATGGCCCTTGCGGTGGATCCGGCTCTTCAGGCCCTTCTCGGCCAGCTTCGCCTCGATCTCCGCCGAGCGGTAGGCACTGTCCGCCCAGACGTCGGAGGCGGTGTTGTCCGGATCGAGCACGTCGTCGATCACCTGGCTGTCGTGCACCGAGGCGGGGGTCACCTGGTAGCGCCGGACCAGCTTGTGCCGCCGGTCGACGTTGACGTGGTTCTTGTAGCCGAAGTGGCTCCGGCCGTGCTTCTTGGTCCAGCGCGCGTCGGTGTCCTTCTGGGCGCGTTTCGCCGGCTGCTTCTCCCAATCCTCAGGCGTCTCGCCCGCCTTGATCTTGGCGTTGTCGTCCCGGCTGTTGCGCTGCTTGGGCACCGGGACGATCGAGGCGTCGACGATCTGCCCTCCCATCGCCAGGTAGCCCTGGCGCTTCAGATGGCCGTCGAAGTCGTCGAACAGCGCCTCGATCACGCCCGCCTCGGCCAGCTGCTCGCGGTAGAGCCAGACCGTCTTGGCGTCGGGGACCGTGTCCTCGAGCCCGAGGCCCAGGAAGCGGACGAAGGAAAGGCGATCGCGCAGCTGATACTCCACCTGGTCGTCGGAGAGGTTGTATAGTTCGCAAAGAATGATCGCCTTGAACATCACGATCGCGTCCCAGGGCTTACGCCCGGCCTTCGACTTCCGCGCCGCCGGGCGCCGCCAGACCGCCTCAAGGCGCCCGCGAAAGCTCTCCCACGGCACCAGCGCATCGATCCGGAGAAGCGGATCCTGCTTGGCGTCCAGCCCGGCATAGCGCCTCGCCACGTCGAAGAACCCCATCTGCCCCATGTCGCTACGCCCCGATCCCGGTGTCACCTCGCCCACTTTCTACCCCAACGGGATCTCAGCCGCCATATTTCGAGGTGCCCATAAGATATTCGGCCAGCGGGAGCGTGAGCGGTGGCCGTGGCGCTCAATCAGCCAGTGTGTGGTTGTAGGTTTAATCAGCCAAAGGCGATGCCCCTTGAAAACGCAAGCACGTTGGCGCCAAGCGCGATCGTCATTGACGCGGTAGTGGCTTGGATTTTCTGCTTTTCAACCCTGCCCGTGAGCATGGCGATTTCGTCGATCTGGGTCTGCATGGGTGGGGTC
>CAZUIY010000122.1:0-3152 GCA_964619975.1 uncultured Gemmatimonadales bacterium
CGGGGCCGATCGTGGCGCCGACCAGGGCGGCGGCGATGGGGAAGGAGAGGAGGTAGCCGCCGGTGGCGCCGAAGAGGTGGGCGAAGCCCGCCCCGCCGGCGAAGACGGGGAGACCGGCGGCGCCCATCGCCAGGTAGCCGAGCTGGCTCGCGGCGGCGGCGCGCGGGCCGAGATAGATTCCGGCCGCCATCACGAAGAAGGTCTGGAGCGTGATCGGCACGGGGGTGTACGGCAGCGGGATCCGGATGGCGGCGCCGAGCGCGGTCAACAGCGCGAAGGCGGCGATCGCCACGACCCGCGCGGCCGGTCGTTCGAAGGCGGCGGTGGACCAGGGAACCGGCAGAGGGAGGACGCGTGTCGTCATGACGGAATGGTAGCGAGGGGCCCGAAGGGGAGCAACCCGCGATGGTGATCTGGCCGGTCAGCCGGTTCGTCGCGGGGGAGGACCGCCACCAGGCGCTCGACGTGGTCCGCGAGCTGAACGCCCGCGGCCTCTCGGTCAGCCTGGACCGCCTGGGCGAGAACGTGAAGGAGCGCGAGCGGGCGGAGCACTTCCGCGACGTCTACGTCCGGCTCCTCCACACGATCGCCGAGGCGGGGGTGGACGCCAACATCTCCATCAAGCTGACGATGATCGGCCTCGACATCGATCGGGCGCTCGCGCGGGACCACCTGCTCGAGATTCTGTTCGCGGCCGGGGAGACGGACAACTGGGTCCGGATCGACATGGAGGGCTCGCCCTACACCGAGGTCACGCTGGAGATGTTCCACGAGGTGTTCCCGCAGCACCCGAACGTGGGCGTGGTCATTCAAAGCATGCTGCGGCGGAGCCAGGCGGACGTGGAGCGGCTGATCGCGGCCGGCGCGCGGGTACGGCTGGTCAAGGGGGCGTACAAGGAGCCGGCCCCGCTGGCGTACCAGGACAAGCGGGACGTCAACGACGCGTTCGATCAGCAGGCGGTGCGGCTCCTGGACGAGGGGAGCTACCCGGCCATCGCGACCCACGACCAGGAGCGGATCGACCACGTTCTGCGCCACGTGACCACGACGGGGATCGCCGCCGACCGCTTCGAGTTCCAGATGCTCTACGGGATCCGGCGCCAGACCCAGGAGTCGATCGTGGAGCGGGGCTACCGGATGCGGGTCTACGTTCCCTACGGCGGCCAGTGGCTGCCGTACTTCTCCCGGCGCCTCCGGGAGCGGAAGGAGAACGTGTTGTTCCTGCTGGGGAACCTGGGGCGGAGCTAGTTACTTGCCGGCAAAGAAGTCGGCGTTGATCTGCGTGTACTTCTTCTGATCGGGCGGCACGTCCTCTTCGGCGAAGATCGCCTCCACCGGACATTCAGGCTCGCAGGCGGCGCACTCGATGCATTCGTCGGGATGGATGTAGTACATCGTCTCGCCCTCGTAGATGCAGTCCACGGGGCAGACTTCGACGCAGCTGGCGTCCTTCACACCGATGCATGGCTCGGTGATGACGTAGGTCATTGAATCCTCCTCCGCACGCAAAAGCCGTGTGGCCCCGGGCCCGTGCGGGCCGCCCGTGGCCCGGATCTTGAACCGTATGCCGAAGATCGGGCGACCCCGGGCGTGGTGGCATTTTCCACTGTTGCTCGCTCCCCGGGGGCCCCGTATACTGCGGCAGCCCAAACTAACAGCCCTCCGCACGGGACGCATGCCGAATATCGAAGCCACCCAGATCGACCGGCTCCTTGAGACCCTCTCGGGTGTCGTGAGAGCCCGGGTGCGCGCGGTCGGAGAGGAGCTCAGGGAGATCCACATCCTGAGCGACGGCGAGATCGCCCCCAAGCAGATCGTCCGCAACGTCGAGACCCTGCTGAAGACCGGCTTCGACCTGGTGATCGACCACCGGATCGTGTCGATCGCGGTCCTCAAGGAGGGCGCCGACCTGCAGCCGCGGGCCGAGGCGCCGAACGGCCGGGCCACGGCCAATGGCCGGGGTGGCAAGCCGGGAGCGGTTCCCCGGGTGATCTTCCGCCGGCTCCGGGTGGTCCAGGAGGAGCCGCTGAAGTGCACCGCCTACGTCGAGCTGAAGCTGGGCGACGTGATCTTCGAGGGAAGCCACCGCGACACCGACACGCCGCAGGCGCGGCTCTACTCCTCCGCCCGCGCCGTGATCGAGGCGCTGGAATACCTCTCGGAGAAGGAGATGGCGTTCTACCTGGCCGGCCTCGAGCACCTGCGCGTCTTCCAGCGCCAGGTGCTGGTGGTGCTGGTCGAGGGCCGGCAGGATCGCAGCAACGTCCGCATGCTGGGCACCGCCGAGATCCAGGAAGACCCGCACGAGGCGGCTGTCCGCGCGGTGCTGGACGCCGTCAACCGCTTCATCACCCGACCCGCCCCCCCGAACGCGGCCTGACGCCGCCCCGGGCGGGGCTCCCCGAATCCAGGAGACGCGCCCGATGGCCGACGCCGACGACACCCGCCCCGATCCGATGACCGGCCCGCCGGCCGGAGAGCCGTCCGCCCCGGCCCCCGGCGAGCCGTCCGCCCCGGCCCCCGCCGGCAGTCCGCCCCCGCCGAAGAAAGGCTGGTCCACCGGCGCCAAGGTGGCGGTCGGCTGCGGCGCCCTCGCCATGCTGGCCCTGGTCATCCTGATCGTGGCGATCGTGGCCGGCGGCCTGTTCATCAAGGACAAGGCGGGCGACATGGTCGGCGGCCTGGAGGCGCAGGCAGAGGCGACCGAGCGCGTGCGGGCCCTAGAGGCGGAGCATCCCTTCGTCATCCCGTCCGACGGAGTGGTGGGTGAGGAGCGCGCCCAGCGGTTCGTCGACGTCACCGACGACGCCTGGGACGACGTGGGGGACCTGGTCGACGAGATGGTCGAGCGCGGCGAGGAGATCGAGGCGGGCGGCGAGACGGCCGGCCTCGGAGACATCGGGATGGGGCTCCGCGGCCTGGGCGGCGCGCGGCTGGCCCTGGCCGAGGCGCTGGAGGAGCACGAGATGTCGGTCGGCGAGTACCTGTGGACCGGCATGATCCTGCAGCGCGCGTACGGCTTCCTCGAGGCGCCGGATCAGGTCGGCGTGCCGCCGGAGAACCTGGCCGTGGCCGACGCGCACAGCGAGACGCTGGCCGAGATCTTCGACGGCGAGGGCGAGGAGGGCCGGCCCGACAAGGGGTTCATCTTC
>CAZUIY010000123.1:0-1111 GCA_964619975.1 uncultured Gemmatimonadales bacterium
GTCGCCAGCGGCAACGCCGTCGTGCAGAGCTATCCCGCCACCGCCACCGTGAAGGTTCCTCCCACCGTGAACAGCTTCACCGCCGCGCCCTACGACGCCACGCGGTACAAACTGACCGTGAGTCATCCCTCCAGCCAGGTCGGCCTGGTCGGATTTCGATTCTACAGAGGCCCCATTGGGGACACCTCGAATCTGGTCGACGACGGCACACGCTCCTACGTGATCGTCCTTCCTCCGAGTAAACCGATGAGCTACTGGGTCCGCGTATACTGGCTGGCCTCGCCTTCCGTCTGCCCGACCGACAGAGGGGTGACGATCCAATGACCCGTTTCACTCTCACTCGCCTCGTGCTGATGCTCTCGTGCATCGTCGCCGGAGCGCTCCGTGCCCAGTCCCCCAACTGGGCGGCCGGCGTCCCCTACCAGTACGACCCCAGCGGCAACGTGACCATGATCGGGGCCGACATCCACCAGTACGACTCGGCCGACCGTCTGGTCCGGAGTCATCTCAACGGCGTCCGCAGCGATTTCACGTACGACGCCTTCGGCAACCGCCTCACGTGCACACGCCCCCAGTCGGACTGCCAGTACGGCTACCAGATCGACGCGGCCACGAACCGCATCGTCGGCGTCGACAACTACGACCACGCCGGCAACCTCCAGAAGTTCGAAGGGCACACCTTCACCTACGACGCCCTGAACATGCAGACGACCGACTCGGCCGGAGGCCAGACGGTCGCCATGTACATCTACACCGCCGACGACGAGCGCATCGCCGTCTATACGCCACCCACCGGCTCCTGGCGCTGGACCATCCGCGACACCTCCGGCAAGGTTCTCCGCGAGATGACCAGCCACGACTCCGCGAACGGTGCGCTTGCCACCGACGACTGGACGTGGACCAAGGACTACATCTGGCGCGACGGCCTGCTTCTGGCCACCCGCCAGATCGAGCCCGGCACCTCCACCGTCTCGACCTACCACTACCACCTCGACCACCTCGGCACCCCGCGGCTCGTCACCGCCGACGACGCCCGCATCATCGGCCGCCACGACTACCACGCCTTCGGCACGGAGATGCCCTCCCCGCTCGTCGAGCCCTCCCCCACGGT
>CAZUIY010000124.1:0-11043 GCA_964619975.1 uncultured Gemmatimonadales bacterium
CCACACGTGGCTCCCGGACGCGCACGTGCAGGCGCCGGCGGCCGGCTCGGTCATCCTGGCGGGCGTCATGCTGAAGATGGGGACCTACGGGTTCTACCGCTTCGCCATGCCGCTCTTCCCGGACGCCACCCGCGAGCTGACCCCGTGGCTGGCGGCCCTGGCGGTGATCGGGATCGTCTACGGCGCCATGGTGGCCCTGGTCCAGCCGAACGTGAAGAAGCTGGTGGCGTACTCGTCGGTCTCGCACCTGGGGTTCGTCATGCTGGGGCTCTTCGCCGTGACGACCACCGCGGTCCAGGGCTCGGTGATCCAGATGATCAACCACGGGATCTCGACGGGGGCGCTCTTCTTCCTCTGCGGCATGCTGTACGAGCGGGCCCACACGTACGAGATCGAGAAGTTCGGCGGCCTGGCCGCCACCGTGCCGGTCTTCGCCACGGTGTTCATGATCGTGACGCTCTCGTCGATCGGGTTGCCGGGGCTGAACGGCTTCGTCGGCGAGTTCCTGATCCTGGTGGGCGCGTTCGGGCCCCACCCCTGGCTGGCGGGGATCGCCACCACCGGAGTGATCCTGGCCGCCTACTACATGCTGCGGATGTACGGCCGGATGATGTTCGGCCCGCCGGGCGAGGCCAGCGAGGGGATCGCCGACCTGAACCGGCGCGAGCTGGCGGTCCTGGCGCCGCTGATCGTCCTGATCGTCTGGATCGGCGTCTACCCGCAGCCGTTCCTGGACCGGACCGAGCCGTCGGTGGAGCGGTTCGTGGCCGAGGTCGCGGAGGGCTCGGACCTGGTGCCGTCGCTCGTCGTTCCCGATGACTCCGGAGAGGACGTGACACCGTGACCCCTCTGGAGACGCTGCTGGAGGCGTACGCCGTCGTCCGGCCGGGCGTGCTGGTCGTCCTGCCGGGGCTGATCCTGACGCTCTTCGCCATGGTCGTCCTCCTGGCCGACCTGTTCGAGCTCGGCACCACCCGGGGCCCGGCCGAGGGCGAGGAGGGGACGCCGATCATGGCCCCCTGGCTGGCGATCGCGGGGACGGTGACCGCGCTGGGGGCGGTCCTCTGGCAGGCGCTCCGCCTGGAGCGCTCCGGAGGGGTCTACTTCAACGGCATGGTGGCGCTGGACGGCTTCGCCGTGTTCCTCTCGGGGGTGGTGCTCGCGGGGACCCTCCTGACGCTCCTTCTGACGTACCGCTACGGTCGCCGTCACGGCATCCACCTGGCCGAGTACTACCACCTGATCCTGATGGCGGCGGTCGGCATGCTGCTCATGGTCCAGGCGCACAACCTGGTCCTGGTGTTCGTCGGGCTGGAGCTGATGTCGGTGGCGGTGTACGTCCTGACCGGGTTCCGCCGGACGGTGCTCCGGTCGATCGAGGGCGCGCTCAAGTACTTCGTGATGGGGGCCTTCTCGACCGGCTTTCTGGTGTACGGTATGGCGCTGGTGTACGGCGCCACGGGGACGCTGGACCTGGGCGTGATGACCACGGTCATCGGCGCGGGGCCGCCGGCGCCGATGCTCCTGACGGGGGTGGCGCTGCTCCTGATCGGGTTCGCCTTCAAGGTGGCGCTGGTGCCGTTCCACATGTGGTCGCCGGACGTCTACCAGGGCGCCCCGCCGCCCGTGACCGGGTTCATGGCCACGGGGGTGAAGGCGGCCGGCTTCGCGGCCCTCGTCCGGGTCCTGATGACCACCTTCGACGCGCTCTCCAACGAGTGGGTGCCGGTCCTCTGGGCGCTGGCGGTGCTGACGATGTTCGTCGGGAACGTCTCGGCGCTCCGCCAGGACGACATCAAGCGGATGTTGGCGTACTCCTCGATCGCCCACGCCGGCTACCTGGTGGTGGCGCTGGTGGCCCACACGCCGCTGGGCACCGCGGCGTTCCTCTACTACATGGCCGCCTACACGCTGATGACCCTGGGCGCGTTCGGGGTCGCGGTGGTCCTCTCCGAGCGGGGGGACGAGCACGCCTCGATCTCGCGGGACTACGCCGGACTCGGGTACCGCCACCCGCTCCTGGCGGCCGCCATGACGGTGTTCATGTTCTCGCTGACCGGTGTGCCGCCGACGGCCGGGTTCGTGGGGAAGTTCTACATCCTCTCGGCCGCGGTGGACTCGGGCCACGTGCCGCTGGCGATCCTGCTGGTCGTGGCGAGCATGATCTCGGCCTACTACTACCTGCGGGTCGTGGTGGCGATGTACATGACGGCCCCCGACGGCACGCCCGGGCGGGTGAGCGCGGGGGGGATGGCGGCGGTGGCGCTCCTGATCGCCGTGGTGGGCGTGATCGGCCTCGGGGTCTTCCCCGGCGCCTGGATGGACTGGGCCGTGGCCGCCGGCGAGGGTCTGTCGAGGGTGGCCCCGCTGCCCTGATCGGCCGGTTTGAACCCCCCGGGGGCCCTGCGTACTCTACGGGCGACCCTCATCCGGGAGGCCCCCATGACGATCGCCAACCGAGTCCAGCGGCTCCTCGAGGAGCACGACGTCGGATACGAGCACCTGCCCCACGAACCCGCCTACACCAGCCAGGAAGTCGCGCAGGCCACCCACACCCCCGGCCGGGAGCTGGCCAAGGTGGTGATCCTGACGGACGGCGAGGAGCACGTGATGGCGGTTCTGCCGGCGACCCGGCAGGTGGTCCTTTCCGCCATCCGGCAGGCCGCCGGGAACGAGGAGCTGCGCCTGGCCGACGAGGCCGAGTTCCAGGCGATCTTCCCCAACGTCGAGACCGGCGCCATGGCCCCCTTCGGGAACCTGTACGGGGTGCCGGTGTTCGTGGACCAGGCGCTCCGGGAGGACGAGCGGATCACCTTCAACGCCGGCACCCACGCCGACGCCATCCGCATGGCCTACACCGACTTCGAACAGCTGGTGGAGCCGGTGGCGGCGGAGTTCTCGGAGCCGATCGCGGCGGGGTGAGGGGAGCGACGCGTCGACCCCTTGGCGGGCGCCGGCCGAGTCAGTATCTTCAGTGTCTTCTCATGATCGGCCCCATCGTCTAGAGGCCTAGGACGTAGCCCTCTCAAGGCTAAAACACGGGTTCGAATCCCGTTGGGGCCACCATCTTTCCGGAGCCCCGTGAACGCTTGACGCGGAGGTATCCCGGATGGAGTGGTTGTCCGACCCCCAGGTCTGGATCGCGCTGGCGACCCTGACGGCGCTCGAGGTCGTCCTCGGGATCGACAACGTCGTCTTCATCTCGATCCTCGTCGGCAAGCTCTCGCCCGAACAGCGGGACTTCGCCCGCCGGTTGGGGCTCGGGCTGGCGATGGGGATGCGGATCGCGCTCCTGTTCCTCCTCTCGTGGATCATCGGCCTCACGGCGCCGCTGTTCTCGGTGCTGGGGCAGGAGTTCTCGGGCCGGGACCTGATCCTCCTCTTCGGGGGGCTCTTCCTGATCGGGAAGGCCACCCACGAGATCCACGACAAGCTCGAAGGGGAGGAGGGGCACGGAGAGGCGAAGGTGCACGCGACGCTCGCCAGCGTGCTCACCCAGATCGTGCTGCTCGACATGGTGTTCTCGCTCGACTCGGTCATCACCGCGGTCGGAATGGTCGACGAGCTGTGGATCATGGTCACGGCCGTGGTGATCGCGGTCGGATTCATGATCGCCTTCTCCGGGCCGCTCAGCCGGTTCGTGGAGCGCCATCCGACGGTCAAGATGCTGGCGCTCAGCTTCCTCCTGATGATCGGCTTCACCCTCCTGGTGGAGGGTCTCGGCCAGCACATCTCGAAGGGGTACATCTACGCCGCGATGGGGTTCTCGATCTTCGTCGAGGCCCTCAACCTGCGACTTCGGAAGTCCCGCTCCGAGCCGGTCGAGCTGAAGGCGCCCTACGTCGGGGAGGCCGAGGGGTCCGCCTGAACACGGCTACAGTGGGAATAACAGGGGCACCAGCACCACGATCAGCGCGAAGGGGCGCCCCGAGGGGCGCCCCTTTCGTGTACCGTACGCTGAAGCTGTCCCGCTACTAAGGGGCGGCCGTGTTCTCGCAGCGGATGAGCGTGTCCCGTCCGGGTCCTCCCACGCAGACGTCGCCGGGGTCGTCGGCCGGGGCGGGGATGGATCCCAGCGCGCCGCCGCCGTCCAGGCTGTCGTTGCCGTCGTCACCGGACAGGAAGTCGGCTCCGGGTCCGCCCGTGACGATGTCGCGGCCGTCGCCGGCGAAGATCCGGTCGTCGCCGTAGCTCCCGTCGATGACGTCGTTGCCGCCACCGGCGCAGATCAGGTCGTCGCCGGTCAGGCCGAGGATGATCTCCTGGACGTCCGTGCCGACGATCACGTCGTCGCCCGGTGTGCCGAAGATCAGGTTCCCGACGTGGATGACGCCGCTGCTCGACCGGGTGTGGCCTTCGCACGTATCGCCCACGGGGGGCGGCAGGTCGTCGTCGGTCTCGTCGTCGTCGGCGGCGGAGTCGCAGCCAGGGTCGGCGGGAAAGTCCACCTCGCCGTCGCCGTCGTTGTCGAGCCCGTCCGAGCACTCGGGATCTGGCGGGGGCGGCGGCGCATCGGTCTCGTCGTCGTCGTTGGCGCTCGAGCAGCCTGGGTCGGCCGGGAAGTCCACCTTGCCGTCGCCGTCGTTGTCGAGCCCGTCGGAGCACTCGGGCGCGGGCGGCGGCGGTCCGTCGCCCTCCGGGGCCCAGTCGGGCTCGCGATCGAAGTTCCCCTCGGACGACGCCACCCGGGTGATACCGGACCCGTCCGCGTTCATCACGTAGATCTCCAAATCGCGGGCGAATGCGATCTGTGTTCCGTCCGGAGACCAGGTGGGGTCGCGATCGCTCGACGGGCCGCTCGTCAGCGGTGTTTTTCCGCTGCCGTCCGGGTTCATCACGTAGATGTCCTCGCCGCTATTGAATGCGATCGTCGAGCCGTCGGGGGACCAGGCGGGCTCTCCTCCCCCCGTCGTCGTCAGCTGGGTCTCTCCGCTCCCGTCCGCGTTGATCACCCAGACGTTGCGATCGCTCGTATAGGTGACCTTTGACCCGTCCGGGGACCAGGCAGGGTCCTCGTTCTGTCGGTCGTTGTCGGTGAGACGGGTCAGGCCTGTGCCGTCGATATTCACGACGAACAAGTCCGACACGGATGGGGCAAACGCCCCGGTCCTGAGCATGACGATCTTCGTCCCATCGGGGGACCAGGCGGGATCTGCGTTAATGAAGCCCGTATCGGAGGTGACCGCCGTCTCTCCGCTGCCGTCGGCGTTCATGACGTAGATCTGAGGGCCGCCCCCGGCTCGGTCCGTGGCAAACGCGATCCTCATCGCGTCGGGGGACCACGAGGGATGGAAGCCCCCCTCCGTCGTCAGAGCCATCTGACCGCTCCCGTCGACATCCATCACATGGATCTGCGGGTCCAGTGTGAATCCGTCGGCCCGCGTGAAGGCGATCTGGCCGGAGCCGGCCGGTGGGGGTGGCGGGGGATCGTCGGACTCGTCGTCGTCGTCGGCGTCCCCGCAGCCCGGGTCGGCCGGGAAGTCGGTGTCGCCGTCGTCATCGTTGTCGATGCCGTCGGAGCACTCGGGGGCGGGCGGCGGCGGCGGGGCCAAGGCCGGTGCCCAGTCGGGCTGGCCATCGGTCCCGATGAAGTTGGTGAGCTGAACGACGTCCGTGCCGTCCGCGTTCATCGAAAAGATGTGCCCCTGTCTCGCGAAAGCGATCCGGGATCCGTCGGGAGACCACGTCGGATAGCCGTCGAACTCGTCGGTCAGCGGGGTCTGGCCGCTCCCGTCGGCGTTCATGACGAAGATCTTCCGTCCCCCGTCCCGGGTGCTGGCGAACACGATCTGCGTCCCGTCGTGAGACCACTCGGGGTAGAGGTCCGCCCCGGACTCGTTGGTGAGCCGGGTCTGTCCGCCGCCGTCGGCGTTCATGACGTAGATCTCCTGGTCACCCCCGTCGCGGGCGCTGACGAACGCGATCTTCGTTCCGTCGGGCGACCAGGCCGGCATGTCGTCGTCGAGGAGGACGTTCGTCAGCCGGGTCTGTCCGCTCCCGTCGGTGTTCATGACGTAGATCTCGTTGTTGCCGTCGCGGTCGCTGGCGAAGGCGATCTTCGTTCCGTCGGGAGATACCGCGGGCGAATCGCTTTCCCCGTCGGTCGTCAGCTGGGTCTCTCCGGTTCCGTCGGCTCCGATCGAATACACGTTCACGATGCCGTTGATGTTCCGGTGGAAGGCGATCTTCGAACCGTCGGGGAACCAGTCGGGCTCTCCTTCCTGGCCGGTGCCGTTCGTGACCGGCGCCGCCCCCGTTCCATCGGCGTTCATGACGTACAGGTCGAAGCTTCTGGCGAAGGCGATCCTGGCGTCCGCGGCGGCCGTGGTCGCTGTCCTGTCAGAGGGCCCGGCCGCCGGGCCAGTCGGGTCCCCGGTCTCCTCCTGGCAGGCGGCGGTCACCGCCAGCAGGCTGAGAACAGCGTACGTCACTTTTCGTTTCATCTGGTTCCTCCCTGGATGCGGTTCACAGCGGGTGCGTCAAACGACCATCGCTCAACGCGAAGAATCCGGGGAAGGCCTGTCAGGAAGGGGCCTTCAGGGGGCGCGGCGGGTGACCTCGACTTCGGTCGCGGAGAGGGCGGCCCGGTCGTCGGCGGTGGCGACGGCCTGGGCCTCCAGCTCACGCAGGCTCTCCCGCGCCCGGGCGAGCGCTTCCTCGGCGGCGAGGCGATGCGCGGCCCGATCCGCGGAGTCGGCCGCGGCGGCCAGGGCGGCGTGGAGCTCGGCGGCGCGCCGATATCCGTAGAAGAGCCGGGACTCGATCTGGACGTTGGTCGAGTCCGATGCGCTGAGCTCCTCGAGCAGGCCGTTGGACCGCTCGATCTCGTCGACCGCGTCACCGGCGCGGCCCGCCTCCGCCAGGGCGTCGGTCAGCGACTGGAGCCCCAGCGCCACGTCCGAGCGCGCCTGGACGTTCCGGGGGTCGAGGTCGCGCAGGCGTTCGTAGTCGGCGACGGCCCGGCGGCAGTCGGCGATCGCTTCGTCCACCCGCTCCAGCCGCAGGCGCACCTCGCAGAGAAGCTGGTGGCCGATCCCGACGTCGCGCAGGTAGGAGGTGTGCCGGGGGTCTTCCTGCGAGAGGGACTCGCGCACCGCGAGCGACCGTTCCAGATGCGGCAAGGCCTCGGCGTACCGCTCCCGGGCCCGCAACATGCCTCCGAGACGTTCCTGCACCAGACCGCGGTAGCGCCTCACGTCCGGGTCTCCCGGAAGGGAGTCGACGATCGCCTGCGCGTGGCGGTACCGCTCGATCGCGGGCTCCCACTGTCCGACGTTCGGGAATACCGGATGACCCAGCAGGTCGGCCAGCTTGACGTGGTCGACGGCGACGGCCAGGGCCGCGTCCACGCTGTCGGGCCACATCCCGGCCACCGCCTGGCGGAGCGCCAGGGCGCGGCGGAGCCGCTCTACGCCCTGGGCCGGGCTGCCGGTCCACGCCTCCAGATCGGCCAGGGACTCGTGCGCCTTCGCGATCGTCTGGAGCGCGGCCGGTCCCGCATCCGGTCCGCGTTCCAGCGGGGCCAGGGCCGAGAGCGCCTTCTCGAAGCTCGATCGCGCCCCGGCGCGATCACCCAGGTTGGCCGCGTGGGGATGACCCTGGATCCGCCCGAGCTGGATGTACGCCTCGCCGATCTCCCGGCGCAGGGCGGGATCGGCCCCCGCATCGGCCTGGAGGCGGTCGAGATAGGTGAGGCCGCGCAGGACGATCAGCTCGCGCGCCGGGGTGGAGCCCGGCAGCTCGGCGACGGCGTCGTGCACCTCGAACAGGAGGGCCTGGGTGAGGCCGCGGACATCGCGGAAGCGCGTCTCGGCCAGATCTCGCGCGGCATCGGCCCGCTGCGCCTGCCAGGCCGTACCGGCCCCGCCGAGGAGGATCGCGCCCAGGAGCGCCGCCGCCCCGGCTACGGAGATGCGATGGCGGCGAACGAACTTCCGCATGCGGTAGGCGGCGGTGTCGGGGACCGCGGAGACCGGCTCGTGCGCCAGCCAGCGGGAGACGTCCTGCGCCAGAGCCTCCACCGAGGGGTACCGGCGCTCCGGCACCGTTTCGAGCGCCGTCCCGACGATCGCCTCGAGCTCGGCCGGAAGCGGCCGCCGGGACACGGCGGCCCCCTCGGACTCTGTCGCCTCCGCCGTCTCCGCGTCGCGAGACGGCCGCGCGCCCGTCAGGAGCTCGTTCAGGACCACGCCCAGGGACCACACGTCGCTGGCCGTCGTCACCGGCTCGCCGCGGAGCTCCTCCGGACTCGAGTACGCCGGCGTCAGGGGAAGTCCGGCCGCCGCCTCTTCGCGGTCCGCCTCTTCATCCAGGAGACTGGCGATGCCGAAGTCGAGGAGCTTCACCTCGCCCCCGGGAGTCACCAGCACGTTCGACGGCTTCACGTCGCGGTGGACGACCAGATTCCGGTGGGCGTAGCTGACCGCGTCACAGACGTCGAGGAAGAGGCGAAGCCGCTCCTCCGTCCCCAGTCGCCGCGCGTCGCACCACGACGGCAGGGGCTCCCCCTCGACGTACTCCATCACCAGGTAGGGCCGACCGCCGGTGGTGACGCCACCGTCCAGCAGCCGCGCGATGTGGGGATGCTCGAGCGCCGCGAGGATCTGGCGCTCCTGGACGAAGCGGCGGGCGGCCAGTTCGCTGTGCATGTGGCGCGGGACCAGCTTGATCGCGACCCGCTTCCGGAACTCGTCCTCGCGCTCCGCCTCGTAGACGGCACCCATGCCTCCGCGCCCGATCTCGCCGATCAGGCGGTACGGCCCGATCCGCCGGCCCGCGACCTCTCCCTCCTCGTCGTCGAACAACGCGCGGTACGATTCGGCGATCGCCGATTCGACCGCCCCGCTCCGGCGCTCGAACGCCTGGACGAGGCTCTCCACCTCCCGGGCCATCTCCGGGTCCTCCGCCGCCCGCTCGGACAGGAGGCGGGCGCGCCCGGCCGCGTCCAGGTCGACCGCGCGGTCGAAGAGCTCGCAGACCCGCCGCCAGCGCTCGGCGGGAGTCTCGGGAGGCGGGTCCGTCACGGCCCGGCCGGATCCCCGCCCGGCTCCAGCTCCCGCGACAGCCACGCCCGCGCGATCCGCCAGTCCCGGGCGGCGGTGGCGGGCGAAACCTCCAGCACCGCCGCCGCCTCCTCGACCTCGAGCCCGCCGAAGAAGCGGAGCTCCACCAGCCGGGCCTGCCGCGCGTCCAGCTCCGCGAGCCGCTGGAGGGCCTGGTCGACCTCGAGGACGTCGAGGTCCCGGCGGTCCCCGACCGCCGCGTTCTCGCTCAGGGTGACCCGGGTGGGGTCGGATCCGCGCTTGCTCGCGCCGCGCCCGCGCGCGTGGTCCACCAGGACCCGCCGCATGGCGGTCGAAGCGAGCGCGAGGAAGTGGTTCCGGTCCCGGGGCTCGGCCTCCTGGCCCACCAGGCGGAGGTACGCCTCATGCACGACCTCCGTCGGCTGCAGCGTGTGGCCGGAGCGCTCCGCCTGCATGCGGCGCCGCGCCAGCGCGCGGAGCTCGCCGTACAGGAGGGGGAAGAGCCGCTCGGCGGGAGATTCCCGGCCCTCGCGGACTTCGGTCAGGAGTGCGGTGACGTCGGACGACATGGCGACGGAGTATAGGGCCCGATGGAGGCGGGACGAAACCGTGTCCGACTCCAGATGTGGTACCATTTCAGTGGGGCCCCACGGGACGCCACCCCGGCGGGGAAAACGGAACGAGGTTGACATCACCGTTCCCCGGCGCATATTTGCCCGCGCTCGAACCGGAAACGCTAAAACCCGCCTTGGAGACCGAGCAGCGGGCGCACTGTCAGCATCGTCATCCGCGTAGCGATCCACCCCCGCACGGGGACTTCATGCCGATAGCGTCTCGCCTGGGAAGATCGATCCGCTGGCCCCTCCTCGTGGCGGGCGCACTGGCCGTCGTGGTGGCCGGGTGCGCCGAGGATCCGCGGACCGAGATCACGATCGACTCCGCCCCGGAGCAGCCGATCCCCTTCTTCCACACGGTTCACGTCGGGCAGGACCAGATCCCCTGCGCCTACTGCCATTTCTCCGCCAACGCCTCCGAGGAGGCGGGGATCCCGCCCGTGGGGACCTGCATGGGCTGCCACCGGTTCATCCAGGGCACGACGCCGGAGTTCCAGGAGAACATCCAGCTGCTGATGGAGTTCGCCGCCGACTCCACGCCCATTCCGTGGGTCCGGGTCCACACCGTCCCCACGTTCGTCCAGTTTCCGCACAAGCCGCACATCCGGGCCGAGGTCACCTGCACCGAGTGCCACGGAAACGTCGCCGAGATGGAGACGGTGGAGCGGGTCGCGCCGCTGACCATGGGCTGGTGCGTCGAATGTCATCGCCAGCGTGGCGCGCCGGACGACTGCGCCACCTGCCACTTCTGAGAGTCAGGCGGGGACGGGCATGGAACGACGCGACTTTCTGAAGCTGGCCGGCATCACGGGTGCGGGCACGCTGACCGCCTGTGACCAGAAGGTGGGGCCGAAGTACCTGATCCCCTACCTGGTGCCGCACGAGGACGTGACGCCGGGCATCCCCACCTGGTACGCGTCCACGTGCCGCGAGTGTCCCGCCGGCTGCGGCACGCACGTCAAGACGCGCGAGGGCCGGGTGATCAAGCTCGAGGGGAACCCGGAGAGCCCGGTCAACCGCGGCAAGCTCTGCGCCCGCGGCCAGGCCGCGCACCAGCACCTCTACGACCCCGACCGGCTGAAGGGCCCCAAGCGGCTGGACGATGGCCGCTACGTCGACGTCGCGTGGGACGAGGCGATCGAGACGCTGGCCCGCGGCCTGGCGGCGGCGGACGGCGAGGTCGTCCTCCTGACCGGGCTCCAGACCGGGACCCTCGGCCGCTTCTACGACGAATGGGCCGAGGCCGCGGGCGCCACGCGGCTCGTCTACGAGCCGTTCGCCCACGAGGCGGTGCTGGAGGCCCACCGGAGGGTGTTCGGCGAGGCCGCCATCCCCGACTACGACATCGAGGGCGCCGATTTCGTCATGTCGTTCGGCGCCGACTTCCTGGAGACGTGGGTCTCGCC
>CAZUIY010000125.1:0-1964 GCA_964619975.1 uncultured Gemmatimonadales bacterium
CCCCAGCGGGATCGACGGCGGAGCGCCCGAGGGGAACACGCTCACGCGGTCGGAGAAGATCGTGAACAGCTCCTGGTCGGCCACGGGATCGCCGGGGAAGATCGGCTGGTCGGCCGGCTCGGTCGTGTCCAGCACGCGGAAGCGCGGCTCGTCGCGGTCGAACCCCAGCCCCCCCTCGATCCACTCGATGACGGCCACGTTGGAGGGGTTGAATCCGATCGTGGTGAGGGTGTCCGGCTGGCCGTCGGAATCGGCGTCGCCGATGCCGCCCACCCAGAGCCCCGCCCCGAAGAGGTACCGGTTCGGCGACCCGCGCGGGAAGTTGCCGACGTCGTTGTCCGTCAGGACCAGGCCGTACCCGCCCCGGTTCGAGACCCGGAGGAAGACGTCGTTGACGTCGTGCGGGACCAGCGAGCCGGCGGAGGGGACCAGCTTCTGCGCGGCCGCGGGCCGGGCCGCCGCCAGGGCCAGCCCGGCGGCCGCCACGACCGCGATGAGAAGGCCCGGCCTCATCGGGTCCGGCACTCCTCGCAAAGACCGTAGATCTCCATCCGGTGATGCGTGGGCTCGAAGTCGTGCAACGCCGCCACCTCCCTTTCGATCCTCTCCACGTCCATCGACACGAATTCGATCACCTTGCCGCACCGCGTGCAGACCAGATGCTCGTGGCGCGGCCGCGTGCGCCGCGGCTCGTAGCGCCGGATCCCCTCGGCGAAATCGTGCTGCCGGATCAGCCCGGCGCGGACCAGCAGATCGAGCGTCCGGTAGACCGTGGCCTTGCCGACCCGGCCCCCCGACGCCTCCAGCCGCGCCCGGATCTCCTCGGCGGTGATGTGCCGGTGCGTGCCGAAGACGATCTCAGCAATCCGTAAACGCTGCGGGGTCACCGGATGGTTGTGCTGGCGGAGGTATTCGCGGAACCGCTCGGCCCCGGTCGGCCGGGAACCGGCCGCGCTCACGCCTCGCCGGGAGCGGGCTCGAGGGCCTCCATGAGGGCGTCCATCGGGTCTCCGGACTCCGGTCCGGAGAGCGGGAACTCCCGCCATCCCGCGTCCCCCACGCCGCCCCGGTCGATGAACTCCTCGAGAATGCGCGGCAGGACCCGCTCCGGAAAGCGCGCCCGGCGGACGAAGTCCCGGTCCGGCGGGGCCGCCGCCGCCGAGCGGCCGCCGATCGCCACCATCTCCAGCCGCTCCGGGTCGATCCACTTGGTGACCAGCGCCAGGCTGAACGCCACGTCACGGCGCTCCACGGCCTCGAACAGGTAGAGGCGCTCGAGCCGCTCCCCGTCCCGCAGATCCAGGATCTCCCGCAGGGCCTCGCGCGACGCGTCGGGCAAAGGATCCGTGTCCATGGGGGGTTCCTTTCCGCTCATCCGGGCCAGCCGGGTCGGCTTGACAGGGTCCACGAGCGGCTCGTAACGTCGCGGCCGCTCAGCAAGTTCGTGCCGCCCTACAGGGCCGTCAACCGACCCGCCGGAGCCCCGCCCGATGGCCCCATCCGACGCTTCCGCTCCCAGCTCGAACGCGATCGCCGCGGCGGCGTACTTCCTGGGCATCCTCTCCGGGGCCGCCGTCCTGTGGCGCTATCCCGACGATCCGTTCGTCCGGTTCCACGCCTGGCAGTCGATCCTGTTCAACCTGGCGCTCGCGGCGCTCGTGGTGGCGATGGAGGCGGTCCCGCTGCTGGGCGTTGGGCTGGTCATCGTGATGGTCCTGGCGGGGGTCGGCGTCTGGGGCCTGCTGCTGCTCCAGGCGTGGCGCGGCCGCTGGTTCATGCTGCCGCTCCTGGGCGACCTGGCGCTCGAGCGCGCCCGCGTTCCCCGCCCCCGCGACTCCCGCTAGAGCGCCCCCGCCCAGACCTCCTCGAGCGAGCGCTCCTCCACCTGGCCGTTCACCGGGCCGTGGCCGTTCGCCGGGCCGTGGCCGTTCCCGCCATCGCCCTCCGGGCCGTCGCCGTCATTC
>CAZUIY010000126.1:0-1020 GCA_964619975.1 uncultured Gemmatimonadales bacterium
ACTTGGGCTGGTAGCTGAGACGGTATAGCAGCGGTCTGAAGAGCCGCAGACGAGGATTCGAGCGCCTCCCGGCCCACTTTGCGCGACTGCGCAATTGATCTTTGACAATTTGAAAGCAAACAACGTCCGTGATGTCGCCCGGACGCTAAACCGATTTGCCCCGGTATGGGCGGTCGGCTCTTTTGAAGAGATAGACGAATGGCTGACTGAGGAGCGGCGTTCATCCGTCGTAGACCTCGGCGATGGAGCCGGCGGATAACCGTGTGGGAACGGGAAGCCGCCAAGTAACTGATGGCGTGAGCCGCTTACCCACAAGCGGAATGCTGCCTGAAAGACCACGGATTCAGTGCGGTTATCGTGGAACGTACCAAACAGCTCGCGCTGTGAACGCGATGGCTGAAATACGAAGTGGCCGGGAAGTTGCTAATCCTTCGGGAGCGGCAACAAGCCGTGCGTGTTACAGAGTCGAAGTGCCTACATCGGACGCCGAAAGGTGTTCGAGCTGCCCGAAAGGGGACCAAGGGACTGCTTCCCGGAGCAGAAAGCTGGTCGAGCCAGGCGCGAGTATTCGACGGAATGCTCAAGCCAAACCCAGAAGACTCGTTGCACTACTGCCTGCTGTTGGGCGATGGAGACATCAACAACAGGGGTGAAGGTGATGAAGCGTTTAACACGCGCGTGTGCAGACTTCGCGGAGCTCAAAAGGCGTCGATGCGAAGGCCATCGCCGAGTCAGGATAGAGCTTGCGCTAAAACTGACCTTTTTTGGCCCGTTCGTCTATCGGCGAAGGATACCGCTCTTTCAAGGCGGAGAGATGGGTTCGATTCCCATACGGGCTACTGACAACTTGATGAATCAAAACGTGGCGAAGGCTGGCATCGCGCCAGGTCGGGGGCCTGGAGATCGCAGGTTCAAATCCTGTCGTTCTGACTGACTAAAAACTTCGGGTACAGGTGCAGATGGAAGCACGCCTGCTTTGGGAGCAGGAGGATCTCGGTTCGACTCCGAGGTGCCCGACTT
>CAZUIY010000127.1:0-2607 GCA_964619975.1 uncultured Gemmatimonadales bacterium
CCCCCCCACCACGCACCGCTTCAGGTACAGCTCGTCGGCGATCCGCAGGTACATGGTGGTGTCGAGGGCGTGGTGGTGGGTGGTGAAGGGACGGGCCGTGGCCCCCCCGTAGGCCGGCTGGAGCGCCGGCGTCTCCACTTCCAGGAACCCCCGCTCGTCCAGGAACCGGCGCAGGTGCCGGACGACCGCCGCCCGGCGCTCGAACACCGTGCGGGTCTCGGGCCGGATCGCCAGATCGGCGTAGCGCCGGCGGTAGCGGAACTCCGGGTCCTCCACCTGGTGCCACGCGCGGGCGCCCTCGTCCGTCTCCACCCGCTTCCCCAGCGGCAGGGGACGGAGCGCCTTGGCCAGGATCGCCAGCTCCGCGGCCCGCACCGTGACCTCACCGGTCCGGGTCCGCATGAGCGGCCCCTCCACGCCCAGGAAGTCGCCCAGGTCCAGCAGCCCGACCCGACCCCAGAGATCCTCGCCCAGCTCGTCCCGGCGCAGATACACCTGGATCCGCCCCGTCCGGTCCTCCAGGTGGAGGAACGAGGTCTTGCCGTGTCCCCGGAGCGACACGATCCGCCCGGCCACCCGGACCCGCAGCTCGGGCGCCTCGTCCACGAACGCGGCCACCGCGTCCGCCGTGGCGTGGGTCGGGCTCCAGGTGGCGGGGTACGGGTCCACCCCCATGGCCTCGAGCTCGCCCAGCTTCTCCCGCCGCGCGGCGACCGGGTCGGTCCGGCGGGCCGCCTCGGGCGACGTCACCGCTCCGCTCCCGCGCTCTGGCGCAGCCAGGCCTCCATGAAGCCGGTCAGGTCGCCCTCCAGCACCGCGTCTATGTCGGACGTTTCGTGGTCCGTCCGGTGGTCCTTCACCATGGTGTAGGGGTGGAGCACGTAGGAGCGGATCTGGCTGCCGAAGGCGATCTCCTTCTTCTCGGCCTCCAGCTCCTCCCGGCTCTTCTCCTGCTCGGCCTTGAGGTACTGGTAGAGCCGGGCCGCCAGGTGGCGCATCGCCATCTCGCGATTGCGATGCTGGCTCCGCTCCGCCTGGCACTGGACGACGATTCCGGAGGGCAGGTGGGTGATGCGAACGGCCGAGTCGGTCTTGTTCACGTGCTGGCCTCCGGCGCCGCTGGCGCGATACGTGTCCACCTTCAGATCCTTGTCCTGGATGTCGACCGTGATCTCGTCGGCCACGTCGGGATAGACGAACACCGAGGCGAAGGACGTGTGGCGCCGGGCGTTGGCGTCGAACGGGCTGATCCGGACCAGCCGGTGGACTCCCTTCTCCGCCTTCAGATAGCCGAACGCGTACTCCCCCTCCACCTCGACGGTGGCGCGGGTGAGGCCGGCCTCCTCCCCTTCCTGGAGGTCGACGATCTTCCAGGCGTAGCCGTTGGCGTCCAGCCAGCGGCCGTACATCCGCAGCAGCATCGCCGCCCAGTCCTGGCTCTCCGTGCCGCCCGCCCCGGGATGGATCGTGAGGATGGCGCCGCGCGGGTCGTCGGGGTCCCGCAGCATGCCGCGGAACTCGTAGCGCTCCAGCCGCTCGGTCAGCCCGGTCAGGATCCCGTCGAACTCGGCGGTCAGCGAGCCGTCCTCGTCCTCCGCCAGCAGCGGCAGGGTCTCGCGCGCCTCGGCCAGCCCGCTCTTCAGCGCGTCGAAGCTTTCGACCCATTGCTGATCGCGGTTGAGCTCGGTGAGGGCGGCCCGGGCCCGCTCGTTGTCCGACCAGAAGTCGGGCGCGGCGGACTCCGACTGAAGCTCCGCTATGCGGTCTCGCTTGCGCGCCAGGTCAAAGGTAGCTCCCGAGGAGGTCGAGTCTCTCCTCTAGCGCGTCGAGGGTGCGGGTGTATTCGCGGATGTCGCTCATGGCGCCTCAAGATACGCGATTGTCCTCCGCCGTGCCGGGCGCCGCCGCCTGCTGCGCCTCCTCCGTGTCGGGGGCCAGGTCGCTCCGCCGGTCCACCACGAAGACGGAACCGGGGAACGTCTTGGCGTAGCTCTTCATCTCGCTCGCCAGCTCACTCACGCGGCCGGGGTGGGTGAACACGCGCCGCACGTTGGTGACGGCGCCGATCGACAGGGTCATGAGCGGGATCTCGCGGACGCTCCCCTGCCGGTCCTCCGCCAGGATGAACCCCCGGGCGCGCTCCTCGTCGTCGTACTGGAGGGGCATCAGCGTGTCGAACGTCTCGAGGACAGTCCGCGAGACCACCTCCAGATCCTCCACCGGCAGGGTGAAGATGAAGTCGTCGCCGCCCACGTGGCCGACGAATCCCCGGTCGGAGAGCCGGCGGACGATGTCCCGCAGGATGGTCGACACGATCCAGATGACCCGATCGCCGCGGTGGTAGGAGTGCTTGTCGTTGAACTCCTTGAACGAGTCGATGTCGGCGTAGCAGACTGCGAAGCGCTCGCCGCTGTCGATCCGGCGCTCGATGTCGTGCTGGATGATCCGCGTGCCGGGCAGCATCGTCGTGGGGTTCACCGACACGTCGCGGGCGGCCCGCTCCAGCACCATCCGGAGCCGCAGGCTCTGCTCCCGCTCGGCGTGGGCCCCGCCCAGGAACTCGTCGGCGCCGCTCTCGAACGCCCGCTCGATCCAGCTCAGGTCGGT
>CAZUIY010000128.1:0-3467 GCA_964619975.1 uncultured Gemmatimonadales bacterium
GCAGCGGACGGTGCCGCGGACCGAGATGACGATCACCGGGCGGAACGAGGACGACGACACGATCAACGAGTTCGGCGGCTACCTGCACTCCGAGACGCAGCTGACCGACAAGCTGGAGTTCGTGGGCGCCGTCCGGCTGGATCATCACAGCCGGCTGGACGACCCCGTCTTCTCGCCGCGGGCGGCGCTGGTCCTGAGGCCCGTCCCGGAGCAGAACCTGCGGCTCACGTTCAACCGCGCCTTCAGCACGCCGACCACGAACAACCTGTTCCTGGACCTGGTGGCGGGCTCGATTCCGATCGCCCCCGGGATCGGTTACGACATCCGGACCCGGGGGACGCCCGAGGAGGGGTTCACGTTCTCCCGGATGTGCCCGGGCGGGGTCGATGGCGGGCTCTGCATGCGGACCCCGTTCGCCCCCGGTGCGCAGCTGCCGGCGAACGCGGCCGTGGCCTGGAACACGCTGATCGACGCGCTGGCGCCGCCCGACCTGGCGCCCTTCAAGGGGTTGATTCAGTCCGAGACGCCGCCTCCCGTGGGCACGGTGCTGCGGCGGTTCGACCCGGAGCTGAGGTCGTTCGTCGAGGACCCGGAGGGTCCCACCGACATCCAGACGCTGGAGCCCACCATCACGACGACGCTGGAGCTCGGGTACAAAGGGCTCCTGGGGTCGCGGGTCCTGATCGCGGCGGACGTCTATCGGAGCGACATCGAGGACTTCATCACGCCGCTGCGGGTGGAGACGCCGACCGTGTTCCTGGACCCGAATTCGACCGGCACATACCTGCAGGAAAGCCTGACGCCGCTGGTCATCCAGGGGATCCTGACCCCGGAGCAGCTCGGAGCGATCGTGACCCAGCTGACCACGCAGCTCGCGATGGTGCCGATCGGGACGGTGGGGCCGGACCAGAGCGACACCTCCGACATCCTGCTGGCCTATCGGAACTTCGGGCAGGTGGACCTGTGGGGGGCGGACTTCGCGGCCGAGGCGCTCCTGACGGACCGGTGGACGATGCGGGGCTCGTTCTCGTGGGTCAGCGAGGAGTGCTTCGACTTCAACGACGACGGGACGTGCACCGACCTGCTGGACGTGGCGCTGAACGCGCCGTCGGTCAAGGGTTCCGTCGGACTCCGCTTCGACGACCAGACCCGCGGCTGGTCGGCCGATGCGTCGGCCCGGTTCGTGGACTCGTTCGTGATGAATTCGGGCGTGTACGTGGGCGAGATCGACGCCTACACGGTGGTGGACGCCAACGTGCGGTACCATCTGCCATGGCAGGGGACCGCGGTGTCGCTGTCCGCCTTCAACCTGCTGAACAACGAGCACAAGGAGTTCGTGGGGGCGCCGGAGCTGGGGCGGATCCTGCTGCTCCGGTTCACGTACGGCCTGCGGTAGGGCTCGCGCTCGCCGCCTGAAACGGGAACGGGCCGGCGCGAGCCGGCCCGTTCCTCGTTGTGCCCGGTGGGGGCGCCCGGGGGGTGGGCGCCCCGATCTTCGCGTGTCAGCCGGTGGCCTCGTCGAAGCGACCCTGCACCGCGGCCCAGTCCACCACGTTCCACCACGCGGAGACGTAGTCGGGCCGGCGGTTCTGGTACTTCAGGTAGTAGGCGTGCTCCCAGACGTCGAGGCCCAGGATCGGCGTCTTCCCCTCCATGAGGGGGCTGTCCTGGTTCGGCGTCGAGATCACCTCCACGCCACCGCCGCCGCCGCCCACCACCAGCCAGGCCCAGCCGCTGCCGAACCGGCCGCCGGCCGCCGCGGCGAACTTCTCCTTGAAGGCGCCGAAGTCTCCGATCGCCTCCGCCAGCGAACCGCCGGGCTCGCCGCCCCCGTCGGGCGACATGACGGTCCAGAAGAGGGAGTGGTTGGCGTGGCCGCCGCCGTGGTTCCGGACCGCCGTCCGGATGTCGTCGGGGACCGAGTCGATGTCGCGGAGGAGATCCTCCACGCGCTTCTCCTGGAGATCCGGATGGCCCTCCAGCGCCTCGTTCAGCTTGGAGACGTAGGCGGCGTGGTGCTTGTCGTGGTGGATCTCCATCGTGCGGGCGTCGACGTGGGGCTCGAGCGCGTCGAACGGATACGGCAGAGCGGGAACTTCATGGGCCATGATCGTGCCTCCATGGTGCGGGAATCGAGAGATCGTCGTGCGAACGTCAACGTACGGGGGCCTCCGGGGGCCGGCAACCGGCCGGCTACCCCTCGATCACGCCGCAGGCGATCGGATCGCCCGAGGCGCCGGAGGGCTGCGAGGTGTAGTCGTCCGGGCCGGTGTGGATCACGAGCGCGGCGCCGTCGGCGTCGAGCAGCGCGGCCTCGCCGTCCCGGAGGGTGACGCGGTCGTTGACCTGGTCGATCGAGGCGGTCCCGTCGTCGCCCGCCTCGAGGTTCCGCAGGTCCCCCGCGTGAGGTCCACCGTCGGCGTCGAAGCCGTGGGGGCTGTCCGCGGGAGCGAAGTGGCTTCCGGCGGAGGAGAAGGACGGCGGCTCGCACTGGCCGGTCTGGTGGATGTGGAGGCCGTGCTCGCCGGGCGGCAGGCCCTGGAGCTCCCCGCTGAGCTCGACCGCCCCCTCGGCGGCGCGGATCGCCACGCTGCCGATCGTCTGGCCGCTGGCGTCCCGCATCACCGCCGTGGCGATGTCGCCCGGCTCGAGGGACGTGGCGGTGTCGCCGCCGTAGAACGAGGTGTCGCCGATCGTGTCCAGCTCGCCGACGTCGGTGTCGGCGTCGCCGCAGCCGAGGAGGAGCAGGCAGAATCCGAGGTACGAGACGGGGCGGATCATGAGCTTCCTTTCGTCTGACGGGTCCAATAATATCGGGCGTGGCTCCATCACTCTACCATCGAAGGGGTGGAACGGCTGTCAGGCTCTTTACGCCGGCCCGGAGAGGGATTTGCCGGGCGTGGCGGCCCCGGAGTACGTTCATGCCGCCTTCGCGACCCCATCGTCTAGAGGCCCAGGACTCCACCCTTTCAAGGTGGCAACACGGGTTCGAATCCCGTTGGGGTCGCCATACGAGCTCCGAACCCTGCCGCTCGCGCTACAGCCCGTAGAACTCCCCGATCCCCGCCAGCACCATCCCTGTGGCGAGCGCCGTCAGGACCATTCCCATCAGCCGCTCGATCGCCACCAGGCCCCGCCGCCCGAGAATCCGCGCGAGATCGACCGAGAACAGGAGCACGAGCCCGGTCACCGCCCAGGCGAGGCCGATCGCCGCCAGCCATTCCGGCCACCGGCCCGGGTCGCTCCCGCTGATGAAGAGCACGGCGGCGAGGGCCGACGGGCCGGCCACGAAGGGGACCGCCAGCGGGACCACCAGGGGCTCCTCCCCGGCTTCGTCCGTGTCCGGCGGGAAGGTGCCGCCGGCGCCGGGGAAGACCATCCTCAGCGCGATCAGGAACAGGATGATCCCGCCGGCAACGCTGAGGGCCGGCTCCTGGATGCCGATCGCGTCCAGGAGGTAGCGACCG
>CAZUIY010000129.1:0-6253 GCA_964619975.1 uncultured Gemmatimonadales bacterium
CGGGCGGCGGACGAACGCGCTGCTGCAGGAGCTGGGACGCGAGCCCTCGGCGGAGGAGATCGCCAGCGGGATGGACATCTCGATCGACGAGGTCCGGAAGACGATGTCGATCTCGCAGGCCCACCTCTCGCTCGACGCGCCACTCACCCCGGGCGAGGACAACAAGCTCCTCGACTACCTGCCCGACGACTACAACCCCTCACCCGCCGACACCGCCTTCGACCGCGCGCTGGAGGAAGTGATCGAGGACTCGCTGGATTCGCTGAAGCCGCGCGAGGCGAAGATCCTCCGGCTCTACTACGGCCTGGACGGAAACGAGTCCATGACCCTGGAGGAGATCGGCTCCGTGCTCGGGATCACCCGCGAGCGCGTCCGGCAGATCAAGGAGAAGGCGCTGGCGCGTCTCCGGCACGTCAGCCGCAGCCGGGCGCTGGAGTCCTTCACGCTGTAGGCGTCGACTCCATTCGTAGTCAAACGCGAGCGCCCCGGTCACGGCCGGGGCGCTTCGTGTAGATTCCCTCCGTCATGTCACGATCCCCTCTTCGAACCGCCGCGCTCGTCGCGCTGGCCACCGCCGCTCTCGGCTCTCCCGCCGCCGCGCAGGGGCCGCCGCGAGGGGTCCCCGCCGACACGGTGAGGGTGCCGGCGGCGGCCGGAATCGAGGCCGCCCCGGTCGGCTACCCGCAGACCCTGGCGGCGGGGGACCGGGTCGCGGTGTGGGTGGAGGGCCGCGTCCGCGCGACCGTGCCGGACGCCGGTGGGCTGCCCGTGCCGGACGCGGCGCCCGGAGCGCTGGTGGCCCGGTTCGGCTCGAGCGGCGCCTTCGCCTGGCCGGAGCGGCCGATCGTCTGGACGGCGCCGCGGGCGGGGGGCCTGTCGTTCGGAGTGAATGCGCGCTCGGCGCACGGGCCGTCGGGGGAGGCGCGGGTCGTGGTCGTGCCGCTCGATCCGGCGTCGCGGGCCGCGTTCGCCGCCCCGGAGGTCCGGCTGGAGCGGACGGGCGGCGGTTTCCTGGTCACCTGGCGGGACCGAGCCGGCTTCGGCGTCGACCGCCGCACCCTGGCGCTCCACCTGGTGGACTCCCACGGCACGCGGATCCGGCTGGCGGCGTGGGCGCCGGCGGGGGAGGGAAGAGCCGTCCTGCCGCTGCCGCCCCCGGTCGATCTGCCGCCGGGGATCCACACGCTGTCGGCGGAGATCACCGACGGGGTGGGCAACACGGGACGCTCGGCCGCCGTGCGGTTCGGCTGGCCCTAGTTCCGGACTAAGCCGAGCGCCTCCGCCAGCCGGGCCTCCAGCTCCGCCGGCTCCGTCGCCGGGGCCAGGCACCGCTCTCCCACGCACACATACGCCCGAGGCGCTCCCTCCGCCGGATAGCCGAGCGCGGCCAGCCGCTCGCCATTCCGCCCCGGATCCAGGATCTCCACCACGCCGCCCGGCAGCCAGGCGCTCCAGGCCGCCCGCGCCAGGGCCTGTAGCGCCGGGTCGTCCGCCGGCCCCACCAGGTGGACCGCGACCGGCTCGCTCAGGACGTGGGCCGCCGCGAGGCCCCACGAGGCCCCCAGCACCCCGTGCCGCTCGGCGTCGCCCTTGAGCGCCCCGAGGACGCCGGCGGCCCGCTCGCGCCACCGCTCGCCACCGCCCAGGGCGGCCAGGGCAGCCAGCCCCTCGGCCATCGTGACGTTGTCGTGGAGCGGGTGGAGGGGCTCGGCCAGGGCGCCGGGGGCGTCGCCCTCACCGGCCTCCACGCGATCCCGCCAGGCGCCCCGGTCGGCGTCGAACAGCGCGCCGTCGGCGGCGGCGGCCAGCGCCTCCGCCCGCGCCCGCCACCGGGAATCCCCAGTGGCCTGGTACGCCGCCAGGAGCGCGCGGAGCCACCACGCCTGGTCTCCCAGCAGAAGCGGCGCATCGGCGTCGATCTCGGCGCCCTCGGCGAATGGCCGCAGGACGTGCCGGACGAGCCCGTCCTCGGCCACCAGCTCGCCCTCGATCCGCTCCACCGTCCGGCGCGCCCAGTCCGTCAGCTCCGGCCACTCCAGCGCGCTCCCGGCCTCGAACGCCGCCACGGTCATGGCGCCGGTCCAGGCGGTGTAGATCCGGCGGTCGATGTACGGCTCCTCCATCTCCGCCCGGCCGGTCAGGTCCCGGCCGTAGTAGGCCGCTTCGCCGTCGGCGTCCTGGCTCCCCCAGGCGCCGCCGTCGGGGTCGGAGAGCTTCCTGAGCACGTAGCCGAAGATCCCGCGGACCGTGCCCGCGTAGAGCTCGTCGCCCAGGAGCCGCCACGCGTCCAGGTACGCCACCGCCAGCCGCACGTTCTCCTCGCTCATCTTCTCGAAGTGGGGCTCGGACCAGTCGCGGGTGGTGGAGTAGCGGAAGAAGCCGCCCGCGGCGTGGTCGTAGAGGCCGTAGTTCCGCCCCTCGGCCTCCCCCGCGGTCCGCATCGAGATCAGTGTCTTCTCGGCCGCCTCCCGTGGCGGTTCGGCGCCGGAGCCCGCGTGGGCGTGCAGCAGGAGCCTCACCGCGTCCGGCTGGGGGAACTTGGGCTGGGTGCCGAACCCGCCGTGCCGCCAGTCGTAGGCGTCCAGCGTCGCTTCGACCAGCGAGGCGACCGCCTCTCCGGTCAGCTCGCTGCCGGGTCCCGCGGAGCGCGCCTCCCGCCGCCGCCGGGCCAACCCCTCGACCTCCTTCACCACCTCGTCCCGGCGGTCCCGCCAGGCGTCGTGGATCCGCTCCAGGATCTCGCGGAACTGGGGAGCGGGGAAGTACGTCCCACCGGTGATCAGGTCGCCCGCCGGGGTCAGGAACGCGGTCGTCGGCCAGCCCCCCAGGTTGTAGCGGTCGTTCACGTCCGGGCGCTCGTCGTTGTCCACGCGGATCGGCACGAACCACTCGTTCATCCGGCGGGCGACCTCGGGATCGGCGTCGGTGGTCTCGTCCATGACGTGGCACCAGTGGCACCAGACGGCGGAGATCCGTAGGAGGACGGGCCGGTCCTCCCGGCGGGCTTTCTCGAACGCCGCGGGTCCCCACTCCAGCCACTGGACCGGGGATGCGGCGGCGTGCGGATCGAGGGGCATGGGGCTCCTTCGCTGGGGTCGTCGCGAATGTGTGCCGGTTCCCGGCCGGCCGCCGTACGATGGACGATAGCCGGAGGCCGGCGGGCCATGGTATACTGCCGTCCCATGTCCGAACGGCCCCCCGCCCCTCCGGTAGCGCCCCCGTCCGACATCGAGAAGAATCCGTTCGACGCGGTCAACCACTACTTCGACCAGGGCGCCGACGCGGCCGGCATTCCCCAGGACTACCGCACCCTGCTGAAGACGCCCTATCGCGAGATGCGGGTCGAGGTGCCCGTCCGGATGGACGACGGGCGGCTGGAGGTCTTCATCGGCTACCGCGTGCAGCACAACGGCGCCCGCGGGCCCTACAAGGGCGGAATCCGGTTCCATCCGCAGGCCGACCTGGACGAGATCCGGGCGCTGGCCTCGATCATGACGTGGAAGACCGCCCTGGTCGACGTGCCATTCGGCGGCGCCAAGGGCGGTATCCAGGTGGATCCGCGGGGGATGAGCGAGAACGAGCTGAAGCAGATGACCAAGCGGTACACCTCCCACATCAGCTACATCCTGGGTCTCAACCGTGACATCCCGGCCCCCGACATGAACACCAACGCCCAGATCATGGCGTGGATCATGGACGCCTACGGGCAGAAGCACGGCTACACCCCCGGCATCGTGACGGGGAAACCGGTCGAGCTGGGTGGCTCGCCCGGCCGCGAGGCGGCCACCGCCCAGGGTACGGCATACATCCTCGAGGCGGCGGCGGCGGAGTACGACTTCCAGCTGGAGGGCGCCCGCGTCGCCATCCAGGGGTTCGGCAACGTGGGCTCGTGGGCCGCCCGCATCCTGTCCAAGATGGGGTGCCGGATCGTGGCGGTCTCCGACGTGGAGGGCGGGATCTTCCAGGGCGACGGCCTGGACGTGCCGCGGGTGCTCGCCCACGTCGAGCGCAACGGCTCCGTGACCGGCTACCCCGAGGCCGACCCGCTGGGGCAGGGCGATCTGCTGACCTGCGAGTGCGACATCCTGATTCCGGCCGCGATCGGGGGCGTGATCGACGCCGCGGTGGCCGAGCGGGTCCAGGCCCGCGTCGTGGTGGAGGCCGCCAACCATCCGGTCACGCCGGGTGGCGACGTCGTCCTCCGCGGCCGCGACATCCTGGTCCTGCCGGACCTGCTGGTCAACGCCGGCGGCGTCATCGTCAGCTACTTCGAGTGGGTCCAGAACATCCAGGAGTTCCGCTGGACGCTGGACAGGGTGAACGAAGAGCTGAAGCGGTTCATCACCGAGGCGTTCCAGCAGACCCGGGTCACCGCCAGCGAGGAGCGGCTGGACCTGCGGATCGCGGCCTACATGATCGGGATCTCACGAGTGATGCAGGCGACGCGGCTCCGCGGCTACGTCTGAGTCTTACAAACAGATTTGTCAGCCGCACTGGCTGGCGCGGCCCTCGGCCTCGCCGGGCTGGTCCGCCTCGCCCTCGTCTCCGCCCTCGCACCGCTCCCGCCGCCACACCTCGTCGGCCCGGTCCTCCCGGACGAACCCCTGCCACGGGATGGCGATCGTGATGCCTCCGTTGGCGAGGGAGACGGGGCCGCTGGCGGGCCGCGCCTTCACGCCGAACTCGGCGAGGCGCGCGTTCACGATCGACTCGGCCCGCGCGATGGCGAGACGGCGGCCGTCGTCGGACGGCGCGGACTGTCGCTGGACCTGGCCGCGAGGGCCGACCACCAGAGGCTGAACGGGAAGGCGCAGATCCTGGAGACCGGTCGGGGCGATCGTCTCGGACTCGGGCGCGTCCGCCATCTCGATCGGCGTGGCGACCACCGGCCGGGCCGCCTCCGCCTGGCTGGCGGGGGTGGTGTCGTCCGCCCGCGGCGGCGCCCCCGGCCCCGCCGGGCGGCGATCCACGTCCACCTCTGGCAGCGGCACCACCATCATGGACCGGCGGGACTCCTCGTCCTGCGGGGTCGGGAACGCGAGCCACAGGATCGCCGCCGCGTGGAGCGCGGCCGCCACGGGAAGCGCCCAGCGGAGGGCGCGCCGGTGGGGCCGGCGAGGCAGCGTGGTGTGGGCTCGGCGGTCGCTCATGGGACCTCGGTCGCGGGAGTCGGCGTCTTCTAAACCCTCGAAGGATGCAAAAAGTTCGCCGCCGACCCCTGCGGCCCGCCGGGGCGGACCCGAAATCCGCCGCTATATTCCCCGTCCCATGGCCCACGAGCATCCCGAGAAGCCCCTGCCGTTCGCCACCGACGCGCTGGATGGAATCAGCCGCCAGGTCAACGAGTGGCACCACGACACCCACTACGCTTCCTACGTGCGCGGGCGGAACGCGGTCGAGAAGCGACTCCAGGAGATGCGCGAGAAGGGCGACTTCGGCGAGATCCGCGGGGTGAAGCGGAACGAGAGCCACAACGCCGCCGGCCAGATCCTCCACGAGATCTACTGGGCGGTCCTCGGGGGCTCCGGCGAGGTCGATCCCGAGCTCGCGGTCCATCAGAAAATCGAGGAGGACTTCGGATCTTTCGACGGTTGGAAGGCCGAGTTCAAGGCGGTCGCGGTCGCCGCGCTCGGCTGGGCGATCACCTGCTTCGACCCCTCCGACGGCCGGCTCCACGTGTACCTGGCCGACGGCCACGACGGTGGCGGCGTCTGGGGCGCCCAGCCGCTGATCCCGATCGACGTCTGGGAGCATGCCTACTACTACGATCATGGTCCGAACCGCGCCGCCTACGTCGACGCGTTCCTGTCGAACCTGAACTGGAAGGCCGTCGACGAGTTCTACCGCAGGGCCGTCGGCGGCTGAGCCGGTGACCGAAGTCCTCATCGTCGCCGGCGAGCCTTCGGGCGACGCGCTGGCGGCGGAGCTGGTGGAGGCCGCGGCGGCCATCGCGCCGGAGGTCCGGTTCTTCGGGGCCACGGGTCCGGAGCTGGAGCGCGCCGGCGCCGAGCGGGTGGTGGCCACCGAAGAGCTCGCGGTGATGGGGCTGGTCGAGGTGGTCCGCCACCTGCCGGCCGTGCGGCGGGCGATGGTCCGCCTGGAGGACGCAGCCCGCGAGCGGCGGCCGGCCGGCGCGATCCTGGTCGACAGCCCCGACTTCAACCTGCGCCTGGCCGCGCGCCTCCGGCGGCTCGAGATCCCGGTGGTCCAGTACGTGGCGCCCACGGTGTGGGCGTGGCGGGCCGGCCGGGTG
>CAZUIY010000130.1:0-2883 GCA_964619975.1 uncultured Gemmatimonadales bacterium
GACGTGGGGGTTGTGGATCAGCTCGCCCACCAGGAAGACCCGCCGGTCGGGGAACCGCTTGCGGGTCTCGTAGGCGTACTGGACCGCGCGGTCCACGCCGTAGCAGTTGCCGAACTCGTGGGCCAGCCGGATCGACAGGTCGCCGCTCTCCAGCAGGTGGCCGTCGGCCACGATGCGGTCCACGAGCTCGGAGTGGTACGCGTGCGACAGGTCGCCCGCGACCTCCTGCTTGAGGCCGAACCCCTTGCGGTAGTACAGCTGGTCTTCGCCGATCAGATCTCCCATCCACCCAATTTAGGTCCCGGCTCCGGGTGGGTCCAACGGCGGCCCCCGCTCAGGGGCAGCGAAGGCGGCCGCGCGCTTTCCGCCTGCCGGGCCGGCCCCCTCCCTGGCCGGACCTTTCGTCTTCGAGACGCGCGGCGCCCTCTTTCCGCTGTGGCGACGAGCCGGCCGCTCCACTCCCCGGATGCTCCCGGCCGCCGCCGGATCGGGGTGGAGCAGGTCCCGGGCCATCCGGGTGGCGGGGCGGGACAAGCCGTTGCGGGGGTTCAGCTTGTGGGATCGATGGCGAGGCGGGGCGCGGCGGGCCGGTGGCCCGGGCCGCGGAAGATCGTCAGTCGGCCGACGGGGCCAGGGCGGCCCCGGACTCGATCGCCGGCAGCCGCCGCTGGGGGAAGGTCCACCCGGCCACCCGGGCGTCGTGCGTGAACAGGAGGATCTGGTGGAACGACCCCAGCCGCCGGAGCGTCTCCTCCGCCATCGCCAACCGCTCCACGTCGAAGTGGAGGAACGGGTCGTCCAGGACCAGTGGCAGCGCCCGGTCGGCGGCCAGCTCCTGCAGGATCGCCACGCGGAGCGCGAAGTAGAGCTGGTCCCTCGTCCCGCGGCTCAGGCTCTCCGCCGGCACGTCCCGTTTCTCCACGCCGTGGACCCGCAGGTCGAGCGATGAGGGATCGATCTCGACCGAGTGGTAGCGCCCCCCGGTCATCGCCTCGAACACGGTGCCGATCCGCCCGCTCAGCCGATGGGTCATCATCCGGACGAACTCGTCCTTGCAGTCGGTCAGGGTCCGCCACGCCAGGCCGTGGGCGTCGCGGTCGATCGCGAGCCGCGCCACCTCCTCGTCGATCCGCTCGATCTCGGCCGCGATCCGGTGAGGGTCGTCCTCGGTGACCGGCAGGTCGGCCAGACGGCGGCGGAGCGTCATCTCGCGGGTCTCGAACCGCTCGCGCTCGCCCGCCCGGCGGCGGTCGTCCTGCAGGAACTGCCGCTCGTAGTCGGCCCCGATCTCGAGATACGGATGCTGCTCGAGGATCTGGCGGCGCTCCAGGCGGAGGACGTCGAGGCGCTCCTCCTTGACCACCCGCCGCTCGCGCTCGAGCGCGTCCCGGTCGCCGAGCGCCGAGCGGGCCTCCTGCATGCCGTCCAGCTCGGCGCGTAGCTGGCGCGCGCGCTCCCACCGCTCGAGCTCGGACGCCAGGTCGGCCTGGTCGGGGTCGAACGGGAGGGGATCGGCGACGGACGAGCGCTCCCGCTGGACGCGGGCGGCCTCGGACTGGAGGGCCGTCCAGCGCATCACCAGGTCCCGGCGACTCGTCCGGCGGGACCACGCCCAGCCGAGGCCCGCGGCCGCCAGAAGCGCGCCCGCGGCGGTCACGGCCCAGCCCGCGGCGGCGCTCGGGCCGACCAGGGCGACGACCAGCCCGGCGGCCGCCACCAGCGCGCCGAGCGCCCCCACCAGAAGCGGCGGGCCCGTCCGCGGCGCCCGCTCCAGTTCGCCCTCCGCGCCCGCGCTCTCCTCGGCCAGCCGCGCCTCCTCCTGGCGCAGGTCCCGCAGCCGGCGGACCCGGTCGGCGAAGTCCGGCGGGTAGCGGAGGTATCGGACGACCGGCTCCAGCGCGGCGGTCTTCTCGCGGACGCGCCGCTCCCACTCCACGAACCGCTCGATTCCCCGGTCCAGCTCCTCCCGCAGCCGCTCGGCGGCGGCCAGCTCGTCGCGGATCCGGCGCGCGCGCTCGATCGCCTGGCTCGTCTCCTGGCGGCCGGCCGCGTCCCCCTCCAGCTGGGCGATCTCGTGGCGGACCTCCGCCAGCTCCTCCTCCGTGGCCCGCCGGGCGTCCCGTCCGGAGACGGCTCTCTCCCGCCGCGCCACCAGGTCGGCGCGCCGCTCTTCCAGGTCTTCCAGCTTCCGCGACTTGTGCTTGGCCGGCCGCGCCGGGTCCACGATGTCGGCCCGGGTCAGGTCGTACCAGCCGGCCTCGAAGTCCACGAGGGCGGAGCGGAAGTCGGCCCGCTCGCTGCCGGAGAGGAGCCGCAGGAGCTCCGCCGCCAGCGGGCGGACGCCCGGATCTCCGGGCGCGACGAACGCCGTCTGACGGAAGATCTCCGGGGAGACGAACCCCAGCAGGCGGCGGAGCTCGGCGTCGAAGCCGGCCCGGTCGCTGGAGCGGCCGCGGGGGTTGGGCTCTCCCTCCCACCGGCGGTCGATCGCCCCCCCGATCCGCCATTCGACGGTGACCCGCTGGGAGTCGAACTCGCGGCGGAGCGCGCAGGTGACGTCGTCCCCCAGCGCCCACTCCTGGGACACGGCGAAGGGCCCGCCGCCCCACGGCCGCCGGGCGTCCTCCCGCGCCTTGTCGGAGAAGCCGAACAGGCCGCGGAAGAGCGCCGACGCCAGGGTGGACTTCCCGGCCTCGTTGGGGGCCACCACCAGGACGCCGGGCGCGGCCGCCGGCTCCAGGAAGAAGTCCCGCAGGCGGCCGAACCCCTCCACGTGCATGCGGATCAGCCGCAGCCGGCGGTCGGACGGGCCGCTCAACCGAAGACCTTGAGCCCCAGCTTGACCGCCCGCTCCACCACCGCCCGCTCGCGCTCGTCCCCCGC
>CAZUIY010000131.1:0-1648 GCA_964619975.1 uncultured Gemmatimonadales bacterium
GAACTCCTTCACGTGCCGGTCGATGTAGCGCCACGAGCCGAGCACCGCGAGCGGCACCAGGAGCACGGTCAGCAGCACCAGGAGCACGCTCACCCCGTCGACCCCCAGGTGGTACTCGATCCCGAACCGCTCGATCCACGGGACCCGCTCCACCCACTGGTACTCCGCCCCGGCCGGGTCGTAGAGCCACCAGAGCGGGAGCGCCAGCGCGAAGTGCAGCAGCGAGACCGCCAGCGTGGCCAGCCGGATGCCTTCCCGGTTCCGCCCCGGGATGCCGGCCACCAGGGCCGCGCCCAGGAGCGGGAAGAAGAGGATCGCGGTCAGCCAGGGGAAGCTCATGCGCGTCCTATCCGAACAGGTAGTAGACGAGGATGCCGACGGCGCCGCCGAAGAAGACCAGCAGGTAGGTCGCCACCATGCCGGTCTCCCAGCCGGTGGCCACGCGCCCGCTGGCCCGGACCAGGCCGGCCGTACCGTGGACGCCGAGGCCGTCGATCAGGCCGTCGTCGATGACGCGCCAGGCGAACCGGCTGAGCGCGTTGTAGGGCCGCACCACCACCAGGCCGTAGAGCTCGTCCACGTAGTACTTGTCGTACAGGAGCTGACGGAGCCCGCGGTAGCGGAGCGCCAGCGCCTCGGGTACGTCGGGCCGCTTCAGGTAGAGCCACGCGGCGGCCATGATCCCGAGCGACGCGATCGCCACCGACGCCGCCATCAGCGCGTACTCGATCGGCGGGATCGCGTGGTGGACCTCCGCGGCGTGGCCGTCCGCTGCCCCGGCGGCGAACACCGGCTCCAGCCAGCCGTGGAAGGCGTTGCCGATCCCGCCCAGGGGCTCGCCGATCGCGGCAGGGATCCCGATCCAGCCGCCGACCACCGAGAGCGCCGCCAGGACGATCAGCGGGATCGCCATCGACGGCGGCGACTCGTGCGCGTGCTTCTCCGTTTCCGGCTCCCCGCGGAACCGGCCGTGGAACGTCATGAAGAAGAGCCGGAACATGTAGAGCGCCGTCAGCCCCGCGGTGAGGAACCCGATCGTCCAGAGGACCGGGTGGCCGCCGTCCCACACGGCCCACAGGATCTCGTCCTTCGAGAAGAACCCGGCGAACGGCGGAATGCCCGAGATCGCCAGGGTCGCCGCCAGCATCGTCCAGTAGGTGACCGGCAGGTGGCGCTTCAAGCCCCCCATCCGCCGCATGTCCTGCTCGCCGTGGAGGGCGTGGATCACGCTCCCGGCGCCCAGGAACAGGAGCGCCTTGAAAAAGGCGTGCGTGACCAGGTGGAAGATGCCGGCGGTGTAGGCGGCCACGCCGACCGCCAGGAACATGTAGCCGAGCTGCGACACCGTGCTGTAGGCCAGCACCTTCTTGATGTCCGTCTGGACCAGCCCGATGGTGGCGGCGAAGAGCGCGGTGGCCGCGCCGATCCCGGCCACGATCGCCAGCGCGGCCGGCGCCAGCTCGTAGATCGCGTGGGTCCGGGCCACCATGTAGACCCCGGCGGTGACCATCGTGGCGGCGTGGATCAGGGCCGAGACCGGGGTCGGGCCGGCCATCGCGTCCGGCAGCCATACGTAGAGCGGGATCTGCGCCGACTTGCCCGTGGCGCCGACGAACAGGAAGAACGAGATCCAGAACGCCAGGGCCCC
>CAZUIY010000132.1:0-3724 GCA_964619975.1 uncultured Gemmatimonadales bacterium
CCGCGCCGGGGTGGCGAAGAACAGGTCGCGGACCTCGATGCGGGTGCCGACGGCGCCGGCGGCCGGGGCCGGCGCGCCGGCCCGCCCGCCCTCGACCGTGAGCAGGAAGGCGCTGTCCTGCCCGGGCGGGCGCGAGCACAAGGACAGCCGGCTGACTGCCGCGAGCGCGGCCAGCGCCTCGCCGCGAAAGCCGAGGGTCAGGATCCGGATCAGATCGTCGTCCGCGAGCTTGGACGTGGCGTGGCGCTCGATCGCCAGGACCAGCTCGTCGGGGCGCATGCCGACGCCGTCGTCGACCACCGCGATCAGCGCGCGGCCACCGCCGGCGAGCTCGATGTCGATCCGGGCGGCCCCGGCGTCGAGCGCATTCTCGACCAGCTCCTTGACCGCCGCGGCCGGCCGCTCGACCACCTCGCCGGCAGCGATGCGGTTGACCAGGTTCTGCGGCAGGCGGCGGATCGGCGCCACGACGCTGAAGCTCCCGTCCGGGACGCGCACCAGGGCCGCACGGCGCGGCAGCCGCCGGACCGCGCCCGCGCCGGTGGCCAGCGCCAAGCATAGCACAGTTTGACGCGCCCGCCGCCGCCGGGCAAGCGGCGGCGGCGGCCCCTATTCCCCGGCTTAGGTAGCGGATTGCTCGGCAGGTTGAGGCGGGACATGGGATTGGGCCTCGGGTAGGTTTCACCCGTCGGGTGCGGCGGGGAACAGGATGACGGCGCAAACGCGGTTGCCGTTCGAGCTGGATCAGCGGGCGGAGACGGGGCTCATCACCGCGCATGGCGGGGTGCCGCTCGTGATCGAGGCGTTCCGAGCCAGCAGTGCGGCGGCGGTGCTGGACGCGAGCGTGGTGATCAAGCGGCGCCAGCGGGGCTTGGCGGCGGCCGCGCTGGTCGAGGGGCTGTTCGCGCTGTGGGCCGTCGGCGGCGAGCGCTGCGACGACCTGGCGCAGCTGCGCGAGGATGCGGCGTTGGCGCTGCTGCTCGGCCATGGCATCCCGGCGCCCCAGACGGCCAGGGACTTTCTGGAGGCGTTCGACGAGGCGCTCCCGCCACTGTGGCAGGGTGAGCGCTGTCATATCCCGGGCGAGGGACCGCGACTGCAGGGGCTGGCGCAGGCCAACCGGCGGCTGGTGGCTTGGCTGCAGGAGCGGGCGCCGCAGACGGTCGCGACGATCGACGTCGACGCCACGATCCTCGAGAGCCAGAAGCGCGCCGCGTGCTGGACCTACGACGGTCGCACCGGCTACCAGCCGGTGGTAGCGCTCTGGGCGGAGCAGGACGTGATCCTGGCCGACGAGTTCCGCGACGGCAATGTGCCGGCTGGAACCGGCAACCGGCGGGTCGTCGAGCAGGCCCTGGCGGCGCTGCCGGCGGGGGTCGAGCAAGTGCGCTTGCGCGGCGACAGCGCGCTTTACGAGCAGGCACTGCTGCGCTGGCTGGAGGCCCAGGGGATCGGCTACGCCATCAGCGCCGACATGAGCCCTGAGCTGGCGGCGGCGATCCGCGCCCTGCCGGAGAGCGCCTGGCAGATCGAGCGCGGGGACGGCGACGCCATCCGGCACTGGGCCGAGGTGGCGTATGTGCCGAGCGACGGGGTGGCAGCGAAGGACCGACCGGCGCCGCCACGCTACCTGGCGCTGCGGATCACCAAGAAGCAGGGTCGGCTGTTCGCCGACGGTGGCGAGGTCAAGCATTTCGCGCTGGTGACCAACCTGCCCGACCCCGAGGGCGGCACTGGCCTCGATCTGATCCGCTGGCAGCGCGGCAAGGCCGGAACGGTCGAGCATGCCCATCACGTGCTGACCAACGAGCTCGCGGCCGAGGCCCTGCCAAGCCAGAAGTTCGGCGCCAACGCCGCCTGGTTCCGCCTGAACGGCATGCTCTACAACCTGCTCAGCGCCTTCAAGCGGGTTGCCCTGCCCGAGGAGCTGCATAGCGCCCGGCCCAAACGCCTGCGCTTCGTGCTCCTCAACGGCATCGGCAAGGTGGTGCGCCACGCCCGCGAGACCGTGCTCAGGCTGGTCGGCGACGCGCGCCGCCGGCTCGCCGACGCCGCCAGGCTCGCCCTCGCAACCGGCCCGCCGTCCCCGTTCGCTGCCTGAGCGCGGGCCTTCGGGCGCGGCCCGCCGCGGCGCGGCGCCCCGCCCGCCGACACCCGTCATGCGGGCATCGGCGCCGCTTCCTTCGCATCGCCGCCAAGCCCGCCCCGCCAACCCCCATCGCCCGCCCCTCTTACCCGGCCATGCCCGCCCCAAACCCGCGCCCCTCAGCCTATCCGGGGATTTGGGGGGTTGTCGGGCCGTTGGCCAGCCGTTGGCCGCCGTTGGCCCGCCGGTGGCCCAAGCGACATTGCCAAGCTCTCGGCGCACGTTCACAATGGCCGAGGACCAGGCACGGCCGCGACAGGTCGGCAATTAAGGAGGCACAGGATGCGCACGGCACTGCTGCTCCGCTCGGCGATCGCTCTGGCCTTGGGCGCCGGCTTCGCGACACCGGCTTCGGCCGTGCAGACGACGCTCACCGTCGGCATGGCGTCGGCCGATGTCGGACGGCTCGACCCCCACCTGACCGCGACCACACCCGACAAGGGCGTGCTGCACTGGATGTTCAACGGCCTCGTCCGGATCCAGCCGGGCAAGGCCAGCCCGGAGTTCATCGAGCCCGACATCGCCGAGAGCTGGGAGGGCTCGGACGATGGCCTCCAGTGGACCTTCAACCTGCGCCAGGACGTGCAGTGCCACCACGGCTACGGCCCGCTCACGGCCGACGACGTGGTGTTCTCCCTTAACCGGGCCGCCACCAAGGACACCTCGAGCTTCTCGGCCGACTACGAGGCCTTTGAGACGGTTGAGGCGGAGGGCCCGCACACGGTCAAGATCACCCTCAAGGACCGGGTGCCGACCCTCCTGGGCCTCCTCGTCAACTATCACGGCGGCAACATCGTCTGTAAGAAAGCGGTCGAGGAGATGGGCGAGGACTTCCAGAAGAGGCCGATCGGCACCGGCCCCTTCATGTTCGAGGAATACCAGCCACAGCAGTTCGTCCGGCTGGTCGCCAACCCCGACTACTTCCGGGGCGCGCCGCAGATCGAGGAGATCATCTACCGCTACATCCCGTCCGATGCGAGCCGCGACCTCGCCTTCCAGGCGGGCGAGGTGGACATGATCTACGGCAAGCAGGACGAGACCTGGGTCAAGCGGATCGAGGAAATCCCGGGCGCCAAGGTCGTGGTCATGGAGCCCGGCGAGATGAGCGTGCTCAACCTCAACATGAAGAGCCCGCCACTCGACGACCTCCGGGTGCGGCGGGCGGTCGCCCACGCCATCGACCGCGACGCCATGGTCCAGTTCCGCGGCGCGTCGGTGACCCGCCCGTCCTGGTCGGTGGTGCCCGAAGGCTATCTCGGCTACACCCGCGACGTGCCGACGCCGGAGTACGACGTCGAGAAGGCGAAGGCGCTGCTGGCCGAGGCCGGCCATCCGCAAGGCGTCACCATCAAGGCCATCCACACCACGCTCCCGGGCATGCTCGCGACCATCGAGGCGGTCCAGGCGCTGTTGCGCAACGCCAACATCAACCTCGAGATCGAGCCGGTCGAGCACGCCACCTTCCACGCCCAGATCCGCGAGGACCTCTCGCAGGTGGTGCACTACTCGGCGGCGCGCTTCCCGGTCGCGGACGTCTATCTGACCCAGTTCTTCCACTCGCGCAGCATCGTCGGCACG
>CAZUIY010000133.1:0-20964 GCA_964619975.1 uncultured Gemmatimonadales bacterium
ATGATGCCGATCGCCATGTCCATGACGCTGCCCTGGATGGCGAATTCCTTGAACTCCTTCCACATCGCTGACGCCTCCTGCACGGGTGGGAGCGGGGGAACGGTTGGAGGATAGGGACGGGGGCCGGAAGCACAAGGGCCCGGGCTCGATTGCCTCGCCCCTTGGCCGCCCATAGACTAGCGCGGCCGCCTCTCAATCCTCGTTCGTCCCGGGAGCGCCGTGACCCGCTTCGCCGTCTTCGCCTCCGGCCGAGGCTCCAACCTGGAGGCCCTTCTGCTGGATCTCGCCGACCATCCCGCCGCGCGGATCGCGCTCGTGGCCTCGGACAGGTCCGACGCGCCGGCGCTGGACCGGGCCGCGGGCCGCGGGATTCCGACCGCCACGCTGGACCCTGCCGACGCCGCAGGCACGCTCGCGACGCTGGAGGCGCACGCCATCGACTGGATCGTGCTGGCCGGCTACCTGAAGCGGGTCCCTCCCGATGTGGTGGAGCGCTATCGCGGCCGCATCCTGAACGTCCACCCCGCGCTCCTGCCGAGCTTCGGCGGCCCGGGCATGTACGGCGCCCGGGTCCATCGAGCGGTGCTGGAGAGCGGCGAGCCGTGGTCGGGGGCCTCGGTCCACCTGGTGGACGAGGAGTACGATCGGGGCCCGGTGGTGGCCCAGGAGCGGGTTCCCGTCGAGCCGGGAGACACGCCCGAGACGCTGGCCGCGCGGGTCCTGGAGGTGGAGCACCGGCTCCTGCCGGCGGTCGTCCGGGCCGCCGCGGAGGGCCGCGTGCGGACGGCGGACGGGCGGGCGTGGGTCGAAGGGGAGCCGGAGTGACCGACCCCGTCCGCGTCCGCCGCGCGCTCCTGTCGGTCTGGGACAAGACCGGCCTGGCGGCGCTGGGGTCCGCCCTCGCCCGGCACGGCGTGGAGCTCGTGGCGAGCGGAGGCACGGCGGACGCGCTGGAGGCGGCCGGTCTCGCGGTCCGGCGGGTGGAGGACGTGACCGGGGCGCCGGAGATCCTGGGGGGCCGGGTCAAGACCCTGCACCCGGCCATCCACGGCGCGATCCTGGCGCGGCGCGACCGCTCCGACGACCGGGCCGAGCTGGAGGCCCACGGAATCGAGCCGATCGACCTGGTGGTGGTGGATCTCTATCCATTCGCCGAGGGCCCCGCCGCGGACGAAGCGGCCCGGACCGAGCTGATCGACATCGGCGGCGTCGCCCTGATCCGCGCCGCGGCCAAGAACTGGCGCCACGTGGTGGTGGTCACGTCTCCGCTAGAGTACGAGGACCTGGCGGCCGAGCTGGACGAGGGCGAGGGGGCGGTCCCGGGCGCCACGAGGCGCCGGCTGGCGGCGCGGGCGATCCAACGGACCGCCTGGTACGACGCCCGGATCGCGGCCTGGCTCTCGGAGGGGGAAGCGGAGTGGCCCGAGCGGTGGACGGTCGGGGGCGAACGCGTGGCCGAGCTCCGCTACGGCGAGAACCCGCACCAGCGGGCCGCCCTCTACCGGGACCGCTCCCCCCGGCCGGACGACCTGACGGAGGTCCGGATCCTCCAGGGGAAGGCGCTCTCCTACAACAACTATCTGGACGCCGAGGCCGCCCGCCGGCTGGTGCGCGACCTGCGCGAGCGGGAGCCGGAGCGGGCGCACTGCGCCATCGTCAAGCACACGATCCCGTGCGGAGCGGCCACCGCGGAGACCGTCGCCGAGGCGTACCGGCGCGCGCTCGCCGCCGACCCGGTCTCCGCCTTCGGCGGCATCGTCGCGCTGGATCGGCCGGTGGACGGCGAGCTGGCGGAGACGCTGCTGGAGCACTTCCTGGAGGTCGTCTACGCCCCGGAGTTCGACGCGGCGGCCCGTGAGGCGCTCGGACGGAAGAAGAACCTGCGGGTTCTGGAAGGGCCCGTGCCGGAGCTCGACCCGGACGCGGTCGAGGTGCGCCGCGTGGGGGGCGGGCTCCTCGTCCAGTCCCCGAACACCGAGTGGCTGCCGACGGATCCCCGGGGCGAGCTGGCGGTCCCCACCCGGGTGCGTCCCACCGACGCCCAATGGGCTGACATCCTGTTCGCCTGGACGGTCTGCCGCTCGGTGGCCTCCAACGCCATCGTCCTCGCCGCCAACGGGGCCACGATCGGGATCGGGGGCGGGCAGACAAACCGGGTCGGAGCGGTGCGCCTGGCGGTGGCCACGGCGCGGGAGCTGGGGCACGAGCCCGCGGGAGCGGCGCTCGCGTCGGACGGCTTCTTCCCGTTCGCCGACGGGGTCGAGGCGGCGGTCGAGTCCGGCATCGAGGCCATCATCCAGCCGGGAGGATCCCGCCGGGACGAGGAGGTCGTGGAGGCCGCCGACCGCGCGGGGATCGCCATGGTGATGACGGGAGCGAGGCAGTTCCGGCACTGAGGGGCCATTTGTCGCGCGGCCGTCGGACCGACTACTTTTCAACCTCCCCCGAATGGAAAGGATGTCGATGTCCCGGAAGAGTTCTCCGGCGAAGAGCACGACCCCCCGGCCCAACGTGGAGCGGGACCGGTCCGCCGGCCCCGGCGTGACCTTCACGAAGGTGAACGCCGCCTGGCTGGGTGGTGGAGCCCTCGCCGTGATCGCGGGCTACGTCCTGCTCGCGACGGGCAGCATGACGCTCGCGCCGGTGCTCCTGGTGGCCGGGTACTGCGTGCTGCTGCCGATCGGCATCATCAAGAAGTAGCCGGCGGACGGGTCCATCGGCAGTCCGGTGGCCGTCGGCGTCGTAGTGGGGCACGAGTGTTGCGGGGAAATACACGAAACATGGTAGCGTCTACACAGCCGGCTCCCGCTCAGACGATCCTCGTCCTGGACGACGAGCGGCCGATTCTGAACCTGATCTCCGCGTTCCTGGAGAGCCAGGCGCTCGCCTGCATCACGACGACCGATCCGCGGGAAGCGCTCGAGATCCTGGAGCGACAGCCGATCGACCTCGTCATCTCCGACATCCACATGGACGGGATGACGGGAGTGGAGTTCCTCGAGCGCGCCCGGGTGATCGACCCGGACACGCTCGTGATCCTGATGACCGGCCAGCCGACGGTCGACACGGCGGTGCGCTCCCTCCGGAACAACGCCTACGACTACATCACCAAACCGTTCAGCATGGATCGCCTCTTCGAGGTGGTGGAGCGGGCCCTCGAGAAGCAGCGCCTGGCGCGCGAGAACTCGGCGCTGAAGGACACGCTCACGCTGTACCAGATCACGCAGGCGGTCGCGGCCTCGGTGGACGAGCGCGAGGTGATCGAGCTGGTCGTGCAGTCCGTCTGCAAGGAAGTGGGGTCCGACCGGGTGTCGCTCTTCCTGGCGGCCGGGGACCGCCTGGCCCGCTGGGGAGACGCTCCCGCCGCCGACGTCGACCGGGTCGAGCGCCGGGTGGCCGGAGCCGTGATGGAGCTGAAGGCGGCGGTCCTGGTCCCGCAGGAGGACGGCCCCCTCGATGAAGCGGCGCTGGACGGGCTGGCGTACTCCGCCGTGGCGATTCCGCTGCGGGGGAGGAACGGGCCGATGGGAGTGCTCGTGGCGCTCCGCGAGACCCGCTCCCGTCCGTTCACCCACGCCCACATCCAGACGATGGCGATCCTCGCGGGCAACGCCTCGTCCGTCATCGACGCCGCCCGCCAGAGCCGGCTTCTGATCAAGAGTCGCAGCGGACTGGTCGAGGCGAACGCGGCCACCATCGCGGCGCTCGTGAACGCCCTGGACGCCCGCGAGCACGAGACCCAGGTCCACTCGATCCGGGTGGCCGAGTACGCCCTCCGGCTGGCGCGGGAGGTGGACTATCCGTCCCGCGACATGGAGGACCTCAAGTTCGGGGCTCTGCTCCACGACGTGGGGAAGATCGGGGTCCGGGATTCCATCCTGCTGAAGGCCGGGCCGCTGACCGAGGACGAGTGGGTCGAGATGCGGCGGCACCCGTCGATCGGACACGAGATCCTGAAGGACATCCATTTCCTCGAGGGGGCCTCCGAGATCGTCCTCGCCCACCACGAACGGTTCGATGGCGGGGGGTACCCGCGTGGGCTGGCCGGCGAGGAGATTCCCCGGGGCGCGCGGATCTTCTCGGTGGTGGACACGTTCGACGTGATGACCTCCGACCGCCCCTACCGGAAGGCGATGACGTTCGACGACGTCGGGCCCGAGCTCCGGCGGTGCAGTGGCGCGCAGTTCGACCCCGTGATGGTCGAGGCGTTCACGAGCGTGCCGCGGGACGAGTGGGAGGGGATCGCGCGCGACGCCGAGACCAGCCGGTTCGGCTGGGAGGGGGATCGGGTGTTCGACGCGCTCGCATCGGGCCGGGCCGGGGAGTAGACTCGGCACCCCGGATCCGCCCGGGCGCGTAGCTCAGGGGTACAGAGCACCTGCCTTACAAGCAGGGGGTCGCTGGTTCGAATCCAGCCGCGCCCACCACTCCATGACCGCCCGACCTGCAGGGAAAGCCTGGAGTCGCGCCCTGTTCCTTAGCGGGCCGTGAGTCTGCCGGTCCCCCCCGTTTCCTGGTCGACGTACTCCCAGGTTCCCACCGCGTTGGGCACGAACCGGAAGGGGGTCTGGAGAGAAATGCGCCCGCTGTCGAAGGGCTCGCCGTCGAGAGGCACCGAGGTGGAGGTGATGCGCACCTGGAACCCTCCCAGACCCGCGAATGGCGACTCCCACCACTCCACCGGCGTCCCGATCGGGACGACGACTTCGTCCTCCTGGCCGGGATTCGCGAAGAAGGTGACCTCTTCGTTTCCAAATGCGCGCCCGACGAGGATCACCATGACGTTCGCCTCCACGGTGAAGACCAGCGGCGAGCCCTGATGGCCCGGCACCTCGGCGACCACCGTGCTCTCGCCGAGAACGTGGGGTCGGAATTGCACGCTGGCGATGCCGCCGCCGGTAGTCCTCTTGGCAAGCTGATTTGCGAACGTGATGTCTCCTGCCGGATCCACCGACCGCAGGTGGCCGCCGCCGGAGGCGACACGCCACGTCACCTCGACGCCATCGACGGTGTTGCCCTGGGTGTCCGTCACCCGGACCTGGAGCTCCTCGTCCAGAAAAAGGCCCGCTTTTCCGGTTTGCCCATCGCCTGACACAGCCGTGACAACACCGGACCCGAATTGCTGGAGTGGTGTCAGCGTGATGTTGCGGGTCATGCGGCCGGAAGCCACGGTTATGTTCGCCTCGAAGCTCTCGAACGCCGAGGCTCTGCAGCGGAGAGTTGCCGGTCCGGTGGCGAGGTCGGAGAGCTCGAAGCGGCCGTCGGACCCGGTCGTGACGGTTGTGGCGCCGACGCTCACTTCCGCCCCGGCGACCGGGTCGCCCGTCGCGGAGCTGGTGACCGATCCCGACACCACCGACACCGGCACCGCCGGCACCACCGGCACCGCCGGGGCGGGCGCGGTCATCTCCTCGCCATCGCACGCCGACGCGAGCACGATCGCCGCGAGGATGGGGATGGCGCGCCGGGACCCGGAACGCAGGTTCGACAGGGAAATCCGTAGCACGGTACGCCTCCAGTTCTGTATAATCGGGTTTCGGTGCGTCGGGAAACGCCGAAGGCGCCTGTTCCCCGGATCTGTTTGTAGACGCGCAAGAATGCAGTCCGGTACGCCACGGCGCCGAGGAGAAGGATCTTGCATCTCCAGACGGGTCAGGAGATCACGGAGGCGCTGGCCGCGTTGCGGGACCGGTCTCCCGGGGCGCTGGACGGCCTCATGCCACTCGTATATGACCAGCTGCGCCGGGTCGCCCACCGGCAGCTCCGCGACGAGGCGACCGGGCACACCCTCTCGACGACCGCCCTGGTGCACGAGGCGTATTTGAAGCTCGTGGACCAGAACCGGACCGAGTGGCGGGACCGCGCCCACTTCTTCGCCATCGCGTCCCAGGCGATGCGGCGGATCCTGATCGACTACGCTCGCCGGCACTGCGCCGGACGCCGCGGCGGCCTGCCAGACGGGACACCGCCCCGGCACGTCTCGCTCGACGAGGTCGATCTTCCCGTCGCCGAGCGCGCCGAGGTGCTGCTCGCACTCGACGAGGCGCTCGAACGGCTCGGGGAGCTGGACCCGCGCCTGGCGCAGGTGGTCGAGTGCCGCTTTTTCGCCGGCCTGACCGAGGCGGAAACCGCGGCCGCGCTCGGCGTGTCGCAGCGGACCGTGGCTCGCGAATGGGCCGTGGCCAGAGGTTGGCTGTATCAGGAGCTCCGTGGTGACGCCGCCTGAGCCCGGCTGGTCGGCTCTCAAGCGGGTGGTGGAGGAGGCGCTCGACCTCGCCCCGGAGGCCCGGGACGGCCACCTCGCCGCGAGATGTCCGGAGGAGACCCACCACGCCGAGGCCATCCGCCTCCTCCGGGCCTGCGAGCTGGCCGCAGGGAGCCCGGTACTCGGCCAGCCGGCGGCGGAGTTCCTCGCCCCGGTGCTGGCCGGGGTCGACGAGCGGGAAGCCGGGGTTCCGGAAGCGCTTCGTACGGCGCTGTCCGGCCGCTACTCGATCGAACGGGAGCTGGGGCGCGGAGGGATGGCCCGGGTGTACCTGGCGCGCGACGAGCGCCACGGACGTCCCGTGGCGCTGAAGGTCCCGCACCCCGAGCTGGTGCCGTACGGTGACCCCTCGCGCGGCGCCGCGCGGTTCCAGCGCGAGATCGAGATCGCCGCGCGCCTCTCCCATCCGCACATCCTCCCCCTGTACGACTCCGGGGCCGCCGGCGGACTGCTCTACTACATCACGCCTTACGTGGACGGCGAGACGCTCCGACACCGCCTGAGCCGCACCGGAAGGCTGCCGCTTGCCGAGACGCTGCATCTGTTGCGCGACGTGGCGCGCGCGCTCGCCTACGCCCACCGTCAGGGGCTCGTGCACCGCGACATCAAGCCCGCCAACATCCTGCTCAATCGGGAGGGCGATGCGCTGGTGGCCGACTTCGGCGTGGCCAGGGGGCTGGCCGCGGCCCAGGATCCGACAGGGGGGCTGGAGGACCGACACCATGATGGGGCGGTCGCCGCCGGCCCCCACGACCATCCCTCGCCGGAGGGGGAGTTCACCGAAACCACACTCGCTTTTGGCACCCCGCCATACATGGCCCCGGAACAGGTGAGCGGCGGCCCCGGGATCGACCACCGGGCGGACCTCTATGCCCTCGGCGCGGTGGCGTACGAGCTGCTGACCGGGACGGCGCCCTTTGCGGGACGCCCGCGGCACGAGCAGCTGGCCGCGCACGTCTCGGAGACCCCCGAGCCGGTCGCCGTTCGCCGGCCGGACGTACCGGAGGGGCTCGCCAGGTTGGTCGACCGACTCCTGGCCAAGCGTCCCGAGGACCGTCCCCGGGACGCGGCCGAGGTGGTGCACCTCCTCGACGCCGCTCTGGCGGGCCTGGGGCCGGCGGTGCGGGGGGCCGAAGAGGATGTGGCTGGGGCGCTGGGCGTCTGGAGCCGGTCCTTGAAGGCTCTTCCCGCCCTCGTGGTTCTCGGCCTCATTTCGGCGGATGTCCCCATGCGGACCTCCGAGGGGGCGGCCGGGGAGACCTCCATCGCCGTCCTGCATTTCGTGACCCGGAGCGGCACGCTGGAGGAAGATGCCTTCAGCAAGGGACTCACGGACGAGCTCGCCAGGGTGCTCAGCAGGGTACAGGGTGTACGGGTCGTCGGGCGAACGTCCCTCGCGGCCCTCGCGCGACGGAACCTCGATGGCCCTGCCATCGGCGAGACGCTTGGCGTGGAGACGGTGCTGGAGGGCAGTGTGCGCCGTGACCCTGAACAGGTCAGGGTGGCGGCCAGCCTGGTCCGTGCGCGCGACGGTCGTATCCTCTGGTCCGAGACCTACGAGGTGCCTGCCCGGGAGATCTTCGCCCTGCAGGAGCAGGTCGTGCGGGATGTCGTGGCTGCCGTTTCGCCCCGGGGGATCGGAGAGTCCCCATCCACTACCGGAGCCGAGCGCGGTACGGAGGATCGCGAAGCCTACGATCTCTACCAGAAGGGGCGATACCTCGCCAGCACGCGGCAGCGAGATGGCCTCTACCGCGCTCTGGGATACCTGGAGGAGGCGGTCGCACGCGATTCCACCTACGCCCGGGCGTGGGCCGGGATCGCCGATGCATGGACCTTCCTGGGGCTCTTCGGCCACGTGCCGCCGCGCGACGCGTACCCCAGAGCCCGGGTGGCGGCCGAACGCGCGGTCGAGCTCGACAGCCGGCTCGTCGAGGCTCACGCGACGCTGGCCCACCTGATGTTCGTGTACGAGTGGAACTGGCAGGCCGCGGAGTCGGCACTCGAACGGGCGATCGCACTGGATCCGCGCTATCCCCCGTTGCGGATCTACTTCGCCTCGTTTCTGCATTCCGTCGGTCGGCCGGAGGAGGCGCTGGAGCAGATGGCCGTGGCGAAGGAACTCGATCCTCTCGCCCCCACGGGGATCTTCAGCGGCCGCATCTACGTGGATACCCGCCGGCCGGACGCGGCCATCCAGGTTCTCGAGGAGCAGATCGAGCTGGAACCCCGGCTCGACCTGGCTCACCAGTTCCTCGCTCACGCCTATCTGCAGAAAGGAATGCCGGACGAGGCGATCGCTTCGATGAAACGGGCAGCGGAGCTGAGCGGACCCCGGGACCTGGCCCAGCTCGCGTACGTCTACGCGAAGACGGACCACCCCGGGGAGGCCCGGCAAGTCCTGGCGCGGCTTCGCGAAGACGGACGGCCGCTCGATCCGCTCGGATTCCACCTCGCGATGGCTTACGCCGCCCTGGGCGACACGGACGAGGCGTTCCGCTGGCTCGAGGCCGCCTACACGGAACACGGTGGTTACATGAACCTGCTCGCGGTGGCGACCGGCTTCGAATCGCTGCGCTCCGATCCCCGGTTCGATGAGCTGCTGCGTCGCATGGGGCTCCGTTAGCGGGGAACGCGCCTACACGCTCAGGCGGCCTCCTCCGACGGGTTGGTCTCCGGCTGTTCTTCCACCACGGGAAGCCAGATCCGGACCACGGTGCCTCTTCCTGGCTCGCTCTCGATCCGCATGCTCCCCCCGCTCTGCGCCACGAAGCCGTACACCGTGGACAGGCCGAGGCCCGTTCCCTGGCCCTGCTCCCGGGTGGTGAAGAAGGGCTCGAGGGCGCGGGCGAGTACTTCCGGCGCCATGCCCGTGCCGTCGTCGTGGATGTCGATCCGGGCGGTGCGGCCCGGGTCCATGCTGTCCGGCGCCGAGTCGCAGTCCGTCGTGGTCAACGTCAGACGCCCGCCCCCGGACATCGCGTTGCGGGCGTTCAGCGCCACGTTCATCACGATCTGCTCGATCTGTGCCCGATCGGCGCGAACGGTGCCGACGGCGGGACCCAGGTGCGTCTCCAGCCGGATCCCCTTGCCCAGGAGGCTCTGCAGGAGCGAGCCCATCTCCCGGACGACCGCGTTCAGGTCGAGGAGCCGCGGCCGTAGGACCTGCCGCCGGCTGTACGCCAGCAGCTTCTGCGTCAGACCGGTGGCGCGCTGGGTGGCGGCGAGGATCTCCCCCAGCGCGACGGTGCGCTCCTCGGGGTCGAGCGATTCCGCCTCCTGCAGTATTTCCGTGTAGCCCTGGACGGCCGTCAGCAGGTTGTTGAAATAGTGGGCGATCCCGCCGGCCAGGCGTCCCAGCGCCTCCACCTTCCGGACCTGCCGTAGCTGATCCTCACGCTCGCGGAGCTGCTCCTGGGCCCGCTTGAGCTCGCTGATGTCGGCCGACACGCCCACGATTCCCACGAGCGCGCCGCTCGCGTCCTGCAGCGGCGTGTCGGTGACGAGAGCGGGGAACACGGTTCCGTCCCGACGCTGGACTTCGAACTCGCCCTTCCACGACTTTCCCGCCGTGAGCCACCGCAGGATCTCCTCCGCCTGCTCTCGGGAGGCGCTGGTCGGAGTCACATCCACGATGCTTTGTCCATTCGTCTCGGCGAAGCTCCAGCCGTAGAGATCCTCCGCCGCCCGGTTCATGTACGTCACGCTTCCCTCCAGGTCGGTCGCGATGACCGCCTGGCCGACGGCGTCCAATAGTTCGACCTGGAACCGGACTCGTTCCTCCGCCTCCCGGCGCTTGGTGATGTCGCGAGAGTTGACGACGATCCCCCCCACCGCGGGGTCGTCCAGCAGATGCGTGGTCACGGATTCGAGCACCCGCCACGATCCATCCGCGTGGCGGCAGCGGTATTCGATCCGAGGCTGAAGCGCCGGATTCTCCGAAAGCTGCCGGAGAACGTTTTTGACCGCGTCCCGGTCCTCCGGGTGGACTCGCTCCAGCATGCCCGACCCGACCAGCTGATCGGGGCTCAGCCCCAGGACCCGCCGGATGGCCGGGCTGCTGTAGCGAACGGTTCCGTCGGCGGCGAGGATGGTGATCGGGTCGCTGGCGCTTTCGATGAGCGAGCGGAATCGCGCTTCGTTCCAGCGGAGATCGCGCTCGGCCCGGGCGCGTCCGACGGCGTAGCGCAGCGACCGCTCGAGGCCCTCGGCACGGAGCCCGCGCTTGTCCAGGTAGTCGGCCGCGCCCGCCGCCATCGCCTCGATGTCGACGGATCGGTCCCCGGCCCCGGTCAGGAGGATCAGGGGAACGCCGGAGGCGCGCGCGGTGGGGTGGCGGATGAGGTCGAGGCCGGAGCCCTCCCCCAGACGATAGTCCACCAGGCAGGCGTCCAGGCCGCCGGCCTCGATGCGGTCCAGTCCGGCGGCGATGTCCTGGGCCCACTCCGGCTCCACGTCCGGGTGCGCCTGGCGGAGGAGATGCCGGACCAGCATCCAGTCTTCCTCGTCGTCGTCGACGACGAGAATTCGCGACCAGGTTTCGGACACGTCAGACACGGGCGTCGGTCGGCAGGTCCACGATTTCGAACCAGTACCGGCCGAGCCCCTTCATCGCCTCCACGAGACCGGCGAATGTGACCGGCTTGGAGATGAACGAGCTGACGCCGAGGTCGTAGCTGTGATAGATGTCCTCCTCCGTCCGCGAGGTCGTCAGGACGACCACCGGGATCGCCCGCAGCCGCGGGTCCGCCTTGATCTCATGCAGCGCCTCGAAGCCGTCCTTGCGGGGCATCTTGAGGTCCAGCAGGATGAGGCCCGGCCGGGGCGACCGGGCGGGGTCGGCGTACTCCCCGCGCCGTTCGAGGTAGTCCATGAGCTCCTCGCCGTCGACGACGAAGTGGAGATCGTTGGCCAGCCGGCACTCGCGCAGCGCCGCTTCGGCGAGCATCCGGTCCTCCGCGTCGTCGTCGGCCATGAGGATGGTGATGGGTGGATTCTTAGGCAGCACGGGGGGCCTCCACGATCGGGGTAAGGGGGAGCTGGACCACGATCCGCGTTCCCTCGCCGGGACGACCCTGGGCCAGGATGACACCCTGGTGACGCTCGACGATTCGCCGGGAGATGGCGAGCCCGATGCCCGAGCCGGGGTACGCGTCCCGCGTGTGGAGACGCTGAAACGGCTGGAAGATGCGATCGGCGTGGCGGGGCTCGAAGCCGATCCCCTCGTCCTCCACGACCAGGATTCCATGACCCGGGGGGGCCGGCTCGCACGAAATTCGGACGACCGGCGGGGCTCCGGGCTTGTGATACTTGATGGCGTTGCCCACCAGGTTCAGGATCAGAGCGCGCAGGAGGTCCCGGTCGCCTTCCACCTCGAACAGGGGGCCGATCTCCACCCGGGCGCCGGTTTCCCGGATGGGAAGATCCAGGTCGGACTCGACGTCCCGCGCCACCGCTCCCAGATCCACCCGGGCGAACTCCCGGGCGCGACGATCGATGCGGGCGTAGGCCAGCAGATCGTCGACCATCCGCTGCATCCGCTCGGCGGCGTTGACCATGCGGTTCAGGTAGTCCTCGGCGACGGGAGGGACTTCCTCCCCCAGAGTCTCCCGGAGGAGCCCGCCGAACGCGCGGATCTTGCGCAGGGGCTCCTGCAGATCGTGGGAGGCGATCGAGGCGAACGCCTCGAGATCCCGATTGCTGCGGGCCGATTCCCTGGCCTGGTGCTGGAGGGCCTTCTCGGTCGCCGTGCGGTCCGTGACGTCACGGATCGCCAGCAGGACCCGCATCTCACCGGGCTCCGCGGAAACGATCCGGCGGCCGTTCAGAAGCAGTTGCCGGGGTCTGGTGTCGCCGACGTCGACCGTGCCGCCGACCACGTGCGCGAGCTCGAGGCCCAGCCCTTCGAACGCCTCGCCGTCGCGGCCGAGACCATCCAGGAGCTCCATCAGCCGGGGCGTCTTCCACATCCCGCCCAGATCGGTGAGCCGGCGTCCGAGCACGTCCGCCGCCTCCAGGCCGAAGGCGCGATGGAACGCCGGATTGACGGCGAGAACCCTGAGGTCTCCGGACAGTACGGCCAGAGGCTCATGGATCGTCCGGACGATCTCCCCGTCAAGGGGCTCACGCGATGGCTTGGAATACATGGATGGGACCCCCGTTGGGCGGATGGGATGAAATTCTGGTCGTGGACGGGGGGGTCGACCCAGAGTAATGCAAGTACCGGGCCTGGAACTACGCCGGGCGGTACGCCCGCCGGTCGTACTCCTCGACCATCCGCTGGGTGGTGAAGTGGGACCCGTTCAGCGCGATCGCCGATCGCGCCACCCGGGCCCAGTCGTCCGGCCGCTCGTGGAACAGCGGGAGGAGCACCTCTTCCATCTTCCGGTACAGCGACTCCGCCTCGGCCTCGGGGTCCGGGTCCGCGTCCCACTCGCCGCCGATCGACCAGCCGGTGACGCCCTCGACCAGCCCCTCGACCCACCACCCGTCGGGCACGCTGAGGGAGGGGACGCCGTTCAGAGCCGCCTTCATCCCGCTGGTCCCGGAGGCTTCCAGTGGCCGCTGCGGCGTGTTCAGCCAGACGTCCACCCCCGCGCAGACCGTGCGGGCCAGATCCATGTCGTAGTCCTCGAGCCAGATCACCCGGACGTCGCCCTCCAGGGCTTCCGCGCCCTCGTGCACCCGCCGGATCATCGCCTTCCCGTCCAGATCCCGGGGGTGGGCCTTGCCGGCGTAGACCACCTGGAGGGGGCCCTGGTCCCGGGCGATCCGGCGGAGCCGCTCGGGAGCGGAGAAGAGGAGGTCGGCGCGCTTGTACGCCGTCGCGCGCCGGGCGAAACCCAGCGTGAGCGCCCCCGGATCGAGCGGAGTCCCCGTCCGGCGCCGCACCTCGTCGGACAGCGCCGTGCGCGCCACCGCGCGGGCCGCGCGGATCTCCTCGAGGGGCAGCAAGGCCGCCTGCCGGAGTACGGCATTGTGCCTCCTCCACTCCGGAAAGCGGCGATCGAACAGATCGGCCATGGCCGGCGAGGTCCAGAACGCCGCGTGGACGCCGTTCGTGACCGCCCGGATCTCGTGACCCGGAAACATCCCCGCGCTCACCGCCGCGTGCCGGGCCGACACGCCGTTGGTCCAGCGCGAGGCGGCCAGCGCCAGCCTCGTCATGTTGAGCCGGCCCTCCTGGAAGCCCACCCACCCCTCGAGGAGCCCCGTCCGGGCCTCGCCCAGGGTCTCGACCAGGAGCTCCCGCTGGAAGCGGTCGTGTCCCGCGGCCACGGGGGTATGAGTGGTGAACACGCAGCGGCCGCGGGCCGCGGCGAGCCCGGCGTCGGGATCGTCCCCGCCGGCCTCGCGCTCGGCCACCGGAAGGACGAGGAACGCCGAATGACCCTCGTTCATGTGCCAGGTCTCGATCTGCATCCCGAGGGCTTCGAGCACCGCCACGCCCCCCAGCCCCAGGACGATCTCCTGACGGAGGCGGTCGCGCGCGTCTCCCCGGTAGAGCCCTCCGGTGATCCGCCGGTCCTCCGCCTCGTTCTCGGGAAGGTCGGTGTCGAGCAGGTAGACCGGCACTTCGCCCCCGATGCCGCGGACGTCGTAGCGCCACGCCCGGACGGCGACGAACCGGTCGCCGATCGGCACCTGGACGGAGACCGCGGCCGGGGAGAGACGGTCCGCCGGTGACCACAGATCGGGTTCCTCCCGCTGCTCGCCCGCTTCCACCCGCTGGCGGAAGTACCCCTCCCGATGCACCAGGGTGACGCCGACGACCGGCAGGCTCAGGTCGGCGGCCGCCCGGAGCGTGTCGCCGGCCAGGACCCCGAGCCCACCGGCGTAGGTGGGGAGGTCCGACTCCAGCGCGATCTCCATGGAGACGTATGCGATGGTGGGAGCCATTGGCCGCGGAAGGTAACGACGGCCACCCGGCGTCTCCACCGGGACCCGATGAAATCGCTGTCACGATTCGTGCACGATAGAGCACCTCACGTTCCGTCTCGCGTCGCGGCGACCGGGACCCCCCTGCAGGAAAAACTCCGACACGCATCATCGAGATCCTCCCGATTCCGGGCTCCATCGGGTTCGGGCAGACTGGGGATCACTCGGGTCGTCGGCATTCCCTGCTCAGGAAAGGTCCACATGTCCAACGCATCGACCGCATCCGCCCGGCCCCGGAGAGGGTCGGACGATCTGTACCTCGCCATGCTCGAGGCGGCCCAGGAGGGCATCTGGCAGGTAGACAGCGACCTGGTGACCCGATACGTCAACCCGTTCATGGCCGGGCTCCTGGGCCGCGACCAGGACCGGGTGGAGGGGTCGCCGGCGATCGACTGCGTGGTGCCCGGGCTGCGCGAGGACGTGGAGCGACACTACGGGAATCGGCGTGAGGGACGGGCCGATCGCTACGAAACGGAGCTCCTGCGGGGCGACGGGACTCGACTCTGGGTCCGGATCAGCAGCACGCCCGTGTACGACACCCGCGGGGAGTTCGACGGAGCCTTCGCGATCGTGAGCGACATCTCTTCCGAGCGGGAGGCGCTCCAGGCGCTGGAGCGGCGGGAGCGCGAATACCTGACCCTGCTCGAGAGCGTGCCCGACGTGATCGCCCGGTTCGACCGCGACCTGCGGCAGGTCTACGCCAACCCCGCCGCGGACCGGACCTTCGATGCGGCGGACCGCTCGAAGAGAGGCCTTCGGCCTCGCGAGATGGGTATACCGAAGGCGGACGTGGAAGTCTGGGAGGGTGCCCTGCGGAAGGTGTTCGAAACCGGCAGCGAGGGCCGGGTGGTGTTTTCCGTGCCGGGCCTGAAGGGTTCGCGCTGGTTCCAGTCCCGCATCGTGCCCGAACGCTCCGCCGAGGGCACGATCGAGACGGTGCTCGAGATCATCCGCGACGTGACCGACATCAAGCGGGCGGAGGAGGAGCTCCGGCGGAAGTCCCACGACCTGGCCGAGCGGGTGAAGGAGTCCCGCTGCCTGTACGCCGTGTCGGATGTGCTGAACCGCTGGACGGAGGAGCCCGTCGACGTCGTCATGGAGCGGGTCCTCGCGGGGCTGCCCGACGGGTGGCGGCGTCCCGTCATCGCCCGGGCACGGCTGACGCTCGACGGCCGCACGTACGCCTCGCCCGGCTTTCGCCCGACTCCGTGGTCCATCGTGGCGACGATCGGGTCCAACGGGTCGACCCGGGGCACGATCGAGGTCGTCTATCTGGAGGCGCCCGTGGCCGAGGAGGAGGAGGCGTTCATTCCCGAGGAAGTGGAGTTGCTGCGGGCGGTGGCCCAGCGGATCGACGAGGCGATGAAGCGCCGGATCGCGGAGATGGACCGCCGCGAACTCGAGGGACAGCTGCACCAGGCACAGAAGATGGAGGCCGTCGGCCGCCTGGCGGGGGGCGTCGCGCACGACTTCAACAACGCGCTCACGGTGATCCGGGGGCACGGGGAGCTGATCTGCGGCGCCACCGAAGCCGACTCGCCGCTGCACGAGAGCGCCCGTGAGATCCAGGAGGCCGCCGAACGCGCCACGATGCTCACCCGGCGGCTCCTGGCCTTCAGCAAGCGCCAGATGGTGGAGCCCCAGAGGGTGGACGTCAACGGGGTGGTGGGGGACATGCGGAAGATGCTGGGCCGGCTGATCGGCGAGGACGTCCACCTGGTCACCGAGACGGAGCCCGGCCTGCCGGTCATCCTGGCGGACCCGGGCCAGATCGAGCAGGTACTCATGAACCTGGTCGTCAACGCCCGTGACGCCGTGGGCACGGGCGGAACCATCGCCGTGCGGACGCGACGGGGGACTTGTCCCCAGGGGATCTGTGGGACGGGAGAGGACGCGGACGGATGCATCGTCATCGAGGTGGAGGATGATGGCATCGGGATGGCCGAGGAGACGGCCGCACGGGTGTTCGAGCCCTTCTTCACCACCAAGGCGGAAGGAACCGGGCTCGGCCTGTCCATCGTCTACGGGATCGTAGAGCAGAGCCGCGGTCGGGTCGAAGTCGAGAGTGCGGTCGGCGGCGGGACCACGTTCCGGGCCCATCTTCCGGCCGTGTCGGGGGAGTCCGAGCCGGCGGCGGAGGCAGGCCCTCCGCAGGATCCGACGGGTTCGCTCAGCGGCAGGGTCCTCCTGGTCGAGGACGACACCGCGGTGCGCGATCTGTCCCGCAGGATCCTGGAGCGTACGGGTCTCGAGGTGATCGCGTCGGCCTGTCCATCGGCGGCGATCGAAGAGATGGCGAAAGGGATCGAGGTCGATCTGCTCCTGACCGACGTCGTGATGCCCGAGATGAGCGGTCAGGACCTGGCCGACCGCCTGCGCCTCGCCCACCCCGGCCTGGTGGTCCTCTTCATGTCCGGATACGCGCAGGACGAGCGAGTCCTGGAGACGGTGGAGCGTGATCCCCGATCTCACTTCCTTCCAAAGCCCTTTTCGCCAGCCAGCCTGATCCGGGCGGTGGCCGGTGTCCTAGCCGGGTGATCGAAGGGCGCCTCACGTCCGGCGCCGCTAGGTTCGCCTCGCAGGTCTGCCAATCCCCGGAATGGAGGTGGTCGTGCGGTACCGGAATCTCGGAGAATCGGGCCTGAAGGTCTCCACCGTGGCGCTGGGCTCCTGGCTCACCTACGGAACGTCGGTCGAGGAAGCGGCGGCCCTGCGCTGCGTCGCCCGGGCCTACGACCTGGGCGTGATCCTCTTCGACACGGCCAACGTCTACGCCCGCGGCCGCGCCGAGGAGGTGGTCGGCCGGGCGCTCTCGGAGTACCCCCGCGACAGCTACGTTCTCGCGACCAAGGTCTATTTCCCGATGGGAGACGGGCCGAACGATCGCGGCCTCTCCCGAAAGCACGTGGTGGAGCAGTGCCACGCCTCGCTTCGCCGCCTCGGCGTGGAGTACGTCGACCTGTACCAGTGCCATCGGTACGACGCCGGGACGCCGCTGGAGGAGACCTGCGAGGTGATGGACGATCTGATCCGCCAGGGGAAAGCGCTCTACTGGGGGGTCTCGGAGTGGTCGGCCGTCCAGATCGAGGAGGCGGTCGAGCTCTGCGCCGAGGCGGGATGGAGCCTGCCGGTGTCGAATCAGCCCGAGTACAGCGCGCTCCAGCGGCGGATCGAAGCCGACGTGCTGCCGCTCTGCGAAGAGATCGGCATCGGCAACATCGTCTGGTCGCCGCTCGCCCAGGGGATCCTGACCGGCAAGTACCGCACGCCGGACGATCTGCCGGAAGGAAGTCGGGCGGCCACGCCGCAGGGTCAGTTCATGGGCCGCCTGCTGCGGGAGGACGTGCTGGCGGCGGTGGAGGAGTTCGTGGCGATCGCCCGTGAGGCGGACGTCACCCCGGCCCAGCTGGCGCTGGCGTGGTGCCTGCGCCAGCCGGCCGTCTCCAGCGTGATCGTGGGGGCCACCCGCGAGAGCCAGGTCGAGGAGAACGTGGCCGCGGCCGACCTAGAGCTGGACGCGGCGGTCTTCGACGCCGTCGACGACGCCCTGGCCGCCGTCCAGGTCGAGGGAGTCTAACGCGGCCTAGCGGCGGTACACCTTGTAGGCGAAGGCGCAGGGCTCGACCGAGCAGGCGTACATCGAGACGAGGAGCATGGCGGCGCCCCCCGGGGGGGCGGTGAACTCCAGCACGGGCACGTCGTCTTCCGCCTCGTCCTGCACCAGGATGTTGCCGCTGACGTCCGCCAGCGCCAGGTCCATGTCGCTGCAGTCCGCGTCACAGACTCCCACCACCATGTACGGCGTTCCCGCCTGGAGCGTCAGCTCGAGGCCGACAGAGCCGCCTCCCTTGAGGAAGCCGACCACGACGTCGGAGGGGTAGGCGCCCGGGTCGGCCCGGTATCCCTCTCCCCGGACGACGCTCTCCGCGGCGTCCATCTGCTGCAGCAGGATGGTGCGGTAGCTCTGGGCGGACGCGGGTACGGCCGCCAGGAAGCCGATGGAAAGGGCGAGGGCGAGACGAGGTAGCAGACGCATGGGAGATCTCCGGGGCTGATTATGGAGGGGTCATTTCTGACCATGAAGGGGGTCTGAGCACCAGAATATGGGGCCAGGCGGGGGAATCCGGAAGAATCTTTTCGGAAACAGACGATTCCTGCAACCAAAACGGGCGTTCTCCCGTCTATATGGATGTGCAGGGACATGGACATTCGAAACGCTGGAGGACGACATGAGAATGGCGATGATCAAGTTCGTGGCGCTGGTGATCCTGGGGACGGTGGGCTCGGCCTACGCCGGGGCCACGATGGCTGACCGCGAGCCGGCCGCGCCGGAGCCGATCCGGGTGCGGGTGCTCTCCATCGGGGAGGTCGCCGCGGTGGACGTATGCGAGATCGCGCCGCCGTACAGCCTGTAGCGATCGCACCGGTCGCGCGGGGGGCCCGAATCCGCTAGGATGACCGCGGCATGGCCGCGATCCCCGCCCGCGTGACCGCCCCGGCGGTCGTTTCCCTCCCTTCCGACATGCATCCGTCTTGAGCCTCGTCCTGGAGCGCCGTTTCGGCGGGCTGACCGTCCGGCTGGACCGCGCGCTGTGCGTGGGGTTCGGCGACTGCGTGACCGAGGCCCCGGAGACGTTCGCGCTGGACGACGAAGACCTGGCCCTCTTCGTCGACGGGAGCCCGGACCCGGGCCGCGAGCGGCTCCTGGCCGCCTGCGCCTCCTGCCCCGTGGACGCACTGACCCTGCTGGACGCCGACGGAAGCCAGGTCCACCCGTGACCGCCCGCTACCGCACCTATCACGACGTCGCCGATCCCGCCACCGAGGACATGGTGGCCCAGGTGGGGGATCAGCGGCGCCGGCTGGCCGAACGGTTGAGCGCGGTCGAGCGGATCGTCCTGGTGGCGAGCGGGAAGGGCGGGGTGGGCAAGAGCGCCGTGACCGCCAATCTGGCCACCGCCCTCGCGGCGCGTGGCCTCCGGGTGGGGGCGGTCGACGCCGACCTCCACGGGCCGTCGCTGGCCCGCATGCTGGGGGCCCGGGGGCCGCTGACGGTCGGCCCGGGAGGCGTGCGCCCCGCGGCGGGCGCGGGTGGAGTGGCGGTCGTCTCGATGGACCTGCTCCTGGAGTCCGACGACGCCCCGGTCCGGTGGCGCGGCCACGTGCCCGACCGGGGCGTTCTCGAGGCCGGCGCGCTCCGCGAGTTCGTCGCCGACACCGAATGGGGGCCCCTGGACGTCCTGCTGGTGGACCTGCCGCCCGGCACCGACCGGATCGAGCGGGCGCTGGAGCTCGTGGGGGAGCCGTCCCTGGTCCTGGTGGTCGTCACCCCGTCGGCGGCGGCCCGGGGCGTGGTGAAGCGCTCCCTCCGCGCCCTCGACGAGGCCGGGGCCCCGGTCGCCCTGGTATCCAACATGAGCGGCTACGCGTGTCCCCGCTGCGGCGAGATCGAGCCGCTCTGGCCGGACGACGGCGCGGCGGTCACGGGAGGTGCTGGCGATGCCCCCCCGTGGGCGGAGATCCCGTTCGAGCCGCGTCTGGCGTTCGAGACGGACGCCGGCCGGCCTCCCGCCGGCGGGGAAGGGGCCGACGCCGAGCGGGCCGGCGGCACTCCGGCGGTCCGGGCGCTGGTCGCCCTCGCCGCCCGCGTGGCCGCGCTGCCACCCCGGCCGGAGGCGCCCGCGTGAAGTTCCTCTGCGTGGAGTGCGACCGCGTGATGGAGTTCTCCGAGCGCGAGGTGCCGGGAGACGGCACCATGGCCGCGCTGTTCCGATGCCCCGGCTGCGCCCGCGAGATGGCGATGCTCACGAACCCGATGGAGACCCGGCTGGTGAGCGACCTGGGGATCAAGGTCGGCGGCCGGACCGTGCCGGGACAGCCGATGGAGCTGGTACGCTCCACGCTCGAGTCGGGCGGCGACGGCGCGTTCGCCGACGCGGCCGATGGGGCCGAGGGGTCCGGCGCGGCGCCGGCCACCCCGGGCTCCGTCCGCTGGAGCGAGCCGGCGAAGGAGCGGCTCCAGTCGGTCCCGGCGTTCGTTCGCGGGATGGTGAAGCGGATCTACGGCGAGTGGGCGTTCGAACAGGGGATCGGGGAGATCACGCCCGAGATCATGGACCGCGCCCGGCAGGAGCTGGGCCTGGAGGGGATGTGAGCTCCGCCGACCGCGACCGCCGCTTCCGCCAGGCCGCGATCGCGTACCTGCACTACGCCGCGCTGTACTGGGCCGGCTCGTACGCGCTCCTGTCGGCGGGGATGATGCCGGAGGCGCGCGGTCCGGCGTGGGTGTGGCTCGTGGCCGGGGCCGCCATCGGCCTCGGGGTGACGGCCGCCCTCTGGTTCTGGCGGAGCCGATGGTTCGTCCGGGTCCTGTGGGCGCTGGTGGCGCTCAGGCTCCCGGGGCTGATCGAAGGCGCCTTCCTGGGCGGCGGCGCCGAAGGCGTGCCGTCCTCCCTCTACCTGGCGGCGGGCCTCGCCGTGCTGGCGGTTCTGGGGATGCTGGCGCGGGCGGCGTGGGACGTCTGATCGGGGGTCGGGCGGAGCGGCCGCGACCCCGTTTGACACGCTTCGAGGTCGTCGTTATATAGCGGCGCGTCGCTCCCCGGAAGCGGTGGGGCGGTCCGGATTTCTCCACTCCCAGCGTCGAAAACAGGTGGAATGTATCGAGAGATCCTGGTACCCGTAGACAACTCGCAGCACTCCGACTGGGCCGTCGACCGCGCGCTCGAGATCTGCGGGCGCTCCGGTGGCCGGATCACCGG
>CAZUIY010000134.1:0-6167 GCA_964619975.1 uncultured Gemmatimonadales bacterium
GGAGTTCGGCCGGTTCATGAAGCTGTACGGATCTTTCACGAACCTGATGATCGTGGCGTTCTGGGTCTACTACAGCAGCGTGGTCTTCATTCTGGGGGGAGAGTTGGCGAGGATCTCGCAGGCCCACCGCGGACGCGGCGCCGAGCCCGGCTGGAACACGGAGCGCAAGCGGTCGTGACCCGGATCGCGTGCACCCTGGCGCTGGTGGCGCTGGCCATGACCCGGCCGGCGACGGCGCAGGAGACCGAACGGTCGGAGAGGATGGTCTCGCTGGTGGAGCGCGGCTGCTGCCTGGACGAGGTGCGGGACGGGGTGGAGGTGAAGAAGTTCGAGATCCACGGCAACAGCGCCCTCACCGACGACGTGATCCAGAACGCGCTCTACACCGACGAGAGCGGCTTCTTCCCGTGGAGCGCGGAGCACGCCCTCAGCAAGAGCGAGTTCCGGAACGATCTGCTGCGGGTCCACATCCTGTACCAGCGTCACGGCTACTTCGACGCGCGGCTGGTGGAGTACGCGGTGCGCCCCGACGGCGAAGGCGAGGCCACCGTCTCGATGACGGTGGAGGAGGGCGAGCCGACCCTGGTCGACTCCCTCTCCATCGAGGGGCTGGAGGACGTCGCGGACGCTCCGAGCGCCGAGGACCTGATCGGGAACGTGCCGCTCCAGGTGGGCGACGTGTTCACCGAGCTGGATCTCCAGGCGGGCCGCGACACCCTGGAGTCCCTGCTCAAGAACCGGGGCCACGCCTACGCGCAGGTGCTGCTGGAGTACCGGATCCGCAAGGAGCAGCGGAGCGCCACCATCACCTACACCGCCGATCCCGGAGACGTGTACTGGATCGGCGACGTGCGGATCCGCGGCACCGAGGAGGAGGATCCGTCGCTGGTCCTGCGGCAGCTCCAGTTCGCGCGCGGGGACCGCTACGACCGGCAGGACATCCTGGACAGCCAGCGCCGGATCTACGAGCTGGGTCTGTTCCGGCGGGTGGACATCGAGCCGCAGCTGGCCGAAGCCCGGGGCGACACGGTGGACGTCCAGATCGACCTGACCCCCGCGCCGAGCCACGTGGTGCGCGTGGGCGTCGGATACGGCACCGAGGACCTCTTCCGCGTCCGGGGCTCGTGGCTGGACCGGAACCTGTTCGGGAAGGGACGCCAGCTCGAGGTGCGGGGGGAGTATTCGCAGATCGACCGGGAGGGCGCGGTCACGTACCGTCAGCCTTCGTTCCTGGCCTCGGACCTGAGCCTCTCGTCCACCGCCTTCCTGCGGTTCGAGGTGGAGCCGAACTACACGGTGGAGCGGCTGGGTGCGTCCGTCCGTGTGGGCTACCGGATCAGTCGCTTCATCCAGTCGCGCGTCAGCGTGACGGCCGAGCGGGACGACTTCTCCGATTTCGACCAGGGGGTCCTGATCCCCGAGCTCGGGCGCAACTTCATCAATCCCAGCCGGCTGGTGTACACCGACGCCGTGGCCACCTTCGACAACACCGATTCGCTGTTCCGGCCGTCCCGCGGCTACCGGGCCAGCGCGGCCTACCAGGCGGGTCTGCCGATCGTCGGCGGCGACTACGCGTATCACCGGCTGACGTTCGAGGTGACGCACTACCGCCAGGTGCGGGATGGGTGGGTGGTGGCGATGAAGGTCCTGCCGGGGGCGATCTTCACCTACGGTGGTGACAAGGCGCGGGTGCCGCTCTTCCAGCGGCTGTTCGCGGGCGGCGCGAGCAGCGTCCGCGGGTTCGAGCGGCGGCAGCTGGGGCCGAAGGACGAGCCCGGCGCGTTCGGGCAGGAGCGCGATCCGGAGCCGATCGGCGGCCGCGGGCTCTTCGAGACCAGCGCCGAGATCCGCTTCCCGATCCGCGGCAACTGGCGCGGCGCGGCGTTCGTGGACGCGGGCAACGTGTGGGAGGAGCCGGGGGACGTCTCTCCCGGCGACCTGAAGTACGCGCCCGGCGCGGGTGTCCGCTACACCACCCCGGTCGGCCCCGTGCGGCTGGACGTGGCGTGGCGGCTGTCGGACGACGAGGAGGACGAGCACCTGCCGAAGTGGGTCTTCCACATCTCGATTGGGAACGCGTACTGATGGCCCGCTGGGCGAGCCGCGGAATGTTCGCGCTGGCGCTCGTGGTGTCGGTGACGGCCACGCTGATCGTGCTGGGGCTCCTGTGGATCCGCTCCCCGTGGGGCAACGAGCTCCTGCGCGACCAGATCGTCACCCGGGTGGGCGACGCGATGAACGGCGAGGTGCGGCTGGGGCGCCTGGAGGGGGATCCGCTGAGCGGGCTCGTCCTCCACGACTTCGCGCTGATCGACGAGGACGGGATGCCGCTGGTGGCGGCGGAGCGGGTCCACGTGGAGTACGGCCTGCGGCCCTTTTTCGACAAGCGGGTGGTGCTGGACCGCGTCGTCCTGGTGCGGCCCGACATCCACCTGACCCGCGCCGCCGACGGCCGGTGGAACTTCCAGACGATCTGGAAGGAGCGGCCCCCGCCTCCGCCCGACGCGACGACCTGGGGGAGCTACGTCGACATCCAGCGGCTGGAGCTGGTGGAGGGCTCGGTGAACGTGCGGCTGGCCGAGGGGAGCTGGCCCGTCCTGCGGTGGGACGAGAACCGGTTCGTCGACCTGAACGGCGTCCTGGAGATCGGGATCTTCCGCCGCGACCGCCCGCGTCAGCGGTTCGTCGCTGAGGACCTCACCTTCGCCACCACCGATCCGGCGCTCCGGGTCAGCCGGCTGGACGGTGTGGCGGTGGTGACGCCGGACAGCCTGACCCTGTCGGACATCGAGTTCGAGACCCCCGGCAGCACGGTCCGCGCCGACGGGACGATCCTGCTGGCGGATCGGGACTCCCTGGCGATCGAGCTCACCGCCCCGCGCGTGGATCTGGACGAGGTGCGCGCGTTCTTCCCCCAGGTGCGGCTGCAGGGCGAGGGGGAGTTCGAGGGCCGCCTGGTGGGGTCCGGCGGATCGCTGGCGATCGCGATCGACCACGGCCGGGTCCGGACCGGCCGCTCCGATGTCACCGTGGAGGGGCGGATCGACAACCTGGTCCAGCCCCGGCTGGACCTGAACGCCGTGGTCGAGCCGCTCCATCCCGCCGACGTGCGGGAGTGGGTGCTCGCGTACCCCATCGCCCAGCCGGTGACCGGACGTGTCCGGGTCCAGGGCCCGCCGCGTCAGGTGGACGTGGAAGCGGACCTCTCGGCCCCCGCCGGCGCCTTTACGGTCAACGGATCGCTCGACATGAGCGGCCCCGTGGCGGCCTACGACCTGGTGGCCACCAGCCGCCGCCTTCGCGTGGGGCCGCTGATCGGCCGGCCGGGGGTCGACCTGGTCCTCACCGGCCGCTACGACATCGCCGGCCGCGGCTTCGGCCCGCGCGACCTGGACGCGAGGCTGGTCGCGGACCTCGGCCCGTCGCGGATCTACCGCTGGGATCTGGCGGCCTTCGCCACCCGCGGCCGGCTCCTGGGCCGGCGGTTCGTGGCGGACACGATGTGGGCGCGGACGCCGGAGTCGGTGGTGCGCGCCGCCGGGGTCTTCGACCTGGCGGGCGGCGGCGGCATGGAGCTGGACCTGGAGATGGCGAGCGAGGACCTGAGCGAGCTGTGGCCGGCGCTGGGCGACTGGGCCGAGCGGGCGCGCGGGGAGTTCCGGCTGGAGGGTCCGTACCGCGGCTTCGACGTGACGGGGACCACCGTAGCCGGCGGCCTGGCGGTGGCCGGAGTGACCGCCGACTCCTTCGCCGGGGACGTGCGGCTGACCGACGTGGCGGCTCCCGGGTTCACCGTGGCCGCCGACGGCGTCTTCTACGACATGGCCGGGGCCGGGTTCTTCGCCGACTCCGCCAATATGGACATCGACTACGCGGACGGCCGCATGACGGTGGACGGCGAGCTCGACATGGAGGGCGAGTCCCGCGCGTCGCTCCTGGCCGTCGGCGACTTCACCGGGCCGCGGGCCACGATCTCGCTGGAGCGGCTCGTCTACACCACGCCGGAGGAGACGTGGCGCCTGTCGGAGGGCGGCCGCCTCGCCTGGACGGATGGCCAGGTCGTGGCCGAGTCGGTGGAGATCGTGCAGAACGGGCAGATCCTGCGGGTGGACGGAACCCTGGGGCTGGACCCCGACGCCCCGTCGGACATGACCTTCGTCGCCGAGAACGTGGCGCTCAAGGACGTGGCGCGGCTGACGGGCCAGCCCCCCGGCGACTGGGAGGGCCGGGCCGACCTGCGGGGGCGGCTCTCCGGCACCCGGCGCAACCCGCGGATCGAGCTCGACGGGGAGGTGTCGGAAGGGATGATCCGGGGCTTCCGGTTCGTGCGGGTGGTGGGCGAGGTGGACTACGACGACTACGTAGCGGACGTGGACCTCCGGGTCGTGACGCCGGAGGAGGGCCACGAGCTGGTGCTGACCGGACGGGCGCCGATCGACCTGTCGCTGATGGGCGGCGTCGACCGCCTGCCCGAGCGGCCCATCGACCTGCGGATCGAGGGCCAGGGCACGGACCTCTCGCTGATCGGCGCCTTCATCCCCGGACTGACGGACCTGGCCGGTCCCGTCGACCTGCTGGTGGAGATCTCCGGCACCAGCCAGTCGCCCCGCTTCACCGGCCGGGTGACGGTCCAGGGCGGCCGGCTGACCATTCCCGCCAGCGGGGTGACGTACCGCGACGTCACCGGCGTGATCGAGTTCAGCAACGACCGGATCCTGGTCCAGGACGTCCGCGCGACCGACGGCGAGGATGGCACGTTCCAGATCGGCGGAGAGGTGGCGGTGCAGAACCTCCAGCTCGGCCAGTTCGATCTGCGCGCGACCGCGACCGAGCTGGACGTGCTGGACCTCTCACGCCAGGACATCCAGGCCAACGCGGAGCTGACGATCACGGGCACGACGGAGAGGCCGGTCGTCACCGGCCGGGTGGAGGTGGACGAGGCGATCTACCGCCTGCCGGAGAGCACGGGCAAGGACGTGATCGACCTCAACGAGGCGGTCATCTACGTCGACATTCCCGGCGCCGGCCCGGCCCAGCAGCTGGAGCGCTCGCAGTCCCTGTGGACGCGGGCGCGGCTGGACGTGGACGTGGTGGTCACCTCCGACGCGATCATCCAGTCCAACAAGGCGCGGATCGAGATCGCCGGCGACCTGGCGCTCCAGAAGCCGGCCGGGACGCGGGTGCCGACCTTCTCCGGCACCCTGCAGGTGCTGCGCGGCTACTACGAGGAGTTCGGGCAGCGGTTCACGATCGAGGGTGGCGACGTCTTCTTCTATGGCACCCCCGACCTGAACCCGGGTCTCAACATCGTGGCCACCCGCACGGTGGAGAACGTGGAGGGAGCGGGCGACGTCCAGGTCCGGATCACGCTGGGCGGCACGCTCAACAACCTCACCATCGACATCTCGTCGGTGCCGCAGTACGACCGCTCCGAGATCATCTCGATCGCTCTGTTCGGCACCGCCCGCCCGGCCGCGGGACAGCAGAGCGAGTTCGAGGAGACGGTGCAGGGCCTGATGACGGGGGGCCTCCTGAGCGCGGCCTCGCCGCTCCAGGCGGCGCTGTCGGAGGAGCTCGGGGTCGACGTGCTCGAGGTCAGCCGCGTACAGGACCCCTCGGGCGACATGGCGACGCTGTTCCGGGTTGGCAAGTTCATCAGCCCCGACGTCTTCCTGACGTTCGAGCAGGAGGTGGGAGCCAGCGAGGCGAGCCGGGTGGCGCTCCGGTACCAGTTCACGGAGCGGTGGACGTTGCAGCTCAATGCGGGCACAGGCGTAGGCCAACAAACCGATCGGGAAGGACTCCAGGCCGGCATCGATTTGTTCTGGGAGTTCACCTACTAGCCCGGCCCGGCCGCTGAAAACGGCCCATCTGCGCCCGATCACTCCTCGGCGGACCCTGCGGCGTACACCAGTACGCCTCGGGATCCGCACTCGTCGCGATCGGACGCATCTGGACCGTTTTGAGCGGCCTTTCCATTGTGGAGCGGGTGTGGCGCCGGGGTTACGGGTTTTTGGGGACAATCTCGTGGTTGGGGGGTAGATTTCGGGTATGAACATTTTTAAGACTGCTGTTCTGATGACGGTTCTTACCGGGGCCCGGGTTGTGGTGGGGGGGTGGTTGGGGGGGAACGGGGGCGCGGTGATGGCGCTGGTGATCGCGGGGGC
>CAZUIY010000135.1:0-3932 GCA_964619975.1 uncultured Gemmatimonadales bacterium
TGGGCCGGGTAACGACAAGCTGGTCGGCAGCCTCGGCGCGGACCGGCACATCGGTGGTGAAGGGACGAAGGACCAGGCGCGGAACTTCAGCTGCGCCGAGAACGACACGTGGGACGGCCTGACGGTGGAGAAGGGGATCCCGGCCTGCGCGGTGGTGGCGACGGGGGGTCCGCCGATGGCGACGGACGACGCGTTCGACGCGATCGGCAACTTCACGACGCCGGTGTCGGCTCCGGGCGTGCTCGCCAACGACTCGGACCCGGACCTGGACCCGATCTCGGCGGTGCCGGAGACGGTGGTGACGACGAACGGCGGGAGCGCGACGATCGCGGCCGACGGCTCGTTCACGTACATGTCGGCGGCCGGGTTCAACGGGGTGGACGAGTTCGACTACCAGGTGACGGACGGCTCGGACACGATGGTGGGGACGGTCCAGATCACGATCGTGGAGCGGGTGTGGTACGTGGACAACCAGGCGGCCGTGGACGGCGACGGCCGCGACACCGAGCCGTTCGATACGCTGGCCGAGGCGGGCGCGGCGTCGGGCGCGGGCGACTACCTGTTCGTGGACGAGGGCGATGGCACGACGGCTGGCTACGACGCGGGGATCACGCTCCAGGCGATGCAGTCGCTGATCGGCTCGGGGATCGGCTCCGCCATCGAGATCATGGTGAACGGCGACACGCACACGGTGTTCTCGCCGGGCGCGGGCCAGACGGACATCACGCGGACGACGGCCGGGACCACGGTCACGCTCGCGACGGACAACACGATCCAGGGGATGGACATCGCCTCCACGGACGGGGCGGGGATCTCGGGCGGCGCGGTGGGGACCCTGTCCGTGAACCCGACGTCGGTGGACGCGATCGGCGGGCCGGCGCTGGACATCTCCACGTCGGGCGCCCTCGACGCCACGTTCTCGAGCCTGTCGTCGACCAACAGCGCGAGACATGGAATCCGGCTGGTGAATGTGACCGGGACGGTGACGGCGAACGGCGGGGCGATCAACGACGCGACCGACGATGACGTCCTGATCTCCGGCGGCACCGCCGACTTCACCTACGACGGGTCGATCACCGACGACGTGGGGCGGCTCGTGAGGGTGTCCTTCGCTACCGGCGGGACCAAGGACTTCAACGGCCTCATCACCGACGGGGATAACGGCACCGGGGCCGGGGTCCTGCTGGACTTCAACACCGCGGCAACGATCCGCTTCGACGGCGGGCTGATCCTCTCCACGGGCGCCAACCCCGCGTTCTGGACCTTCGATGGTGGCGGGACCGTGGTGGTCACCTCCGCGGGGGTGACGACGAGCGCGACGACGACCACGGGCGATGCGGTCCGGTTCACGGCGGGTACCACGATCGGCGGGGACGGCGTCACGTTCGACACGGTGTCGACGAACGGGGCAGAAACGGGAATCTTCCTGGACAACGTCGGCGCGGGCGCCTTCACCGCCAGCGGCGGCACCATCATGAATGCCCTTGACTATGGCGTGTTCGTAGACGGCGGGACCGGCGACTTCACCTACAACGGCACCATCAGCACCACCGCGACCGGCCGCTCGGTCGAGGTGACGGACCACACCGGCGGTACGGTGGCGTTCGGCGGGGCGATCGACGACAACGGGCTCGGGATCAACCTCAACAACAACGACGGCGCCACGCTGAACTTCACCGGCGGGCTCGACATCAACACCGGCGCGAACACCGGGTTCTTCGCCGGCAACGGCGGCACGCTGAACGTGACCGGAGCCACCAATACCGTGACCACCACCACCGGCACCGCGGTGCTCATCGGCACGGCGATCGGCGCGAGCGACGTGACCTTCTTGAGCGTCAGCTCGGACGGCGGCCCCAACCCGGGCATCAGGCTCGACAGCCACGGAGGCCCGGGGAGATTCGTGGTGACCGGCGACGGCGGCGGGTCGAACAACGGCTCCGGCGGCACGATCCAGAACAAGTCGGAGGTCGGGATCGATTTGTTCAACGTCGAGAACCCGTCCTTCAACTACATGAACATAGACGACAACCACAGTGCCGGGGTCTTCGCCGCCTTCGTGAAGGGGTTCACCATGAACCGGGCGAACGTCCGGCGCAACGCATCATCCGGCGCCAGCGACGCGGCGGGTCTCTCCTTCCTGGGCCTGGGCGGCACGGTCCAGGCGGGCGCCCACCCGACCGTCATCGACAACACCGTGGTCTTCGGCTCCGGCAAGGACGGGATCCGGGTGTGGAACATTGACTATCTCGAGACCCTCGAAGACCTGGTGATCTCGAACGCCACGATCGGGGACGCCGCGACCCCCAACAGCGACGACGGGATCGACCTCGAGGCGGATAGGAACGCGGACATGACGATCTCCGTGACGGACTCCGACTTCATCGCCAACCGGGGCGACCACTTCAACGCGACCGCCCACACCGGGGGGACCCTGCACGTCCTCTTCGACGGCAATACGCTCGTCGGCGGCCATTCGTCCGCGCTCGGCCAGGGGATCACGCTGGCCTCCGGCGAGAGCGCGACCACCACCTACGACATCCTGAACAACTCGATCAACGGGGCGGTGCTCCAGGCGATCAATGTCAACAAGGGCGACCTGGGCGCCGGGACGATGAGCGGTACGATCGCCAACAACGAGATCGGCACCGCCGGCGTCGACGGCTCGGGATCGTCCACCGGGGTGGGGATCCAGGTCATCCTCAACGGCGCCGGAACCCACACGGCGGCGGTCACCGACAACACGATCGCGGAGTGGGAGAACGGCGCCGGGATCCGGGTGCTGGCACGGGACGGCGGCGCGGCCGGCGGGACCCTGAACGTGACGATCACGGGCAACACCTTGACGAACCCCGGGGACGCCGGCTACTCGCTGCTGCTCCAGTCCGGGGCGGCGTCGAACGACGCCCACACGCTGTGCGCCGACGTCGGCGGGGCGGGCGATCTCTCGAACGCCTTCGTCGACAACCCCGCCGCGCTGGACGGCACGGTCACGCTGTTCCAGCGCTTCTCCACCACCATGAACCTGGAGGCGTATGCCGGCGGAGCGACCAGCGACCCGGACCTCACCACCTACTTCGTGGAACGGAACACGGGCGTCGTGACCGTCCAGACCGGCGACGCGCCGCACTTCACCGGTGGCATCAACACCGGGATCGGAACGTCGGCCGGCTGCCCGACCCCCTAGCCGGAAAGAATACATGGTGGCCGCCCGTTGCCGGACTAGGCGGGGACGCGCGCCGATAGGAAGACCGACCGACTCCGAATGGCGTCGTATCGGATCTTGTATTGTCCCGACGGGTCATGTAAGATGTCTTACGCCAGGCGTCCCCCGCCCCGGCAGCGTTCCCGTTTCCATAAACCGTTCCTGGAGGTTTTCGTGCATCGTTCCCGTCGCGCGTGGTGGTGCGTCCTGTCCGCTCTGTTGATCGTGGCGTGCGCGGAGGCGGACAGCCCGCTGGCGCCCGGCTCCGAAGGCGGAACGCTGATCCCCGCGACGACGCTGGGTGATACGTGCAACGGGATGGCTGCGACGATCGTGGGGACGGCGGGGGCCGACACGCTGGACGGCACTGCGGGCGCGGACGTGATCGTGGGCCACGCGGGCAACGACGTGATCGACGGCCTGGGCGGCGACGACCTGATCTGCGGCAGCGATGGGGACGACGAGATCGACGGGGGTCCGGGGGACGACCACGTATTCGGCGAGGGTGGCGACGACCGGCTCCTGGGCGGTGACGGCAACGACATCCTGCGTGGGGGCGACGGGGTGGACGTGCTGGACGGCCAGGGAGACGACGACCTCATCTACGGCGACGCGGAGGGTGATTCGCTCTACGGGGGCGCCGGGCTGGACCTGCTGGTGGGAGACACCGGCGGCTCCGGCAACGACGTGCTGGAGGGCGGGGCCGACGCGGACGAGCTCTACGGGT
>CAZUIY010000136.1:0-2423 GCA_964619975.1 uncultured Gemmatimonadales bacterium
TGGAAGATGTTGGTCTGCTGGAAGTCCGACTGGGACGCGTAGAGGATGAGCGGCTTCCGCTCCTTCCACTCGTGGCGGAACACCTTCGACAGCCGCGCGTACGCCCGCTCGGCCATCCGCGCCGCGTCCATCACGGCCGGCTCGGCCTCCGGGTAGTAGTGGATGTCGAAGTGCTCGGTCTCGAGCACCCGGAAGTCGAACTTCTCGTACTGGACCTTGTTCTTTCCGAACTGCGCGGCGGCCTCAGGGGCCGTGGCCAGGGCGGCGGCGACGGCGACGAGGACGGCGATGGCGTGACGCACGGCGGGGATGTCTACGGGGTCCTCCTTCGATTTCGATTCGCCGGCGACTGGCAGCCCGCCGTCGGACCGATCATACACGGGCCGGGGCGGCCCATCCAGTCGGTGCACGACAGGTGAACCGGCGCTCGAAGGAGCGGGTTTAATCGAGGGATCGGACGGAAGCTACGCGGCGTCGCCCCCGGGATCGTCCGGCGCGCCCGCCGGCTCGAACCGCTCCACCGGGGCGTCGGCCCACAGCCGCTCCAGATCGTAGAAGCCACGGGCTTCCCGATGGAACACGTGCACGACGAAGTCGACGTAGTCGAGCAGCACCCAGGTGGAGTTGCGGAGACCTTCCACGTGCCAGGGCTTCACGCCCCGCTCCTCGCGCAGGCGCTCCTCCACACGGTCGGCGATCGCCTTCAGCTGGACGTCGCTCTCGCCGCTGACCACGACGAAGAAGTCGGTCGCCGAGGTGAGGCCCCGGAGATCCAGGAGCACGACGTCGCGGCCGCGCCGGTCGGCGGCCTCGCGCGCGGCGAGGACCGCCAGATCCCGCGCCGCTCCGCCGCCGTCGCGCCCGCGGGTGCGCGGGCGCGGCGAGGTCACGTCGACTCCCGCTCGACGATCACTTTGACGGGGACGGTCACTTCGGGATGGAGGCGGATCGGGACGTCGAACTCCCCGAGCGCCTTGAGCGGCTGGGCGAGCCCGATCTGGGTGCGGTCGATGGTGAACCCGGCCTCGGTGAGCGCGTCGGCCACGTCGGTCGAGGAGACCGAGCCGTAGAGCTGCCCCTCCTCGGCGGCCATCCGCTGGAACGTGAGCTCCTGGCCCTCGAGCGTGGCCGCGATCTTCTCGGCCTCGACCCGCTCCGCCGCCAGCTGCTCCTCGTACTTCTTCTTCTCCTGGCTCACGCGGTGCTTGTTCGCCTCGGTGGCCACGTACGCCAGCCCGCGCGGGACCAGATAGTTCCGCGCGTAGCCGGGCGCGACTTCGACGACGTCGCCGGCGTGGCCCAGGGTCTCGATCTCCGCGCGCAGGATCACTTCGGTGCTCTTCGGCATCGTCGCCCCCCTACAGCGCGTGGTCCGGCATGTACGGGATGAGCGCGAGGAACCGGCCCCGCTTCACCGCCGTGGCCAGCGTCCGCTGATGCCCGGCGCAGGTGCCGGTCACGCGGCGCGGCAGGATCTTTCCGCGATCGTTGGTGAAGCGGTCCAGCTGGTGCTCGTCCTTGTAGTCGATCACCGCCTTGTTCTCGCAGAAGTGGCAGTTGCGGCGGCGTCCGCCTCCGCCGCCCGGCTTTCCGCCGGACTTCCCGCCGCTCTTCCCGCCGGACCTTCCGCCCTTTCCACCTGGCTTCGCCATGACTATTCCTCCTCTTCGTCGGAGGGCCGGCGGCGCTCCGGCTGGGGCTCGCCGGGCTCGACCGGATTCACCACGGTGAGCTGGCGCAGAACCATCTCGTCGATGCGGGCGATGCGCTCGAACTCGGTCAGCGCGGCCGGCAGGGACTCGTAGCGCAGGACGGCGTAGACGCCCTGCTCCTTCTTGTCGATCGGATATGCGAGCTTGCGGGTGCCCCACAGGTCCACCTTGAACGGGCTTTCGCCGTTCTCGGTCAGGATTCCGCGGTAGCGCTGGATGCGCTCCTCGACCTGCTCTTCGGGCAGGGAGGAGTCGAAGATGACGACGGTCTCGTAGGTGCGGGCCAAAATGCGTCTCCCTTCGGTCTGTGGCGGTCCGCCCGACGCTGGGCGAACAGGGTTATGGGAAAGACGATCAAGATACTACCGCGGGCGGTCTCGGTCAACGCCTTCAGCCCCGCTTTTGCCCCCCGTCCGCGCCCCCTCTATGTTCATCTCCATGTCGACCGAGCCGAACCGTCCGGGGGCCGCGGGCCCCGCCAGCGTGCGCGAGCGGGTGGCCGAGCGCCTCCGCGCCGCCCTCCCCGACGCGCGCGTCGAGGTGGTCGACATGACGGGGACGGACAACCACCTGGAGGCGCGCGTGGTGTCGCCCGCGTTCCGGGGCCGGAGCCCGATCGAGCGGCATCGCATGGTGTACGCGCCGCTGCGGGACTGGATCGACGACGACACCGTCCACGCGCTGGCCGTCCGGGCGTGGACGCCCGAGCAG
>CAZUIY010000137.1:0-1870 GCA_964619975.1 uncultured Gemmatimonadales bacterium
GGGCGCCCGAGCAGACCCGGCAGTTCCTGGAGCGGGTCGTGCGGCCGCGCCTGGAGGCGTTCCCCGGCCCGCTCGAGATGTCCGGCGAGGTCCGCGTATAGCCCGGCTCCTGGCGCCGGACGGGGCCGGGATCGCCGCCGCCGCGGCCGCCCTGGCCGAGGGCCGCCTGGTGCTCCACCCGACCGAGACCGTCGTCAGCCTCTCCGGCGACCCCCGGAGGGCCGCCGCCGTGGACGCGGCGCGCCGCCTGAAGGGCTACGACGAGGCGCGCCCGTTCCTCTGCCTGGTCCCGGACGCGGCGGCCGCCCGCGCCCTGGCGCTGGCCTGGCTCGAGGCGGCCGAGCGCCTCGCCGCCGCCTTCTGGCCCGGCCCCCTGACCCTGGTCGTCCAGGCCTCCCCCGACGCCCCCGACCCCGTCGTCGCCGACGGCCGGATCGCCCTCCGCCCCGCCGCCGACCCGGTCACCCGCCGCCTCCTCGCCGCCTGGGGATCGCCCGTCTTCTCCACCAGCGCCAACCCCCGAGGCGCCCCCCCGGCCACCCGCGTGGAAGAGGCCGCCGCCGCGCTCCCCGGCGGAGAGGTCGCGGTCGCCCTCCTGGAGGACGAAGACGCCCCCGCGCCGGCCGAGCTCCCCTCCACGGTCGTCGACGTCTCAAGTCCGCCCAGGGTCGTCCGCGAAGGAGCGATCCCCCTTGAACGCCTTCTGGAGGTCGTACCGGATCTCCTGCTGGAGTGATTCGGTCCTTGGCGCCCCCCACAGACACCCCGAAACCCGTTTGCGCCGAATCCCACTCGGAGAGATCTTCGAGATGTGAGCGATAGAGCGTATAGAGTGCTGATCGTCTGCAGCGGCAACACCTGCCGGAGCCCGATGGCCGAGGTGCTGCTGAAGCGGATGTTCGAGGAGGCCGACCTGACCGCCGAGGTCCGCTCCGCCGGGACCAGCGCCATGGCCGGCGCTCCCGCCCATCCCCACGCCCGCGAAGTCGCCTCCGAGCGCGGGCTGGACCTGTCGCGCCACCGGTCCCAGCCCCTGACCGGAGAGCTCATGCAATGGGCGGACACCGTCCTCTGCATGGAGCGCTCCCACGCCCGCCACGCCCGGGAGATCGACTCGACCGCCGACGTGCGGCTGGTCTCCGAGTCCACCGGTGGCGGTGGCATTCCCGATCCGATCGGGGAGGACCGCATCGTCTACGAGGACGTGTTCGACGAGATCCGGGCGCACTTCGAGCCGTTCGTCGAGTCGCGGGTACGAGCGGGCGTCGGGGAACGGTGACCACAAACGGGGTCACTGCGGGTTGACGGGGTCTGTACGCTCCGTTACAATGCGGGTCGCTCAACGTCAATCCACAATCGCCCCACCGCCGAACCCGACTTGGGAGGGTAGACAGAACCATGCGAGTTCGACGAGCGCTTCCGGCGCTTCTGATCGCCGGAGCCTGCATGACTTTGCCCGGCGCCCTGAGCGCCGCACCGACCGTCACCGATTCCGTGGACTCGATCTACACCCGTGCCGGCCAGCTGTACGGCCAGCAGAACTACCGCGAGGCCATTCCCCTCTTCCAGCGCGTGGTCGAGCTCGATCCGCGCCACGGCAACGCCTACGCGCTCCTGGGCGGGTCGTACTTCCAGCTCGGCGACTATCCCAAGGCGATCAGCGCCTTCGAGCGGGCGATCCAGCTCGACGAAGGGATCAAGCTGGCGTACCTGGGCCTGGTGGCCTGCAACTACATGACCGAGCGGGTGGAGGACGCGCAGAACTGGGTCGTGCGCCTGGTCCCGATCCTGACCGGTGAGGAGCGCGCCCGCTACCTGGCGATGATCACGAACCAGTTTCCGCTGCTGAGCCTGCCCGGCAGCTGAGTCG
>CAZUIY010000138.1:0-6117 GCA_964619975.1 uncultured Gemmatimonadales bacterium
GTGGGGCGCGATGGAGAGGAGGACCGCTCGCTCGGCCAGGGCCTCCCGGACGAGCCGGACGTCCAGCATCTCCAGGTACCGGAGGCCGCCGTGCGCGAACTTGGTGGTGCGGGAGGACGTGCCGCCGGCCCAGTCGCCGGCATCGACCAGGGCCACGCGGAGCCCGCGGAGCGCGGCGTCCCGCGCCACCCCCGCGCCGGTGACGCCCCCGCCCAGAACCACCACGTCGAACGGCTCGGCGCTCAGCCGCTCGATCGCCTCGTCGCGACTCCAGGGCCCGGTTCGGGGATATTCCGGCATGTGCGCCGAAGCTATATCAGGGACCGCCCGCCGCGGGGACGGCGTCGAACTCGAGCTCGATCGCGAGCCCCTCGACCAGCGCGGGCGGCCCCTCACCTCCGGACTCGAGGCCCCACGCCTCGCCTTCCATGCGGCCGCGGATCCCGCCGTCGCCGGCTTCGTCGATCCGGACCTCCCCGCGCTCGAGGACGAACATCCGGCCCGCCTCGCGGCCGGACCGCGTCACGTGCAGACCGAGCGCGACATCGGTGTCCTCCCGCGTCTCCAGCTCGGGTCCCGGCTCGACCACCGGGAACGTCCCGGCCCGCGGCGAATCTCCGGGGAGGAGGACCACCGTACACTGGAAGACCCCGTCGTGGACGCCCCCCACCACCAGGGCGTGGGCGTCGTCGATCCCGTCCTCGATAAGGAACACGGCGCCCGCGCCCTCCGCCGCGTAGGACCGCGGCCCGGAGGCGGCGAACCGGAAGCTCCCGCCCGCCGGCGACTGGAGCCGACCACAGGGTTCCAGCGCGAACGCGGCCATCCGCAGCGCCAGGACGCGGGAGCGAGGGACCCGGGCGAGATCGACGTACGCCGCCGCGTCCGGCGCCTCATCGATCGGCCGGACGTCGCGCACGGACAGCGACGACTCGAGCTCGACTCCCACCAGCTGGACCTCGCCCTCGGGGTCCGACGCCGGCCGGGTCTCGTCCCGCGTCCGCGCGCCCACGAGGAGCCCGAGCTCCTGAAGTCGGCCGCCGTGTCGCGCGAGCGCCGCGTCCACCGCCTCCGGCCACCAGAACGACAGCGGCAGGACCGTTCCGGGACGGGTGGGATGGACCCCCAGGGGGAGCCACGAGAACGGCAGGTCGGGAGCGAACCAGAGATCGGCCGCGCCCCGGTCGACGACCGGAGTCTCGGTCCCGTCCCCGGTGCGATGGCGCCAGTGGATCCGCGCCGCGAGCCGGTGGTGCTCGGTCGCCCGACCTTCGATCCGCCGGTCGTCGGTTCCCCGCTCGAGCTCGAGGGCCACGGAGTCGACGATCGCGATCCCCGACCCGAACGTGGACGTCTTCCTGTACCCCGGCCCGAAATCGCGAGCGGGATCGAACAGGAAGGCGAGGATGCCGCCCATCTGCCGCATCGGCTCGGCCGGTCCGCCGCCGACCGCGGGGCCGGCCACCAGCGCCACGTCACCGGCTCCCTCCTCCCCCGACCAGCGGGCCACGCCGAGCTCGGGGCCCTGCGTCACCGCCCACTCCCCGCCGGGCTCGCCACCCATCTGAACCTCGAGCACGTAGGAGAACGGCGGCTCGACCGGCTCCTGGGCGGCCGCGGGTATGGCGGTCAGGGCCGCGGCCGCGAGGAGGCCGAGGAACCGGGCCGTCATCGAGGGACGGCGATCATCGGGCGACTCGGAAGGTCCCGCTGGCCCGGACGGGCGCGGCCCCTCCGTCGCATCCCACCATCCCCTGGTACGCGCCGGCGACCTGGTCCGAGCCGACCTCGTCCAGCCGCACCACGAATGGAGTCGAACCGGGGTACGGATAAAGGCAGCTTTCGTCGTCGGTCGCCAGAACCACGGCCGCCGCCCCGCGCTGGCCCTCGTCGTCGTTGGCCAGGAACAGGTAGAGCGCCACGTCGCTCCGGTCGGTCAGGTGGAGCGCCAGCATGGCGGGGTCGTCGATCACCTGACCGGCGTCGCCCTCCCAGCTCCGGTCTCCGACGGCGAGGCTCCAGGCGGCGGCGTCCGTCGCGGGGGCAGCGGCGGCGGGGGCTCCGTCCGCGGGGGTGGCCTCGACGGGGTTACCCTGCTCGTCGACGAGAACCACGTCGCGCCCTTCGCGCCGGGCCCGATCCAGGCACTCCCGGTCGCCGACCACGCACCGGATGCCGGAGCGGACGGCCTTCCGGACCTGCCGTTCGGTCTCGGCCTCCGCCTCGTGCTCCGCGGCGTCGCGGATGCGGTCCAGGAGCTGCGCGTCGGCGGATCGGGGAGTCGTCAGAACCATGCCGACGGACAGGATGGCGAGAATCGCGAATGAAAGGACGGCGCGGAACATGGAAGAACCTCGGTAACCAGGGGGATGAAGAGCTGATTTCAGTCGAACGTCGTTAACGTCCGACTCCAGCGCCCTCCTGTCAAACCCGCGGCCTTTCGCGGCCATCCGCCTACCGCAGGATGATCGCCGCCTCGTTCGGGCACGCCGCCGTGATCGGCTCCCGCAGCCGCTCCTTGATCGCCCGCTCGGGATCGTTCGCGCCGCCGCCGGCGGCCGCCTCGCCCGCGATGATGGCCGACGCGGCCCCCGTAGCGGCGGCGTCGCTGGTGTCCGCGTTCTCGCCCTGCCGTGCCAGGTCACGGAAGCCCTCGGCCGACATCGTCATGGCCGAGAGCTTGGTCATGAACTCCATCATCAGGTTCTGGCACGTCGCCTCGCCGCTCTCCACCCGGTCGACGTAGGTCTGGAAGTAGCGGACCGGGATGTCCAGGTTGCAGGCGCTCATGGCCCGGTCCGCCGTTCCGGGCTCGGCCATCACGGCCCGTCCCTTCACGGCCGCGCACGTGGTGGCCGGGTTCTCGCCCGCCATCGCCTCCTGCCAGGCCTCGTTGATCCGTTCCTGGTACGTCTCCTCCACCTCCGGCGCTCCGTCCGCCGGCGCCGCCGCGTCGGAAGCCTCCTCGTCGCCCGCCACCTCGGCGGCGGAGCCGTCCGGATCCTCCGACTGCGACCCGCCGCAGGCGGCCAGGCCGGCGATCACCAGCCCCGCGCCGAGCGCCCGGATGCCCCTCCTCGAGACTCTCACCTGGCCCCCATGCTGGCCGGGTCGATCACGCGCACCTCGTAGTCCGGCGGCATCTCGCCACCATAGAACAGGTCCGGGTCCACCGGGTCGGTGGAGATCGACTCCACGACTGTGACGGCGAGCGTGGAGCCGATCCCCGGCATGTTCCCGAGCATGCCCTCCATCATCCCCGCCATCGGCCCGTCCACCTCCACGTCGACCTGCGTCACGCTTCCCACCCAGACCGGGAATCCGTTGGCCGCGATGTTCCGGTTCACCTTCATGAGTCCCGAGCTCATGGAGGAGAATCCGGCGGGCGCGCCCACGCCGCTCTCCACCATCGCCTCGTAGAAGCCGGCCGCGATCTCCGCGCCCTCCAGACCCGGCGCCACCGCCGCGCGGCTCTCGATCTTCAGGACCACCCTCAGCATGTCCCGCATGTTCGCGGGGATCTCCGCCCCGTCCATGCCCGGAAGCGTCGCGTCGCCCTCGTAGTGGTAGCCGACCCGCTCCAGGTTCACGGGGAGCTCCTCCGCCACGCCGTCCCGGATCACGGTGATGGAAGCCGGTATTGGAGCGAGCGCCTCCATGCCCGGCAGGGGCTCGCCATCCGTCTCGTACGCCTCGATGGTCTCGGCGGAGACCGTGCCCTCGCCCTGGCTGATCACCGAGCTCGGCAGGTAATCCACCCGCATCGCCTCGTGGTCCAGCAGGAGCATCCCGGGCTGGGGCCCGTCGACCCGGAAGATGACGCTCGTGTCCTCGTCCGGCTGATCCATCCGCATCTCGCTGCCGCGGATGTAGAGGGTGTACGCATCCTGACCCTCTTCATTGTAGTTGACGCCAGTCACGGTCAGGCTCCCGGTCTGGGCGGCGGCGGAATCGAGACCGGCGGCGGCGAACAGGAGCGCGGCGGCCAGGAACGGAATGGACGATCGGAATATCACGGGGGATCTCCTTCGATAAAGAATGGCGAGGGTACGGACGGCGGGGGAGGAGAAGGGTGCGATTCGTTGGTCCAGAACGTCTGGCCCCCGGCATCGCGTGTCAACCCGGCGGGGACGCACGTGGTGCGCGCGGGCAGGCGGCCGTGTATCTTTTCCGCCTGTTCAGTACGGCCCGCGCGGCGCCTCGCCGCGCGTTCTTTTTGCCTCGTCCGGGAGGAACCCCGTGCTCGACGAGCTCAGGAACCGGCTCCAGGCTCAGATCGAGGAGCTCGACCACGAGCTCCGGGTGGAGCTCCCCAAGCGGATCGCCGCGGCGCTCGCCATGGGCGACCTGCGGGAGAACGCGGAGTATTCCTCGGCGCTGGAGCGGCAGGAGTTCGTGCGGGCGCGCCTCGATCAGCTCACCCGGCGTCAGGGCGAGCTGTCGCGGATCGACCTGCGCGACGTGTCCCGCGAGACCGCCGGATTCGGCTCCCGCGTGGCCGCCGTCGACGCCGCCGGAGATCGCCACGAGTGGCAGATCGTCTTCCCCGAGTTCGTCGACGTGTCCGATACGATGATCTCGATCGCCTCCCCGCTCGGCCGGGCGCTCCTGGGAGCGCGGCCCGGCAAGGAGATCCTGTTCGACACGCCGGACGGCGAGCGGTCGTTCACGGTGGTCGAAGTCACGACCCTGCACGGCGACGTCGTGCGGGAGGAGGAGTAGTAGATGGCCGACGTGACGTGCACGCGCTGCGGCGAGACCCGTGAAGGGGTCGAGCGGCCTCCGTACCCCGACCAGCTCGGCCGACGGATCGCCGCGTCGATCTGCAAGGTGTGCTGGGACGAGTGCCGGAACATGCAGGTGATGGTGATCAACGAGAACCGCCTCGACCTCTCCGACGAGCGCGCGCAGGAGATGCTGGAGGCGGCCACGCGGAACTTCCTCGGCTTCCCCGACTCCGACTCCGACAACGGCGGCGCCCCGGCCTGACGGCACAACGGCGCGCTCAGCGCCGGCGGAGGGCCTCCACGATGGCGCCCGGCTCGGGGAACTTCCGGGTCGTCTTCTTGGAGTGGAGGAGCTCGCCGTCGGCCTCCACCTCGAACACGCCGCCGCCCGACGGGATCAGCTCCACGTCGACCCCTTCCATCTCACGCTCGATCTCGGCGGCCAGACCGGCCGCCCGCGGCTCGTAGTCTCAAAGAGTGCAGTATTCGATGGTGACCTTCATCCGTCCCTCCTCGCGTGGGAGCGCCCCTCGTAGCAGGTGACGGTACCGGGGGACCCTCCGGCCGTCAACGGGTGAACATCGGCCCGGCTCTGACTATCTTCCGGCCCTCCCATGGAACCCCACCTATCCGGCGCCGACATTCTGATCCGCCTGCTGGCCGTCCTGCTGCTCGTGGCGGCCAACGGGTTCTTCGTCGCCAGCGAGTTCGCCCTGGTCACCGTCCGCCGGACCCGCATCGATCAGCTGGTGGCGGAGGGGAAGCCGCTGGCCAAGGCGGTCCGCCGGGCGATCGACCACCTGGACCCCTACATCGCGGCCACCCAGCTCGGAATTACCATGGCCTCGATCGGGCTCGGCTGGATCGGCGAGCCGGCGCTGGCCGCGCTGATCGAGGGGGCGATCCTCGGGATCCCGCTGACGGAGGGGTTGCCGGACTGGGTGCCGGCGGTGTCGTCCCACGGCATCGCGGTGATGATCGCCTTCGCCATCATCACCGGACTCCACATCGTGCTCGGCGAGCTGGCCCCGAAGACGGTGGCGATCCAGAAGGCGGAGCGGACGTCGCTCGTGATCGCACTCCCGCTGGAGCTCTTCTACAAGGTCTTCCGGCCGTTCATCTCGGTCCTCAACGGGATCGCCATGATGGTCCTGCGCGCCTTCGGCTTCGAGCCGCTCGGCGCCGGGCACCACGTGGCGCACTCGGAGGAGGAGCTCAAGATGATCGTGACGATGAGCACCGAGGCCGGCGTGCTCGCCCCGGAGGAGGAGGACATGATCCACCGGGTGTTCGAGTTCGCCGACCTGGCGGCCAACCAGGTGATGATCCCGCGGACGGAGATCATGGGGCTGCCGGTCGGGGCGTCGCGCGAGCAGATCACCGAGGCGCT
>CAZUIY010000139.1:0-5936 GCA_964619975.1 uncultured Gemmatimonadales bacterium
TCACCGCCCAGATCGCGCCCGCCATCACAGCACCTTCGCTTCCTGCTGGAGCTTCTCGATCAGGATCCCGGCCGCCTTCGCCGGGTCGTCGCCGGGGATCATGTGGGCCTCGGTCGTCTTCTCCGGCACGTAGAGCCGGCGGAGCTCGATCTTCCGGCCGGCGGCGCCGACCTCGCCGGGATCGAGCCCCAGGTCGGCCGGAGAGCGCTTCGCGATCTCCTTCTTCTTGGCGCCCATGATCCCCTTCAGCGTGGCGTAGCGGACCGGGTAGATGCCCGACTGGATCGTCAGGACCGCCGGCAGCGGCAGCGTGATCCGCTGGAACCAGCCGCTCTCCAGCTCGCGCTTGACGCCGATCCGGCCGTCGGCGGGCGGGTCGATCTCCATGATGAGCGTGGCGCTCGGCCAGCCGAGCCGCTCGGCCACCAGGAGCCCCGTCTGGGACCACCCGGCGTCGTCGGACTGGAGCCCGGAGAGGACCAGGTCGACGCCCTCCTCGGCCGCGATGGCGGCGGCCAGGGCGCGGCCGGTGGCAGCGGCGTCGCCGCCCTGGAAGGCCGGGTCGTTCAGGTGGATGGCGCGGGCGGCGCCCATGGCGAGCGCCCGGCGGACCGACTCCTCGGACTTCTCCGTGCCCAGGCAGAGGGCGACCACTTCGCCTCCCTGCGACTCGGCCAGGCGGAGACCCGCTTCGAGGGCGTACTGGTCGCTCTCGTTGATCTCGGTGGCGACGCCGGTCTCGTCGATCGACCGGCCGTCGGAGCCGATCCGGAGCCGCGCGTCGCGCTCGGGAACCTGCTTGATGCAGACGACGATCTTCACGGTCCACTCCCACTCTTTCGGGGGGATGGCGGTACGGGGCGAATGGCGCGTTGAAAGGCGCTTAAAGCCGCGTGGAATCTAGATTTCCGGGCTCCGACCGACAACCGCGGCGGCGGTGGCTGGCCCGGCTCTCCGCCGCGCGCTACATAGGTCGCATGAGTCGGGCGATCCTCCTGGTGGCGACGCGGGACTCGGTGCTCCGGGTGGATCCGGAGGGGCGGGTGGAGGCCGCGCCCATCGGGGAGCGCCACCCGAGCGGCCTCGCCGGCGACCCCTCGGTGGCCGGCCGGGCGTGGCTCGGGACGCGCGAGGGCGAGGTCCTCCGGACCGACGACGCGGGGGCCACGTGGTCCCCGGCGGGCCGGCTCGAGGGCGACGAGGTCACGGCTCTCGTGGTGAGCCCGGTCGAGTCGGGCGCGGACGGGGCGGTGGTGTACGCCGGCACCGAGCCGAGCGCGCTCTGGCGGACGGCGGACGCGGGCGCCACGTGGGAGCGGGCCGAGGGGCTCCTGGAGCTGCCGTCCTCCGGCGAGTGGGCCTTCCCGCCGCGGCCCGAGACCCACCACGTCCGGTGGATCGCTCCGCACCCCGCGGACCCCGGGCGGCTGTACCTGGCGATCGAGGCCGGCGCGCTCGTCACCACGCCCGACGGCGGCCGCACCTGGCGGGATCGCGTGCCCGGCGGCCCCTTCGACACCCACGAGCTGGGGATCCATCCGGAGGGGCCCGACACGCTCCGCTCCGCGGCCGGGGACGGCTACTACGAGAGCGACGACGGCGGCGCCACGTGGAGCTCCCCCATGGAGGGGCTGGAGGTCGGGTACCTGCGGAGCGTGGCGATCGACCCCGGCGACCCGGACGTCGTCGTCGTGTCGGCGGCGTCGCGGGCGCACTCGGCGTACATGGCCGGGCGCTCGGACGGGCGCGTGTACCGCCGCGAGGGAGCCGGGCCGTGGCGCCGGGTGACGGAAGGGTGGCCGGAGCCGGCGTCGAGCATCGCGCCGCTCCTGGTGGCGGGCGCAGTCCCGGGCGAGCTGTGGGCGGCGGACGAGCGGGGGGTGCACCTCAGCGGCGACGGGGGGCGGTCGTGGGAGCCGGTGGCGCGGTTCGAGCCGACCCCGCCGTGGCTCCGGGGGTTGGCGCGGCTGGCCTGACGACGGAAATGGTTTGACCTCTCCGGCGAGCCCGGAGGATAATGGGGGCCGGGTTCCCGCCGCTTTTCCTCCTGAAGGGGTTCGAGACCATGAAGTTCGTCCGGGTCGTCTCCGTGCTCTGCGTGTTCTTCGCCACTCCCGCTCTCGCGCAATCCCCCTCGTCGACCCTTCACTGGACGCCTCGCCTGGGGGTCCACGTGGTGGACAACCGGGACCTCGTATGGCTGGGCGATGAGTGGGGCGGCGCCGACGGCAGCGCCACCGCCGGTCTGACCCTGGACGTGGCCACGGGCCTGCGGTGGCTGTCCCTCCGAGGGTCGGTCGACCGGACGGTGGCATCGGAGCTGGTGAAGGACGTCTACGTGGGTGAGGAGTCGTGCGGGCGGAATTGCTCCAGCTCGGTGACCCGCGAGGAGCCGATCGGCGACCTCTCCATGTGGGTGTTCGGGGCCGATCTCCTGATTCATCCGTTTCCGTCGAGCTGGCGGATCCGCCCGTTCGCGGTCGCGGGAACGGGGCTCAAGCACTACCGCATGAACGATGAGGAGGTCCGCGAGCGGGAGCCTCAGGCGGCCGGTCTGTTCGACACGAAGGACGCGGCCCACCACGTCGGAATCGGCTTCGACGCCATGCTGATGGGACAGGCCGTGCGGCTGGAGGCCACGGACTACGTCAGCGTCCGCCGTCTCTCCTTCCTGGCGCCCGATCTGGACGGGGAGAACGTCCCGCGTACCAGCGAGGGGCTCCAGCACGACCTGGTCGTCACCGTGGGCGTCCGGATGCCCCTGCCCTAGACCCTTAGCCGCTCCGGCGCCGCCGCAGCGCCGCCTCGAACTCCTCCAGCCCCCGCGCGTTCAGCACGTGGCGCGACTCCACCCCGCCCTTCCGCGCCGCGTTGACCGCGTTCATGGTCAAAGGCTCCAGCGTCTCCGGGCCGTGGGCGTCGGAGCCGAGCGCCAGCGGGATGCCGCGCTCCAGAGCCGCCGTGTGCCAGGTCCAGTCGAGGTCCAGGCGCCGCGGGTCGCCGTTCACCTCGAGCGCCACGCCGTGGGTGGCCGCCGCGTCCAGGACGGCGTCCATGTCGAGGCGCGCGCCCTCCCGGCCCAGCAGGATCCGGCCGGTCGGGTGGCCCATGACGTCGACCCAGGGGTTGGCGATCGCCTTCAGGACCCGGCGCGTCTGATCCTTCTTCGGCAGCGAGAACCCTCCGTGGAGGCTCGCCACCACGAAGTCGAGGCCGGCCAGCGCCTCGTCCGGCCAGTCGAGCTCGCCGTCGTTCCGGACGTCCACCTCGGAGCCGGCCAGGACGCGGATCCCCTCCAGCTCCCGGTTCAGCGCGTCGATCTCGATCCGCTGGAGCGCCAGGCGGTCGAGCGTCAAGCCGCCGGCGTAGGCGGCGCTCCGGCTGTGGTCGCAGACCGCCAGGTACTCGAAGCCGAGCTCGCGCGCCTTCTCGGCCATGGCGCGGACGGTGGCGCGGCCGTCGCTCCAGGTGGTGTGGACGTGGAGCGCGCCCCGGAGGTCCCCCCGCTCCACCAGCGCCGGCAGCCGACCCCGGGCGGCGGCCTCGATCTCGCCGCGGCCCTCCCGCAGCTCGGGCGGGATCCAGGCGAGCCCGAGCGCCTCGTACACCTCCTCCTCGGTGGCGCCCCCGGCGGGCGCTCCGTCCCGGGTCAACCCCGCCGACGAGAGCTCCATCCCCCGCTCGGCCGCGCGGGCGGCGAGCGCCTCCACGTGGTGGGCGCTCCCCGTCTCGGCGACCAGGGCCGCGCCCCAGGCGCCGGCGCTGGCGACCGCGAGCCGAGCCCGGCCCTCCCCCGCCACCCGCTCGAACGCCCGCGCCACGGCGGCGGGGTCGGGCCCCTCCGCCACCAGCACGATCTCGCCGACCACGTTCGAGCGGCGGCGGACGTCCCCCGCGACCGCCACCCGCGCCACCGCCGGCGAGGCGGCCATGCCGCGCTCCAGCGCTTCGGCCACCCGCCGCGCCTCCGTCAGCGTGACCCGCCCGGCGTGGGTCCGGGCGCGCGCCACCCCGCGCTTGACCGCGGCTACCGTCTTCGGCCCGAACCCCGGCACCGTCGCCAGCTCGCCGCTCTCGGCGGCGGCCTCGAGCTGGTCCAGCGACTCCACCCCCAGCGCCTCCCACGCCTGGCGGGCGCGCGTCCGGCCGAGGCCGGGGACGGCGGAGAGCTCCAGCACCCCCAGCGGCATCTCCGCCTTCAGCTCCTCGTGGAGCGGCAGGGAGCCGGTCTCGTGGAGGACCCGGATCTTCTTCTCGATGGCGGGGCCGATCCCCGGCAGGTCGCGGAGCCGGTCGCCGGCGATCACCTCGTCGATCGGCTCGCCGAGGGCGCGCAGGGTCTTCGCCGCCTCCACGTACGCCTTCGCCTTGAACGGATTCCCCTTGCCGCGGAACCGCATCAGACGGCCGACCTCGTCCAGCACTCGGGCGATCTCGTGGGCGTTCATCGCGAGGAATCTAGCCGACCCGCTTCCGGTCGCGCCGGGGAACGGCTAATCTTGGGGCGATGACTCGCCGATGGATCCTCGGGGCCGCGCTCCTCGCCATCCTGCCGGCCGCTCCCGCCGCTCGGGCGCAGGTCGGTTTCAGCGTGAGCCCGTACGTGGGGCTCCACCTGCACGACGACGGCGCGATCGCCTACGCCCGGGGCGAGGGCGAGGCGGAGAGCGCCATCCGGGTGGACCCGTCGCGCTTCCTCGGGGTGCGCCTGGGCGTCCGGTTCTTCGAGCGGTTCTGGCTGGAGGGCGACCTCGGCCTGGCGTCGCTGAAGGGAGACGTCGAGGACGCCGGCGACCTGGAGGACGCGGAGCTGGACGGCCGCTCCACCCTCTACTCGGTCGCCGCCGGCCTCGACCTCTGGCCTGGCCGGAAGCTCTCGACCGTGGCGCTCCTGGGAGTCGGCGGGGCGACCACCGATTTCGACCTGGCGGAGACCGAATCGTTCACCGACGTGATCGTGACGGCGGGCCTCGCGGCGTCGTACCCGATCCTGCCGCACGTCCGCCTGCGTGGCGACGTCCGCAGCGTGGTCGAGTTCTGCGACCGGCCGGAAGAGGAGGAGTTCTCCTCGTGCCTCGAGGACGCCAGCCTGACGCACGTCCAGTTCAGCGGGGGGCTGCGGTTCGACCTGTGAGGAGGGGATTCCGATGATGACGATGACGACGAGGGGAATGGCGCTCGCCGCCGCGACCCTGCTGGCCGCGCCCGCGGTGGCGGCCGCGCAGGACATCGCGATCAACCCGTACGTGGGCTACTACGACTTCGACGAGAGCTCCTTCGAGGACGCCTTCGAGAACCTGACCACCGACGCCGATCCGATCTGGGGCGCCCGGCTGGTGCTCGGTCAGCCGCGGGGCCTGGGGGCCGACCTGGCCTACGGCCGCACGTCGGTCACGAGCGAGGGGATCTTCGAGGATCACATCGCGCTCCGCGATGAAGCGACGATCCAGCTCTACTACGGAGCGCTCAACTGGGGGCTCCCGCTGGGCCCGGTGACGGTATTCGTCTCGGGCGGCGCCGGCGTCATCTCCTACGACTCCGACACCCGCGACGCCCAGAACGACCTGCTGGTGAACTTCGGCGCGGGAGCGACCGTGCCGGTGGGCCCGGCGCGGCTCCGCTTCGACGTGAAGGATCACGTGGACCTGTGCGACGCGGGCGACACCGGCGAGTTCCCCGACGGATTCCCCGACGGACCCTGTTTCGACGACGAGACGCTTCACAACATCGAGTTCTCCGCCGGGATCGTGATCGGCCGCTGAAAGGCCGGCGCCCGGGAGAGCTCCCACCAACCGAGGAGGCGAGTCCATGAGGGTGGTCCGCTGGACCCTGATCACGATTCCCGTGCTGCTCCTGACCGCGGCCTCGGCGGCGGCCCAGCGGCCGGCGGAGGGGTGGGTGCGGGTCGCGCTCAACCCGTACGCGGGCGTGCTGGT
>CAZUIY010000140.1:0-2266 GCA_964619975.1 uncultured Gemmatimonadales bacterium
GAAGTTCGACATCGGATTCTACGGCCAGCTTCCCGAGGACCGCGCGGACCTCGTCATGGTGGCCGAGGTGGCCGACGAGGACGCGGTGCGAAGCCTGCTCCAGGAGTGCGAGGCCCAGCTCACCGAGGAGAAGGGCGCCACGTTCACCGAGGCCGAGGTGGTCGGCCGCACGGTGCGCGTGGCGAGCAACCGCGAGGGCGAAGAGGTCCTTCACTACGTCCTCGACGACGACCGGCTGGTTCTGGGCACGACGGGAGCGCGGCTCCAGGAGGCCCTGACGATCGGCGGCGAGGGCGGGGCGGCGGCCATGACCTCGGCGGAGGGGTACACCGAGGTCATGCGGAAGCTTCCGGAGGCCGCGCTGGTGGTGTACGTCGACCAGGCCGCGCTGCGGGAGGCGGCCGACGCGGCCGCCGCCGACACGACGGGCGCCGACGCCGCCGATCGCCTCCGCCGCGAGCGCCTGGCCGCGGCCACGGCCGCGCTCGGCGACTATCAGATGGCCGACGCGGTCGTCTTCGGGATGCACTGGACCGAGTCGGGCGTCCGCGGCACGACGTACACCCGATTCCCCGCCGAGGGGCGGCCGGAGCTGGCGCGGATGTTCACGGCGAGCCCCGGCGAGGTGCGGACCCTCGGATTCCAGCCGCTGACGACGCTCCTGTACGGCTCCATCGTGACCCTCGACGCGCGGCTGCTGTACGACGAGCTGTACGGGTACGCGGTGGACGCCACGCGGGTCCAGCTGGGCGTCGACGGCTCGGCGGACTCGGCCAGCGCCGACAGCGTCGTCGCCGCGCAGCTCCGCCAGGCCGAGACCGACATCGGGTTGGACATCGAGGACGACGTGGTTTCCTGGGTCGGCTCGGAGGTCGCCTTCGCGATCGCGGGCGTGGACCAGACCGGGTTCTTCCCCGTGCCCGAGATGGCCTTCACGATCGCCACCACCGACGCCGGCCGGACCCGGCAGGCGATGCAGACGCTCGAGGCGCGGGTCTCCGAGATGGCGCTCGCCCGCGCGTCGATTCCGCTCCAGTGGCAGGCCGAAGAGCACTCCGGCCAGACGGTGCGCTACGCCCCCACGCCGATGGGGGAGGGGCTGTCGCTCTCGTACACCGTCACCGACGAGTTCCTGGTCGTGGCCTCCAGCCGCGGCCTGGTGAAGCGGATGCTCGACGCTCGGGGAGGCCGGGCGGAAGCGCTCCCATCGAACGAGGCCTTCGGCGCCATGACCAGCTTCTATCCACCGCGGGCGAACGCCATCGGTTTCGTCAACGTGGAGCAGATCCTGACCGAGGTCGAGGGTCTGATGGGTACCTACGGCCAGATGTCCGGCAACCCGGGCATGGCCGACAGCGCCTCCACGGCGCGGCAGGTCCTCTCGGCGCTCAAGAACGCGCCGCGGCTCGGATTCTACAGCGAGGCCGACGGCGACGGGATCTTCGGCCACTTCCTGCTGGAGGTCCGGTAGGTTAACCACTCCGGTGGCTCCTCCGTTCCACGAGGCGAAGGCCCGGTGGGTCTCGAACCCGATCGCGTCGTGGCATCGTCCAGGAGGAGAGTGAATGAATCCCCATATGGCAAGCGTTCTGGGTCCGGTTCTGATCGTCGCCGTTCTGGCGTTGTTCATGGGCTGGGTCGTCTGGCTCTACAGCCAGCGCCGCAAGGAGCGGGGCCGGGCCGAGCTCGAGGTGCGCCGCCGCGTGCTCGAGAAGTTCGCCTCCGCGGACGAGATGACGGCCTTCATGGCCACTTCGGGAGGCCGGAAGTTCCTGGAGGATCTCTCGACCGAGCACGCCTCGCACGCCGACAAGATCATGCGGTCGATGCAGCGGGGCGCCATCCTCACGCTGCTCGGCCTGGGGCTCTGGCTCCTGGTGGCGTGGAATCCTCGTGACCTGGAGCCGGCGGGGCTGTTCGGCACCATCTCGCTGACGATCGGCCTCGGATACCTGGCCTCGGCGGCGATGGCCTACCGTCTGTCTCACCAATGGGGACTGCTGCCACCGCGGACGGACTGATCCGGTCCGGCGAGGGGCCGGTCGAAGCCGCGGTGGACGCTCCGGCCGCGCCTCCCGCCGGGGCCCGCGCGGCCTTCCGCTCGCTCTACGACCGGACCGCGGTGCCGATCCGCGCCTACCTGTCGCGGATCGCGGGGCCGGATCTGGCGGACGACCTCCTCCAGGACACGTACCTGCGGTTCCTGGCGGCGGACACGCCCGACATGACGGAGGATCAGACGGTTTCGTACCTGTACACGACGGCC
>CAZUIY010000141.1:0-1329 GCA_964619975.1 uncultured Gemmatimonadales bacterium
CAATACCGTTCGGCACAAAATTTGCCTCCCACGAATTAGCTGCTATGATCATGGGTTTTCAGGTTCAACACACCTCCGTGCCAAGAGGTCCCGATCTCTTGGCCCAAGCAAATTGTCGAAGGAATCTCGTCTGTGGAAACCCAACCTGCTCGTGTGTTTGACGAAATTGTTGCACCTGTCATGCCCTTGATTGTCGAAGAAGCTCGAAAATTGTCCCATGACGCCAGCAAATACACCCTGTCATTCCAACCTTTCACTCTCAATCTCTTGTTTGCTCTCATTAAGGGTATCAAAAGTATTAGCTTGTTAGTCACCGACACCAAAACCTCAACAGAAGCGCAAACCTTAGGACTTGTGAAGGCCTCAAAGTCGATGTATTCAGAAGCCTTTTACCGCTATAGTGCTCAAACCTACCGAGTCATTTTTTATACGCTCCTGAAGAAGATGAACTTTCTTGAAATTCCCGAAATTCAAGCCCTCGGGCGGTTTTGCTGTGTCGATGGCTCTGTGTTTCCCGCCATCATCACGATGACGTGGGCGGTGTACCAGCAAAAGCGAAACGCCATCAAGTTGCATCTGGCTTTCGAACTCAATCGCATGATACCAACTCAGTTTCTGAGCACCGAAGCAAATGACTCGGAGCGAAAGATACTGCGCCAAATGTTAGAAGTGGGGGTCACGTATATCGCCGATCGGGGCTATGTCTGCTTTAAGTTGTTTCATGATATCGGTGCCAGAGAGGCTTACTTTATTATTCGTGCGACTTCCAACTTGCTCTACAACATCTGTGAAATGTTGCCAGTGGAAGTACCTGCGCAGTGGGGCAAGTTTTTCACGGGTATTGAAGATCGCAAGATTCGTTTGACAAATGATGCTCACCATCATGAATATCGTCTCGTGTCGTTTGTGGCGATGGGGGAATATTTTTCCTTAATCACCAATCGATTTGATTTGCGGACATCTGAAATTATCATGTTGTATGCTTATCGTTGGCAAGTGGAGTTGATTTTTCGATTTTTAAAGCGGACGATGCATGGTCTCCATTTGATGTGTCATCATCCTTCAGGAATTGAGATACAGTTTACCCTTTATATGATTTCTTACCTACTTCTCCTACATTTTAAGCAAAAGTGTGCCCCTGTAGAAGTAGAAAAGGTAGATGAAGTAGAGTCTCGAAAGAATGAGCAAAACGATGAGATAGAATCAGAGTCGCGGAAAGAGACATCATCTCCCTCTATATTTTATGTCTGTGGTCTCGTTTCCTTACTTGGTGATCGAGTCCGACAGTATTGGAAAATGGGTATCCACTGGCTGACCACGGTGCGAAAT
>CAZUIY010000142.1:0-29749 GCA_964619975.1 uncultured Gemmatimonadales bacterium
GCTCTCGGCCACCAGGATGCCGGCCAGGAACGCTCCCAGCGCCAGCGAGAAGCCGAACGCCTCGGTGATCACCGCCATCCCGAGCCCGATCACCAGCGCCCCCAGCACCAGGAGCTCGCGGACCCGCGTGGCCACGATCGCGTGGAGGAGCCGCGGCATGAGCGTCCGGGCGATCAGGAAGACGATCGCCACCACCACCAGCCCCACGCCGAACCGGAACGCGATCGCCCCCGCCGAGGCGCCGCCCTCGCCGGCCAGGGCCGGGGTCAGGAGGATCATCGGCACCATCAGGAAGTCCTGGAACAGGAGGACGCCGATCAGGATCTTGCCGTGCGGCGTGTCCAGCTCCCGGCGGTCGGAGTAGGCCTTGAGCAGAATCGCCGTCGAGGAGAGCGCCGCGAGGAACCCGTAGAAGACCGCCACCGGCGCCGGCCGCCCGACCACCAGCAGGATCCCCGCCGCCAGCGCGATCGTCCCACCCGTCTGGATCGCCCCGCCCACGAAGAACGGCCGCCGCACCTCCCGCAGCCGCTCCAGCGAGAACTCGAGGCCCACCGAGAACAGGAGCAGCACCACCCCGATCTCGGCGAACGTCTCGATCATCTCCGCGTCGGTCACCAGGGCCAGGCCGTGGGGGCCGATCAGGATGCCGGTCAGCAGGAACCCGATGACGGCCGGCACCCGGAGCACGTGGCTGGCCAGGGTGACCGCCACGGCGGCCGCCAGGATGACGACGAAGTCTCCGAGGAACGGGATGGATCCGTGAGCGGCTTCGAGGCCCGGCATGGGGGGTAAACTACATTCGCCGGAGGAAGGGGCTCCACGGCGCGCCGCTTGACAAAGGTGGTACGACCTCGTACCAATGTCCCATGGACGGTGACCGGGTGGAGCTGGGCGAACTGCTGGACGGATGCGCGGCCCGCTGGCGCTCCCGTGTGGTGGACGCGTGCGCGGCGGCCGGGTTTCCCGAGGTGACCGCCACCACGTGCGCCGTCCTCCGGCCGCTGTTCGAGCGGGACGGCCTTCCGATCAGCGAGGTCGGCGAGCGGGCCGGGCTGGCCAAGAGCTCGATGACGACGATCGTCCGGAACCTGGAGCGGGACGGGCTGGTCGAGGTCCGGGAGGACCCGGCCGACCACCGGGTGAAGCGGCTGGTCCTGACCGAGCGCGGACGCGCCCTGGAGGGCGCCATGCAGGGCGGCGTGACCCGGCTCCGCCACCGCGTGACCGCGGCGCTCGGCCCGGCCGGCCAGCGGGAGCTCCACCGGACGCTCCAGCGCGTCCTCGACACCCTCTGAGCGCGAAGGAGAGCCGCGTGAGCGACGACATGCACGACATCGCGATCCTGGGCGGAGGGCCGACCGGCCTCTTCGGCGCGTTCTACGCCGGCATGCGCCACATGGACACCCTGGTGATCGACGCGCTGCCGGAGCTGGGCGGCCAGCTCATGGCGCTCTACCCCGAGAAGTACGTGTTCGACGTGGGCGGCTTCCCGAAGATCCTGGCCAAGGATCTGGCCGAGGGGCTGATCGAGCAGGCCACGCAGTTCCACCCGACGGTGGCGGTGGAGGAGACGGTGACCGGGCTCGAGCGCCTCGAGGAGGAGGACGCCTGGCGGCTGACCGGCCAGAAGGGGGAGTACCGGACCCGCACGGTCCTGATCTCCGCCGGGATCGGGGCCTTCGAGCCGCGGCGGCTCCGGGTGGAGGGGGTGGAGCGGTTCGACGGCCAGGGGGTCCAGTACCTGGTCCGCGACAAGATGGCGCTGGCCGGGAAGAGGATCCTGATCGTCGGCGGCGGGGACTCGGCGTGCGACTGGGCGGTCAACCTGCAGGGGATCGCGGAGTCGCTGACCCTGATCCACCGCCGGGAGGAGTTCCGCGCCCACGAGTCCACGGTGAAGGAGATCCTGGAGAGCGAGCGGATCGACGTCCTCACCCATTACGAGGTGCGCCAGGTGCACGGCGACGAGCGGGTGGAGCGGGCCACGATCTACGACAACCGGACCGACGAGGAGCGGACGCTCGACCTGGACGTGCTGCTGGTCAACATCGGCTTCAAGGCGGATCTCGGCCCGATCAAGGAGTGGGGGATCGAGATGACGCGGCGGAAGATCGTGGTGAACGACCGGATGGAGACGAACCTGCCGGGGATCTACGCCGCCGGCGACGTCACCGAGCACGAGGGGAAGCTGGACCTGATCGCCACCGGCTTCGGCGAGGCCGCCGTGGCGGTCAACTTCGCCAAGGCCCGGGTCGACCCCTCCGCGCGCGCCTTCCCCGGCCACTCCACGGAGGAGAAGTGGCGGGAGGAGTGACCCCGGCCGGCCCGCGCTCGGCGGCGATCGTCATCGTCGGCGACGAGATCCTCTCCGGCGAGGTGGTGGACCAGAACGCGCCGTTCCTGACCCGCCGGCTGTGGGAGCTGGGGATCAAGGTGGAGCGGATCGTGGTCCTGGCGGACCGGCTGGACGAGCTGGCGGAGGAGATCCGCGATCTGGCCGCGGCGCGGGACTTCGTCCTGGTGACCGGCGGTCTCGGCCCCACCCACGACGACGTCACCCGGCCCGCCGTGGCCGACGCCCTCGGCGAGCCGCTGGAGTCCCACGCCGGCGCCCGCGAGCTCCTGGCCGACGACCTCGGCGACCGGTTGACCCCCGCCGAAGAGGCGATGGCGATGCTCCCGCGGGGCGCGCGCGTGCTCCGCGGAGCGCAGCGCCTGGCGTACGGCTTCCGCGCGGCCAACGTGTTCGTCTTCCCCGGCGTGCCGGTCCTGCTCCAGGACATCTTCGAGGTGGCCGCCGAGGACCTCCTGTCGGCCCCCTTCTTCAAGGAGACCCTGTGGGTGTGCGGCAAGGAGGGCGACTTCTCCGAGACCCTGGCGGCGATCCAGGCGCGGCATCCCTCGGTGGGGATCGGCTCCTATCCCGTCTTCCTGGACGGGCGGTACCGGTGCAAGCTGGTGCTGAGGGCCCGGGAGCTGGAGGCGCTCCGGGGGGCGGCGCGGGAGATCGGAGTGGAGCTGGAGATGGACTCCCCGCCTTGACCGAGCCGATCGGAGTTGGTCCCTGTCGCATGTCTATCCGACTGCGACGCTTGCCTCAACAGGCCTTACACCCGCCAGCCAATGCTGAGCGTACCATTGACATAAGTTCACTTCGCGGCTACGATCTTTTTAGCGGTGGGTCCCGCAGGGTCTATGTACAACCAGCGGAACACACGGGAAGAGTGGAAGAGGGTGAATCGCTCATCCAGTGTGAGGTGCAGTGTCCAGACTCCCAGCAAGTTGCGTCGACCTCCGGCACTTGGGTTTGAGCTCTCTATTCAGAAACAACCCTTTGAAGGAGGTTTTTCGTGCTGCGATCTTGGTGGATTCTGTTGTGCGTTGCACCCTCCTTCTTACTTAGCTGTGGGTCGCCAGATGGTCTAGTTGTTCCAAGTGAAGAGGCTTCGGAGGGCACCGCACTTTTTCCTGCCGACAATGACGCCCAACACGTAGCCGTGGCCCTCGCCGCAGCTTTAGGGGAGCGCATGGTTGCGGCCGGCCTCAAGGATGCTCTCAGGGCTTCACCTTTTAACGAGCACAAGCTTGTTCTTCAGGAGTACTTGGCGACCTCAGAGGGGGCGCTGCTTCTAAGCCGAACCGCGAATGTGGCGCAAATGACCACGGAGGAGTTTACCCATACAGTTGGAAGACTCCCAGATATGGATTTCTACATGCCATTTGATGAGCATCGTCTATCATGGAGGGGTGACCCCTCAATATTAGTCGCAGTGATTGAAGATCCAGATGCTCACTCGGTACAGGCCTTTGATCACCACGGACGTAGCGTCATTGTCAATTCATTTCAGGCTCGCTCGTCTCAACGGCCGCTACTCATTCTCCACCCCGCTGAGCCTAAGACACGAAGAGTCGAAGTTCGGCAGACGGCCGGTGGAACCATTCAAGATGAGGACGAAAGCACGGACACAGAGATCGTGGTAATCTTCGAACGAGGTGCCTCTCGTGGCATGACCCCACATGCCATGTGTGATGGGGAGGATTGTAGTGGAGGCGGGTCCGGGACCCTACCATTGCAGTTCACCGTTAGCGAATTTATCATTTATCATCATTTTGAAGGACCATTTATGGGTGACATGGAAATTGAGATCCTATATCAAAACACTAACGACGAGATCTATAAGGTGAGGAAGACGGGGGTAGATGCAGATAGAATCTATGCTATCCAGAAAGGGGTTTATTCTGATTTTCCATTCAATTTTCAGTTCGTGATGCGGGAGACCGACTTTCCAAGCCCTGATGATTTCATCGGCGAAGGCATACTCTTCACGAATTCAATAGTATGCATAGATATCAGCGGCCCGTCTGATTGCAATGCCTCAGTTTCGCATATCTTTCCGTAGGCGAGTTCCTCTGAAGGGGGTGGCAATGTTTCGATTCACCATAATGATCGTGATTGCTGGTTTGTGGGCACCCTGTGCTTGGGCCCAAGCTAATTGGACTCTTGATCCTCAAGTGGGTCTTGTTCGATTAACACAGAAGTCATCCGGCTTGGGAATTCGTTACGCTGCTGATGGTATTAATCGTACCCTAGGGCTATCGGTCTCGAAGAGAATTCGCTCTGACTTCAGGATAACGGGTTCATATCTGTTTATCCCACTAGAGATGGAGACGTACTCATTCACGCATGCGCCCCCGGCTGCGCCTAGTCAGTCTGGGACGCTGGCGCGCTCCAATTTGAGAATCCACTTTGTATCTATGGAAGTCTTAATGCCGGTCGTTAATGATTCTCGAACTGGACGGTCTTTCTCGGTTTCATTAGGCGGAGGACTTGCCTTAATGGATCCTGGAGAGAATCGGCAGGAGGAGGGGAATAGCGACAAGGATGTACCCTCAGCACTGGAGAGTACGATTGACCCAACGGTGAGTGCGGGGGTAGGACTACGAGTCCCAATGGTTCACTCGATTCCATTCGAGCTGAACGTCAAATACATTTTCCAGTTCTGCAACCGTGGAGATACTCTGGAGGCCAGCTATCTGTGCTCGCTTGATTCAGTCCTGGATCACCTCAGTGTGACGGCAGGAGTCAAGATTCCAGTCCGGTAGCATAGATGATCGAGCACTGGAACCGCAGCTGGTGGTAGCTGCTATACGGGATCGTTCGCTCCCGAATCTTCGAAGACGACCGCCCGCTCCCGGACCCATCCCGCCAGCGCCTCCTCGTCCCAGTCGCCCGACGCCACGGCCATCATGGCCGACACCAGCTCCGGCTCCGGCGCCTCCAGCTCCAGGCCGTTCATCAGCAGGAACACGCCGAGGGCCGCCGCGCCGACCCGCTTGTTCCCGTCCACGTAGCCGTGGTTCCGCACCAGGCCGAAGCCGTACGCCGCCGCCAGGCGGGGGAGGTCGGCGTCTTCGTCGTAGGCGAAGCGCTGGCGGGGCCGGGCCAGCGCGCTCTCGATCAGGCCGGAGTCGCGGACGCCCGGGGAACCGCCGTGCTCGCGGAGCTGCTCGCCATGCATCGCGTCGACGACCCGCCGGTCCAGCCAGCGGGGCTCGTCAGGCGAGCTCACGGAGCGCGTTCCGGTACTTGCGGCTGAACCGCTCGTAGAGACGCATCGACTTATCGAAGTCGGGATCGTAGGGGGTCAGCAGGATGCCCGCGTCCGTTTCGACGGCGTACATCTCGTCCCCCGCATGAACGTTCAGCCGGTCCATCATCTCCTTAGGAAGCGTGGTGCCGACCGACCCGCCCATCCGTCGCAGGGTTATCTTCCGAACCATCTCCAACCTCCTTCAGCGGGGAGCGTACCCTGATATCATACAAAAGTATTACACGTGGGGGAAGGGTTCTGGCTTCCGCCGCGGCGATCGTCGTCCTGGCCGGGCCGGGAATCGCCGACGCCCAGCCCCTCCCCCGCGCGTGGGCCGACTGGCGCACGATCTCGACCGCCCACTTCGACGTCCACCACCCGGCGGAGCTGGCGGCGTGGAGCGAGGAGATGGCGGGCCGGCTGGAGGCGGTGCACGGGGCGGTGACGGCGCTGGTCGGGTACGATCCGGACCGCCGGGTCACCGTGGTGGTGCACGATCCGCTGGGGGTGTCGAACGGGTTCGCGTATCCGGGCGGAGTGGTGGTCCTGTGGCCCGCGCCGCCCGACCCGGCGTCGATGCTGGCCACGAGCCGGGGCTGGAGCGAGCTCCTGGCCGTTCACGAGTACGCCCACGTGGCGCATCTTGGGCGGCCGTCCCGGAACCCCCGGGAGCGGTGGCTGGCGCGGCTCCTGCCGGTTTCGCCGGGACCGATCGCGATGCGGGCGCCACGGTGGGCGGTCGAGGGGTACGCCACGCTGATCGAGGGGCGGGTGACCGGAAGCGGCCGGCCCTACGGGGCGTGGCGCGCGGCGGTCCTCCGGGAGTGGGCGCTGGCCGGACGGCTCCCGTCGTACGGGGCGCTGGACGGGGAGGGGAGCTACCTGGAGGGCGCCGTCCCGTACCTGGCGGGGTCGGCGTACCTGGAGTGGCTGGAGGCGCGCTCCGGCGAAGAGAGCCTGCCGAACCTGTGGCGGCGGCTGTCCGCGCGAGCGCCGCGCGATTTCGAGGAGGCGTTCGCCGGCGTCTTCGGCGGCCCGCCCGCGGAGCTCTGGGGGCGCTTCACCGTGGACGTGACCGAGCGGGCGCTGGCGGTGGAGGACGCGATCGAGGCCCGCGGCCGGGTCGAGGGCGAGGAGTGGCAACGGCTATCCGGCTGGACCGAGGACCTGGCGGTATCGCCGGATGGCCGACACCTGGCGGCTGTTCGACGGCCGGACCCGGACCGCCCGCCGGAGCTGGTCGTCTGGACCACCGCCGAGGACACGCTGACGACCGCCTTCCGCGCCGCTCGGGACAGCGCCCTGGCCCGTGACCCGGAGGACGTGGCGGCGGTCGAGTGGCGGCCCCGGCCGAAGGTGCCGGTGGCCCGGCTGGCCCCCGCGGCCGGTCGTGGCCATCGCGGACCCCGGTGGCTGGCGGACGGGGAGGGGATCCTGGTGGTGCGGCCCGAGGGGCTGGGGGACGGCCGCGTGCGGAGCGACCTGTTCGTCTGGCGCTGGAAGGGCGGCGGGCTCCGGCGGGTGACCCACGGCGCGGGAATCCGCGACGCCGACCCGGAGCCGGACGGGCGCACGGCGGTCGGCACCCGGTGTCTGGACGGCGCCTGCGACCTGGTCCGGATCGACCTGGCCACGGGATCCGTGACGACGGTGGCGGACGGGGTGCCGGGGGAGCGGTCGTGGCACCGGCCGCGGGTTTCTCCGGACGGCGGGCGGATGGCGGTCTCGGTCCAGGAGGGCGGCCGCTGGCGGCTGGCGCTCCTGGCCCCGGACGGGCGGGAGCTCGGCGTCGCCGGCCCGGTGGACGCCGCCACGCGGTTCGACGCGGAGTGGCTGCCGGGCGGGGAGGCGCTGGTGGCGGTCTCCGACCGGGGCGGTGTCCACGACGTGGTGCGGATCGACCTGGCCACGGGTACGGCTCGGCCCCTGACCCGCGTCGTCAGCGCGGCGATTTCGCCGGCGCCCTCACCGGACGGCGGGCTCTTCTTCGCCCACCTGACCCGGCACGGGCTGGACGTCCGGCGGCTGGCGGTCGCGGACTCGACGCTGGAGCCCGGGCCGGCGCTGGACCCGGCGCTCGCCCCGGCGGTGCCGCCGACCCCCGTCCAGGCGCCGGCCCTGGCGACGGCGCCGGCCGGCCCCGGACGGCCGTACGGCATGGGGCCGCGCGAGCGGAGCCCGCTGCCAATCGCCTACGGCGGCGCCGAGGGGTGGGCCCTGGGCGCGGCGCTCCACGGGGTCGATCCGGTGGGCCGGCTGGCGTGGACGGCGCGCGGGCTCTACGGCGCGGAGAGCGCCTGGCGCGGCGGATCGATCGGCGCCGAGTGGCGGGGCTGGCGGCCGGCGCTCCAGGCCGAGGCGTTCCACGCCCGGCAGCGGCCGTCGGAGCAGGACGCCGGGATCCCGGGCCTCACCGACCTGGAGATGACGGGGGCCGCCGCCGCCCTGGAGCTCGAGCGGCCGATGCTCGGCTCGGCGACGGCGTACCGCGCGGGGGCTTCGGCGGCGCGGCTGGGTGGCGGCGGCCTGGACGGCGCGGACCGCGCCCTGGCGTGGGCGGAGGTCGACGCGGCGTGGCTCCAGACGCGGGGCCGCCTGCGGCTGACCGAGGCGGTGCGGCTGCACGGAGCGCGGGGAGAGACGGACGGGGAGGCGTGGTCGCGCGGCGTGGCTCGCGCCTCACTCGCCGCATCCATCGGCGGGACCGGCCTTCGGCTGGACGGGCTCTACGGCCGGACGGACGCCGGGCCGGAGGGGTTCGAGCGGTTCGCCTTCGGCGGCGTGGCCCCGCCCCTGTTCGGCGGGCCGGTCCTGTCTCAGCGGCTCCCCGATCCAGCGGTGCCGGTCGGATACGCGTCGGGAGAGGAGGCCGCGTCGGTGCGGCTGGCGTGGGTGTCGCCCGGAGGGGCGGAGACGTTCTACCGGTGGATGAGCGCGGGCGGCTCGGTCGACCGCTGGGTCCGGGTGTACGGAAGCCAGGTGGCGCTGGACGCCCCCCGGCTCCCGTTCCTCGGACTCCCGCCGCTCCGCGTCGTCGTGGGTCTGGCGCGGACGCTGGATCCGCCCGCGGACGACGAGACGCGGCTCTACGGGATGTTCGCGATCTCGCCCTAGGACTCGCCCTAGTCGGCGCTCCGGAACACCTCGGCGCCGCCCTCGTCCTTCCAGGCGTCCTCGACCTTGCTCGCCTGCTCCGACGTCTGGGGCGTGGCGACCAGGACCACGCCGCCTTCCTCGATCGTCGAGCGGTAGAGCTCGGCCCGCTCCTCGGACATGCCGGTGCCCACCAGCGCGCCGATCAGGCCGCCGGCCACGCCACCCGCGCCGGCGCCGGCGATCGCGGCGGCCAGCGGTCCGGCCACGACCAGCCCCAGGCCGGGCAGGGCCACGACGGTGCCGATGGCGGCGATGGCGCCGGCGATCGCGCCGACCGTCATGCCCACCGCGCTCCCCACGCCGGTCCCCTCGAGCGTCTTCCGCTCCTTGTGGACCTCCACCATCTCGCTCGGGAAGTACTCGTCCCGGGCCTGCTCGGACATCAGGATCGAGATCCGGTCGTCGGGCACACCGCACTCGCGGGCGCGTCGGAACGCGGCGTCGGCCTCGTCGGCGTCGTGGAACAGCGCGCTCACGATTCCGCTGCGGGTGGAGTTCACGCGCTGGGTGGCGTCGTCGGGATCGCGGATCGGCTCATGCTCGTGATGCGTCATCGGAATGCCTCCTCGAAATGGGGTAGACGGCCCGTTTCACCTTCTTCACACAGGCTATGGATGTGGCGGGCCGTCCGCTGTTCCATTCCGAACAGGAACCGTGGCGTCCACCGCCCCACGGCATACGTTGTGGGGCCATGGGCCTGTCCCGACCGTCCCTGCCGTTTCCGCCCCCGCTGGCTGCGTTCCGCCGGTTCGTCCGGATGGAGGCGTCCGGCGGCATCGTCCTGCTGTTCTGCGCCATCGTGGCCCTCGTCTGGGCCAATTCGCCGTACGCCGACCGCTACTTCGCCATCTGGTCCACCTACCTGCGGATCGGCACCGGCGACGTCGCGATCGAGGAGTCGCTCCTCCATTGGATCAACGACGGGCTCATGGCGATCTTCTTCTTCGTCGTCGGGCTCGAGATCAAGCGCGAGCTGCTGGCGGGCGAGCTGGCCACGCGCCGGCAGGCTGCCCTGCCGCTGGTGGCCGCGGTCGGCGGCATGGTGGTGCCTGCCGCGATCTACGCGGCGCTGAACGTGGGCGGCGAGGCGGCGTCGGGCTGGGGCATCCCGATGGCCACCGACATCGCGTTCGCTCTCGGCGTCCTGACGGTGATGGGGACCCGCGCCCCCACCTCGCTCAAGGTGTTCCTGACGGCCCTGGCGATCGTGGACGACCTGGGGGCGATCATGGTGATCGCGCTCTTCTACTCGGGCGAGCTGGCGTGGGGCTGGCTGGCCATCGGCGGGCTCTCGATGGTCGGGTTGATCGCGCTGAACGGATTCGGGGTCCGGTACGCGGTGCCCTACGGGGCGCTCGGCGTGCTCCTGTGGGTGGCGTTCCTGCACTCCGGCGTCCACGCGACGGTGGCCGGCGTCCTTGCCGCCCTCACGATCCCCGCCAGCGCCCGGATCAACGGCCTCGAGTTCCTGACCCGGGCGCGGGACTATCTGACCGAGTTCGGCCACGCCACCGACCGGCCCAACCGGCGGCTGTCGAACCAGGGCCAGCAGGACGCGCTCCACGCGCTGGAGGAGGCGATCGAGGAGGTCTCCACCCCGCTCCAGAAGCTGGAGCACGGCCTCCTGCCCTGGGTCACCTACGCGATCCTGCCCCTGTTCGCGCTGGCGAACGCCGGCGTCACGATCGAGGGCGGCGTCACGGCCCGGCTGCTGGAGCCGATCGGTCTGGGGATCGTGCTGGGCCTGGTGGTCGGCAAGCAGATCGGCGTCACGCTGTTCGCCTGGCTGTCGGTGCGGCTGGGGATGGCGGACCTGCCGGCGGACATCCGGTGGATCCACATCTACGGCGTCGCGTGGCTCTCGGGCATCGGCTTCACCATGTCGCTCTTCATCGCCGGGCTGGCGTTCGGGGAGGGGAGCGAGCTCCTGGCCGGGGCCAAGCTGGCGATCCTGCTGGCCTCCGTGGTGGCGGGCCTGGGCGGATGGCTGATCCTCTCCCGCGCCTCCAACGACTGACCCTCGGGAAATCGTGAATCGGCCGCCCCGGCTGGGCCGCGTGATCGTCGACCTGCGCGTGGCCGACCTGGAGCGCGCGGTCGCCTTCTACACCGGCGTGCTGGGGCTCCCGCTCCTCTCGCGGGCGCCGACCTGGGCCGCGGTCGCGGCCGAGGGCGCCGAGCTCCACCTCTACCCGCACGGCGGCGCCACCGAGGGGCTCGAGTTCCGGGTGGCCGACGTGGACCGGGAGGTGGCGGCGCTGGCCGCGCGCGGGGTGGCGCTGGCCGCGGGGCGGGACGAGCCGGGCCTGGATCGGGTGCAGCCGAACGGGGTACGGGTGTTCGCCTGGGGCCGGATCGCGGAGTTCCTGGATTCCGAGGGGAACCGTCTGGCGCTGGTGGAGGAGAGCGACCCGGGCCCACACCATACTTTCGAGGAGAGCCGTCCATGATATCGCTCCGCTGCCCGATCCGCGCCTTCGCCCAGCTGTCGATTCTCGCGACGACCTTCCTGGCCGGGCCCGCCGCCGCCCAGGAGGTCGCGCTCGCGCCCTCCGACCAGCTGATGGAGATCCGGCTGGCCGACGGCTCCACCCTGTACGGCCGCGTCGTGGAGGCGGACGCGGAGAGCGTGGTGGTCGTGACGGAGTCCGGGGCGCGGGTCGAGGTGGAGCGCGCCACGGTGGTCTCGGCGCGGCCCGCCGGCGGGGTCGTGCGGGACGGGTCGCTCTGGCCGGCCGACGACGCGGACTACCGGCTCTTCGCCGGCCCCACCGGCCGCACGCTTCCCGGCGGCACCGGCTCGATCGGCGTGATCGAGGTATTCTTCCCGTACGTCGCCTACGGAATCACCGACCGGATTCAGGTCGCGGCCGGCACGACGGTGGCGCCCGGGATCATGGCGGAGGTCTTGTGGATCGAGCCGCGGATCGGCCTGATCTCGGGACCGCGGGCGAACGTCTCGGCCGGCGTGGTCGCCTTCCTGGCCCGGAGCCAGCTGGACGAGGGCTCCGTCGGAGCGCTCCACCTGACCGGCACGTTCGGCGGCGAGCGCGCCGCGGTAAACGCGGGCCTGGCGTGGCCCTTCCTGGTGGACGAGCACAAGAGCGCCATCGTGGACCCGTTGCTCACGCTGGGCGGCGAGATCCGCGTGGCCCGGCGGGTCAAGCTGATGGCCGAGAGCTACGTCCTGCTGGGGGACGACTCCGGCTACGGGCTCCTGTCGGGCGGGGTCCGGATCTTCGGGGACCGGCTCTCGGCGGACGTGGGTCTGGCCGGGCTGGCGGGGGACGACAGCGGATGCTGCCTGCCGATCGTCAGCTTCGGCTGGGCGTTCGGCGGGGGCCGGTAGGGGTGTGAGCCGCTAGTCCAGGCCCAGCCGCTTCAGCATCTTCTGCAGGCTCTGCCGATGGAGCCCGAGCGAACGGGCGGCCGCCGAGACGTTGCCGCCGTGCCGCTCGAGCGTGGCCGAGAGGTACGAGCGCTCGAACGCGTCGACGACGCGCGCCTTCGCCTCGGTGTAGGGAAGCCCCTCGATGGCGGCCCGGTCGCCGCGCAGGGGCGCGTCGTCCCGACGGATCGCGTCGGGCAGGTCGGCCACGTCGATCTCCGGGCCCTCGGCCAGGACCACGGCGCGCTCCAGCGCGTTCCGCAGCTCCCGCACGTTCCCGGGCCAGTCCCACGCCACGAGCGCTCGCCGCGCCGCTTCGGTCAGGCCCGCGACCGGCCGGCCGTGCCGCTCGGCCAGCTCGGCCAGGAGCCGGGTGGCCAGCGCCGGCACGTCCGAGCGCCGCTCGCGGAGCGGCGGGAGCGCCAGCGTCACCACCTGGAGCCGCCACAGCAGGTCCTCCCGGAACTCGCCGCTCTCCGCCATCTCCGCCAGCGGCCGGTTCGTGGCCGCCACCAGCCGGACGTCCACCCGGACCGGCTTCGAAGCGCCGACCGGCGTCACCTCGCCGGCCTCCAGCGCGCGCAGGAGCTTGGCCTGCGCCGGCCCCGCCAGGTCGCCGATCTCGTCCAGGAACAGCGTGCCCCCGTCGGCCGCCACGAACAGGCCGTCCCGGTCGCGGTCGGCGCCGGTGAACGCCCCCCGCACGTGGCCGAACAGCTCGCTCTCGACCAGGTCCCCGGGGAGCGCCGAGCAGTTGAGCGCGACGAAGGCGGCGGCGCGGCGGGGGCTCTCCTCGTGGAGCGCCCGGGCGGCCAGCTCCTTGCCGGTCCCGCTCTCGCCGGTGATCAGGACGGTGGCGTCGGTGGCCCCGGCGCGGCGGATCACGCGGATCGCCTCCCGCATGGCGGGGGCGTCGCCCACGATCCCGCGGAACTCGCCGGAGAGCTCCTCGCGGAGCCGGCGGTTCTCGGCGCGGAGCGCCAGCACCTCGCGCGCCCGGTGGGCCGCGGCGCGGACGTCCTCGTTGTCGAACGGCTTCGGCAGGTAGTCGTAGGCGCCGAGCTTCAGCGCCCCGACGGCGGTCCGCTCGTCGCCCTGCGCGGTCACCAGGACGAACAGCGTGTCCGGCCAGCGGGCGCGGACCCGCTCCAGGAGCCCGAGGCCGTCCAGGCCCGGCATCCGGAGGTCGCTCACCACCAGGTCGGCGGGCGCGGCCTCGAGCGTGGCGAGTGCGGCCAGGCCGTCCTCGGCCTCGCGGACCTCGTGGCCGGCGTCCTCCAGCAGCTCCCGCAGGCTGAAGCGGACGGCGGCCTCGTCGTCGGCGACCAGAATCCTCACGCGGGGATCCCCAGCCGGAACTCGGCGCCGCCGCCGGGCGCGTCGGCCACTTCGATGGACCAGCCGTGCTCGCCGGTCACGCGCCGGACGACCGCCAGGCCGAGCCCGGTGCCGCCGGTTCCGCTGTAGAGGGCGTCGAACACGCGGTCTCGCTCGGTGGCCGGAACGCCCGGGCCCTGGTCGCGCACCGTGAGGAGGACGCTCTCGCCGGCCCGGCCGGCGGCCAGCTCGACCGCGCCGCCCTCGGGGGAGTGGTCGAGCGCGTTCAGGAGAAGGTTCAGGAGCACCTGGGCCAGCGCGTCGCGGCCGGCGGCGGCGGCGAGCCCGCCGGGCTTCACCCGGATCTCCACGCCCTGCCGCTCGGCCCGGCCGGCCACCAGGAGCCGCAGGTCCTCGAACAGGGGCTCCAGCGGCGTGGGCCCCCGGTCGCCGTCGGCGCCGGGCGCGCGGCGCGCGACGCCGAGGATCCGCGCCACGATCCCGTCCACCCGCGAGATCTCCCGCACCATCAGCTCGGCGTACTGCCGGCGCTTCGGCTCGGTGACGTCCTCCTCGGCCAGCCGCTGGGCCAGCGAGCGCACCCCGGTCAGCGGGTTCCGCACCTCGTGGGCGAACGAGGCGGCCATCTCGCCCACCACCGCGAGGCGCTCGATCTCCGCCGCGCGGGCGGCCGTCTGGCCGCTCCGGCTGGCGCGGACCTCGATGTCGTAGAACCGGAGGTGCACGATCCCGAAGAGGACCAGGACGTGCATCCCGATCGTCAGGAGCGGCATCACGTACACGAAGAAATCACCGCCCGCGAGCCAGCCGGCCACTACGGCCACGGGCCCGATCGCGAGGAGCGTCCAGCCCACGGCCGCGCGGAGCCGCCGGCGGACTCCCGGGTCCACCGCCGGGCGCGAGCGGGCGTGGAGGACGGAGCCCGCGGTCCAGCCGAGGACCTGCCACACCATGACGAGGCCGGTGTCCCCGGCGCCGCCGATCAGGTTGCCGAGCGAGATCGGCAGGAGCGCGGCCGAGAGGGCCACCACTCCGAGGGCCTTCGCGTCCGACCACCCGCGCACGTCGACCAGGGTGGTCGCCAGGAAGATCCCCGGCAGCATGTGGACCGTCCCCTCGTACAGAGGGCCCAGCGAGCCGATCTCGCCGGTCGCGAAGATCCACCCCTGCAGACCGAGCCACAGCATGATGTTGGCCTCGAACAGGGCGAACCACCGGACCGTCCGGCTCCGCGGCGCCACCAGGAGCTGGAACGTGGTGCCGAGGCCGTTGGCGCCCAGGGCGAGGAACGCGATCGCGGCGGCGAGGGGTTCAGACCCCATCAGGGCTGGAACTCGAAGCCGGCCACGAACGTGCGATCGGCGAAGAACGACTCCACCGGGCGTGGGTTCTCCCAGTTCGCGTCGTAGACGACGGCCGAGGCGTTGGCGCGGTCGGTCAGGTTCAGCATCTCGACGTAGGTCACCAGGTATCCGCTCCGGAACGGGAAGAAGCGCGTCAGGCGGGCGTCCAGCCGGAAGTAGTCCGGCAGCCGGGCGCCGTTCGGCTCGCCGTAGACCGGGTCGCGCGGGCCGCCGTCCCCCGCCGTGGAGCCGAGGATCGCCGTGTGCGGCACGCCGGTCGCGACGCGCGCGGTGACGCCGAGCTGCCACGGCCCGTGGTTGACGCGGCCCACGGTGGTCAGGGAGTGGGTCACGTCGTAATCGGACGAGGCCGTGGTCCCGTCCGCCAGCTCCACCCGGCCGCGCAGGAGCGAGTACGAGATCCAGCCGTCCCACCGCTCGGTGCCGGTCCAGCGGGCGATGGCGTCGACGCCGGCCGCGCGGCCGGAGACGATGGCGCGGTCGGGGGCGGGGGCGGTCCCGGCAGGCGCCCCGGCCTCGGCGTCGGTCCCGGCAATGTAGCGGTCGTAGCGCTTCACGTACCCGTCCACCTTGAGCCACGGCTCCCCCTGCCGCTCGAGCCCCAGCGTGTAGTGGCGGGCGCGGCGCGGCAGGCCGTCGGGGGCGCCGCCGTCCGGAAGCTCGTAGCCGGCCCGCCAGCGGCCCTGGCGGAACGTGCCGGCCCCGGCGCGGACGGTCCAGTCGCCAGTGGCCCAGGCGATCGCCGCCCGCGGGTCGACGGTGACGCTCTCCTCGCCCGGCAACCGGTCGACCCGCGCGCCGGCCACCAGGGCCAGCGGCGCGATCGGCCGGACCTCGCCCTCGACCCACGCGCCGGCGTGCCACGTCTCGCCGCCGCCGCCGGCCGCGGGCTCGGAGGGGGCGTCGGGATCCATCCGCTCGGTGGTCGGGACGGTGCCGGCCTCGACGGCGGTCAGCCGCCGCGCCTCGACCCCGGCGCGGAGCGCGCGGGCGGCGGAGGGGGCCACCTCGGCCTCGGCGCGGAGCCCCCAGGCGCGGTCCCGACGCTCCCGGTCCAGCACGCCGAACTCGAAGTCGCTCCGCCGCTCGGTCCAGGAAGCGGTGGCGCGGAGCGAGCGGGTCGCGTCGGCGGAAACCGCGCTGCCCGACAGGAGGCCGAGCGTGGTCCGGCCGGCGCTGTCGAACGGGCCGCGGTATCCGATCGCGTCGACCTCGCGGGCGGCGTGGTCGGCCTCGGCCAGCGCCAGCGCCTTCAGCTCGAGCCCGGCTCGCGGCGCCCACTCGAGCCCCGCCGCGCCCTCGATGGAGCGGGGGACGGAGGTGTACTCCCCGCCGTCGCCGTGGAGCGCCAGGAGGAGCGAGGTCTCGGTGGCGCGGAGCGACGCCCAGCCCCCGGCGGTAGGGCCGAGCGGCCGCCGGACGGTGGCGCCGGCGCCGGCGAAGTTCCAGCCGGCGCGCCACGAGGAGACACCCGGCCGGCCGTCGGTTTCCAGCTCGACCACGCCGGAGAGCGCGTCGCCGTAGCGGGCGGAGAAGCCGCCGCTCGAGAAGTACGCCTTCGCGAGAACCGACGGATCCAGGATCCCGAAGACGCCCCCGTGCAGCGTCTCGAACACGCCGGGGTACGCCAGCCGCGCGCCGTCGATCAGGACCGGGGACTCGGCCGGGTCGCCGCCCCGGACGTACAGGTCGCTCCCCTCGCTGGCCCGGGTCACCCCGGGCAGCATCTGGAAGACCTGCAGGATGTCCGCCGTCCCCCCCGGCGCGGTGTAGACGTCGACCTTCCGGAGCGTGGCCTGCGGGCGGGTGTCGTCCATCGACCACCCGCCCTCGACCGTCACCCGGATCGGTTCCACTTCGATCGGCGCGCTGGCGCCCTCACCGAGGCCGGGCGCTTCGCCCAGCCGCTCGGCCAGATCGGTGTCGGCCGGGAAGAGCGCCGCGCCCCGCTCCCAGATCGCCCGGGCCTCGTCGTCCCGGCCGGTCCGCGCGTAGAGGTCGCCCAGGTACGTGAACGGGCCCGCCATCTCCGGCGAGTCGGCGCGGTCTCCCTGCTGCTCGATCAGGATCTCCAGGTGGCGGATGGCGTCGGGGGTGCGGCCCAGGAACTCGGGCGTGTGGTAGTGGTTCATGGCGAGCGAGAAGCGGGCGGTCCAGTGCGTCGGGTCCATCTCGAGCGCCTTTTCGAGGAGCGCGTTCGACTGCCCGACGATCACACCCTGCTCCATGAACGGCGCGAAGGAGATCCGGCACCAGGTGAGGACCTGGGCGCGGCCGACCACGGGCTCGGGGTCGTCGGGGGCGTCCTCGGCCCAGGCGGTGAAGGCGGTCTCGGCGCGGCCGGCGGCGGCGAGCGCGGTGGTCTCGTCCTCGGCCTGGGCGGCGGCCGCGCAGGCGGCGAGCTCGGCGCGCGCGGTGTCGGCGTCGGGGGTCTGAGCGGCGGCCGGAGCGGCCAGCGCCACGGAGAGGGTCAGGGCGGTCCGGAAGGATCGGATGCGGTTCACGATGGCGTCCCCTGCGGCTCGGGTTCGGGTGCGGGACGGGGAGTCCGTCCGCGCCGTCGCCGAGGGGTAAAGCAACCGGCGTGCCGCAAAGTCAAGTCGTTGATATGGAGCAGGTTACGCGATCGGATGGAGCGCGGAAAGGCAGCCCCGGGGCGGCGGTGCAACCCGGGGGCTGCACCCGGGCGGACTCCGGATCGGGTAGAATGGACCGGATTCCATTTCGAAGGAGGGACACATGAGCGACGTGGTGCGGCTGGAGGTCGAGATCGCCGCGCGGCCGGAGACGGTGTTCGGCTTCTTCACCGACCCGGATCTGTTCGGGACCTGGATGGGGGCGGCCATGGGCCGGGCGGACGTGGACCCGCGCGAGGGCGGGGCGGTGACGGTGGACTTCTCGCCGGGCGGCCCGATCGTCCGCGGCGAGGTCACGGAGCTCGACGCGCCGCGGCGCTTCGCCTTCACCTGGGGCTACGAGGGGAGCCCGGAGATCCCGCCGGGGGCGACCACGGTGGAGCTCGAGCTGGAGCCCGCCGCCGACGGCACCCGCGTGACCCTGGCCCACGCGGGGCTTCCGACCGAGGGCCTCCGCGACGGCCATCGTGGCGGCCACAGCGTGTACCTCTCGCTCCTGGCGGCGGGCGCGGCGCGGGCCGAGCACGGCGCCGCGCTCCCCGGTCTCGCCGCGGCGTGGTTCGCGGCGTGGAACGCGGACGAGCCCGCCGAGCGCGAGGCGGCGATCGTCGAGTTCCTGGCCGAGGACGGGGAGTTCCGCCACGCCTGGGCGGCCACGCGCGGCCGGGCGGAGCTCTCCGACCACATCGCGCGGAGCCGCTCGGTCATGGGCGGGATCCGCCTGGAGCCTCGTGGCGAGCCCGAGCAGGTCCACGGCTGGCTGCGCTTCGGCTGGAAGGCGGTCAAGGACGGTGACACGGTGTCGACCGGCGAGAACGTGGCCGCCCTGGACGGGGCGGGACGGTTCCGGCGGGTGATCGGCTTCACCGATCCGGCCAGCCGCCCCGCGCCCGAGGCCTGATCCCGACTACGAGATCGGCCGGTCCCCCGTCGGGACCATCTGGTGGATCCAGAGGCCCGAGTTCAGGTCCACGGTGAAGATCCGCCCGTCGTGGAGCATGACGGTGGAGGCGAACGGCGCGTTCGGCAGGGCCACGCCCTCGGTGGCCGAGGTCAGATAGCGGTCGATCTCCCGCCCCTGCCGGTAGAGATCCCCCCGCAGCTCGCCCGACACGTCCAGGACGCGGAGGCCCGCCTGGTAGTAGGCGAGGAAGAGCTGCTCCGACTCCTCGTCCATCCAGATGTTGTGCGCGCCGGCCTCGGGCACCTCGTACTTGGCCACCTCGACCGGGTTCTCGATGTCGGTCACGTCGATCACGTGGATGAAGCCGCTGGCGGCGATCGGCCGGTCCATGTCCCAGCCAACGGGGAAGTGCTCGTCGCCGACGAAGACGTAGTTCTTCCAGCGCCAGGCGGTGTGGGTGTTCCCCTCGGGGTAGTAGATGCGGGAGACGAGCACGGGCTCGGTGGGGGTGCCGCCCTTGCCCGCGCCGCCCAGGTCCAGGATGACGAGCCCATCGTCCCAGTAGGACAGGTACGCGATCCCATCGGCGATGAAGATGTCGTGGAGCACGCGGTTGGGGCTGTCGAGGCCCCAGCTTCCCACCTGCCGCGGATTCGCCCGGTCCGAGACGTCGATGATCTTCATGTCGCCGGTGCCGTTGTGCGTGGCGTACACGAGCTCGCCCACGATCCAGGTCGTGTGGACGCCGCCCGAGACCGTCTCGGTGTACTCCCCGGCGATCGTCGGATGGAGGGGGTCGGTGATGTCGAGGACCACGATCCCGTTGGCCCGGTCGGCGGCCCCTTCGCGGGTCATGATGGCGAAGCCCTCCTCCGGGTTCGCCATGACGTCGTTGATGCGGCGGGCGTCCACCCGGACCGAGTCGGTCAGGACCGGGTTGGCCGGATCCGAGATGTCGAACACGCGCAGGTGATCGTCCATGAACGTGCCGAGGTAGGCGGCGTTGCCGTGGACCCACATGTCCGCGGTGTGGGCGGTGGGAACGCCCCCATGGCCGACCAGCTCGAGCTGCTCGCCGTGGGACCGCGGCTCCACCCGGATGGCGACGGTGGCGGTGGTCCCGCCGAGCTCGGCCGACAGCAGGTAGTCGCCGGGCTCCTCGGCCACGAAGCCGCCGTCGGGCCACACGCGGCCGGCGGGGCCGGTGACACCGTAGCGCGGCCAGGCGCCCTCGGGCAGCGGCCGGCCGTCCAGCGTGGGGGCCAGCCGGTGGACGTCGCCGGTCCGAAGCGGGGCCGAGGGAGCGGAGAGCGCCAGAGCGCCCGTGGCGGCCGGGGTCACGGTGATCGACTCGGTGGCCGTGGCGGGGCCGGAGCGCGCGGTCAGCGTGACCGTCCCGGCCCGCCGCGCGACCAGGTGGCGGCCGACCACCTCGGCGACGGCGGTGTCACTGGACGACCACTCGATCGGCGCGTCGAAGGCGATCCGGCCGGCGGCGTCCAGCGCCCGCGCGTCCAGCGGGAGCCACGATCCGGCGGCGACGGTGGACGCGGGAAGGGCCATCTCCACCGCCGATGGCGGCAGCGCCCGCACGGTCACCGGCACCGACGCGGTCACGCCGCCGGCGCTGGCGATCACGGAGCGGTCGCCGATGGCGAGGCCGACGAAGGCGCCGGTCGAATCGATCCGTCCCACCTCGTAGGAGGTGAGCCACTGCACCGGGACGTCGAGGGGCTGCCCGGCGGCGTCGTAGACGACCGCGGTCAGGCGGACGGTGTCGCCCATGACGGCGTCCACCCGCTCGGGCTGGATCTCGATCCGCGCGACGTCCTGGGCCGCAGCGGGCACGGTCGTGAGCAGGGCAAGGAACGACAGGACGAAGAGCGATCGGCGCATGGAAATCCTCCAGCAGGGGGTGGGACGGGTGACCGGCGGATGGTAGCCGGGAGGCCCCGGCGAGGCCAGAGACCTCGGTCCGCCGGCCCGTGGTGCGATGCTACGGAGGCAAAGTGCCCGCGGCGCGCCGAGCCTCGTACGTCTGATCCTCGTCGCACCGGTTGATGAGCGTCGTCTCCTCGGCCGACTCGTCCATCGACCAGTACACCTTGCCGCGCTCGTGGTGGTACTTCCGCACCTGGTGGTAGAAGGGCTCCTCCACGCCGTGCTCGAAGACGTGGCGCGCCAGCGCGACGATCATGGCTTCGTTCTCCGGGGTGCGGACCACGTACTCGTGCGGCCACGTGGCGGCGTATGTCTTCGCGAACCGCCAGGGCGTCGAGTCGACGAACGCGCGGAGGTCGGGGGGGAAGGGGACGGGCAAACCAAGCCCCCGTCAGGCGATCAGGTGCGGTGGAAGTCCGGCGATCGGGGAGTCGCTGGAGAGGACCAGGCGGAGGGGAGCTTCTCCGGGAACGGCCCCGGGAAGACGGAGGCCGGGCGTGATGAAATTCCTCAACGACTCCTCCGAGTGACTCTTGAAATAGCGACCGATGGACCCTTCGATCCGATTCAGCAGGTGCCCCTCGGGCTCGAGCGGGATCACGTGAACGTCGATCATCCGTACGATCCGCAGGATGTTGGGAACCAGTCGCTCATAGTTGGCGAGCAGCGACGGGAGCGACCGCGACTCGGGAAATTCCGGGAACGTCTGGTATTCTCCCCGGGCGAGCGCCTCCGCGTCGTAGCAATCGTAGTCACCGGACAAAAAGCCGATGACGTGTTCACGCGTCCGGGTGCCGAAGCCCCGTGTCGTCTGACCCACGTACCACACCCGGGACTCGCCGTTCACGAGGATCGTCCACAGGTATACGCCGGACTCGGTCTCCACGTCGCTGCCGAAAAGGCACCGCCGGGCCCCCTCCTCGACGATGGAATACGGCCCGCGGAAACGTAGGGGGAGGTCCGTCGCGGGTTGGTCGGCTGAGGCGCTCTGGGTCGTGCCATAGCTCAGGGGGAGGCCGAACATGGCGTTGGTGACCGCGGCAAGGCGCGGCTCCTGCAGCTTCTCGAGGTCCCATCCAAGCATTCGGACCGAAGCGGCGAGGGTCTGCCGCGTCTCGGAACTCAGCCGGCCCGCCGTTTCGGGATCGGTGGAGACGCCGGCCTGACCGTATCCGTAGATGACGTCGAAAGGAGCGTGTCCCCGTAGGCGAAAGTCGTCACCTTCGGGAACGCACCGGACTTCGATCTCATGGTCTCCGGCGTTGGTGGGCTCGGAAAGACGATAGATGGCATCCGTTTCCTGGAGGCCTTCTTCGATCGCTTTGAGGACGCGGGAGTCGAAGGCCTTGAATCGGCCGCGAACGGTGGTGCCCCACTCCAGGACTGCACGTCGCAGCTGGTGAAGCTCCGGTCGGCTGAAGCGCCAGTCGAATTCGACGACCCTGTGCCGAGCCTCTCGAGCGAGGCGAACGAGTTCCCGGACGTCCTGGTAGTTCTCGGGAACGACCGGTTCGTCCCGCCACCGAGCTCCACCCTGATCGTCCAAGCCCCCTACCCCCGCAGCTGCCGCAGCACGAACGGCAGGATCCCCCCGTGCCGGTAGTAGTCGAGCTCCACCGGGGTGTCGATGCGGACCTTCGCGGTGAACGCGCGGTCCTCGCCGCCCGAATGCGCCACCACCTCCACCGTCTGGCCGACCTCCAGCCCGCCCGCGATGCCGCGGATGTCGAACGTCTCCTCGCCGGTCAGGCTCAGGCTCGCCGCGTTCTCGCCGGCGGCGAACTGGAGAGGCAGGACGCCCATGCCGATCAGGTTGGAACGGTGGATCCGCTCGTAGCTCTCGGCGATGACGGCGCGGACGCCGAGCATGAGCGTGCCCTTGGCGGCCCAGTCACGGGAGGAGCCGGAGCCGTACTCCTTGCCGGCGATCACGATCAGCGGGACGCCCTCTTCGGCGTAGCGCATGGCGGCGTCGTAGATCGACATCGGCTCGCCGTCCGGAATGTGCTTCGTCCAGCCGCCCTCCCTGTCCACGAGCTGGTTCCGCAGGCGGATGTTGGCGAAGGTGCCGCGGACCATCACCTCGTGGTTGCCGCGCCGTGAGCCGTAGGAGTTGAACTCGCCGGGCTTCACGCCGCGCTCCACCAGGTACCGGCCCGCGGGGGAGTCCAGCTTGATCGATCCCGCGGGGGAGATATGATCGGTCGTCACCGAGTCGCCGAGGAGAGCCAGGAGCCGCGCGCCTTCGATGTCGACGAGCTCCGGCGGGTCTACAAGTATGTTTGTGAGGAACGTGGGGCGCCGGATGTAGGTCGAGTCGCCGGGCCAGTCGAACCGGTCCCCTTCGGGGATCTCCAGCGCGTGCCACCGCTTGTCGCCCTCGAATACGTTGCTGTACTTGGAGCGGAACTGCTCGGTCAGGACCGAGATGCGGACCGCGTTCCGGATCTCCTCCTGGCTCGGCCAGACGTCGGCCAGGAACACGGGCTCGCCGTCGGATCCGGTCCCGAGCGGCTCGGTCCGGAGGTCCACGTCCATCCGGCCGGCCAGCGCGTACGCCACCACCAGCGGCGGCGAGGCGAGGTAGTTGGCGCGGGTGTCGGGGTTGATGCGGCCCTCGAAGTTGCGGTTCCCGGACAGGACCGACGCGGCCACCAGGTCGTGGGCCTCGATCGCCTGGGAGACCTCGGGGTCCAGCGGACCGGAGTTGCCGATGCACGTGGTGCAGCCGTAGCCGACCAGGTGGAAGCCGAGCGCCTCCAGGGGCTCCATGAGGCCCGCCTCGTTCAGGTACTCGGTCACCACCATCGAGCCCGGCGCGAGCGACGTCTTGACCCAGGGCCGCGTCGAGAGCCCCTTCGCCACGGCCTTCTGCGCCAGGAGCCCGGCGGCGATCATGACCGAGGGGTTCGACGTGTTGGTGCAGGAGGTAATGGCCGCGATGACGACAGAGCCGTTGTGGAGCTCGCACTCGACCGGCTCGCCGTCGTCGGAGGTCGAGAGCCGCACCACCACGCGGGGCGGAGCGGACGTGGCCACCGCCGGGCCGGCCGGCTCGCCGCCCTCCTCCTCCCAGGTGTGGAGGTCGTCCGAAGGCGGCAGGTCGAGATGGCCGAACATGTCCTTGAGGTCGCCGCGGAACGTCTCCTTCGCGTCGGAGAGCCGGATCCGGCGCTGGGGGAGCTTGGGCCCGGCGATCGACGGCTCCACCGTGGCCAGGTCCAGCTCCAGGACGTCGGAGTACACGGGCTCCGGCGAGTCCGCGGTGTGGAACATCCCCTGCGCCTTCGCGTACGCCTCGACCAGGTCCACCGTCTCGTCGTCGCGGCCGGTGAAGCGCAGATACGCCAGCGTTTCCTCGTCGACCGGGAAGATGGCGCAGGTGGCGCCGTATTCCGGGCTCATGTTGCCGATCGTGGCCCGGTCGGCCAGCGAGAGCGCCGGAACGCCGGCACCGAAGAACTCGACGAACTTCCCGACCACGCCGTGGCCGCGTAGCATCTCGGTCACGCGTAGGACGAGGTCCGTGGCGGTCGCCCCCTCGGGGAGCCTGCCACGGAGCCGGAACCCGACCACCTGCGGGATCAGCATCGAGATCGGCTGGCCCAGCATGGCCGCCTCGGCCTCGATGCCGCCCACGCCCCAGCCGAGGACGCCGAGCCCGTTGATCATGGTCGTGTGGCTGTCGGTGCCGACCAGCGTGTCGGGATAGGCGACGGCGCGGCCGTCCGTCTCGGAGGACCACACCACGCGCCCCAGGAACTCCAGGTTCACCTGGTGGACGATCCCCGTGTCCGGCGGCACCACGCGGAAGGAGTCGAACGCCTCCTGTCCCCAGCGGAGGAACGCGTACCGCTCGTAGTTCCGCTCGTACTCCCGCTCGGCGTTGATCAGGAAGGCGGCCTCGCGGCCGTAGGCGTCCACCTGGACCGAGTGGTCGATCACCAGGTCGGCGGGGATCTGCGGGTTGATCTTCGCGGGATCGCCCTCCATCTCGGCCATGGCGTCCCGCATGGCGGCCAGGTCGACCAGCGCGGGCACGCCGGTGAAGTCCTGAAGGAGCACGCGCGCGGGTCGGAACGCGATCTCGTGCGACGGCGCCGCCGCCGGGTCCCACGTGGCCAGGGCCTCGATGTCCTCCGCACGGACGCTGACGCCGTCCTCGTTCCGCAGGAGGTTCTCGAGCAGGATCTTGAGCGAGTACGGGAGCCGCGCCACGTCGAAGCCGCGCGCGGACAGCTTCGGCAGGCTGTAGATGGCGTACTCCCGCCCGCCGGCGGAGATCGTGTCGTGGACGTCCTTCGCGTAGCTCATGGAGTGGAAGATAGCCGGGCCGCGCGCGCCTCGCCGGCCTCCGACTCGATCACCAGGGCGTCCTCCTCGAAGCGGACGCGGAGCCCGAGCCCCTCCCGGAGATCGAAGTCGAAGAACTGCCGGGGGGACTCGGGCCACAGGGTCCAGACCGGCGCTTCCCCGCTGACGCCGACCCTCGCCACGATGGGCCCGTCCCACATGAACCGGATGAACCACGAGCCGGTCTCGTGGACGTACTCGACCAGGGTGGCGGGCCGTCCGCCGAAGAGCGCCGTGCCGAGGATCCGGGTCTCCAGGCGCGGGCCCCGGTCGATCGTCATCCGGCGCTCGAGATCCGCCTCCTGCGCGGCCACGTTCTCCGCGGACAGCCGGCCGCCGAAGAGCGCGGCGAGGACCGCCCAGTCGCCCGCCTCGCCGGCCTGGAGCCCGGCGCGGATCCGCTCCGTCCGCTCGGCCACCTCGCCGTCGGGGTCGCCGCCGGCCAGGAGCGAGAAGCCGTCGGGAGTCCGCGGCGAGAGCGACAGCGAGCCGTTCTCGCCGACCGAGACGTCGAGCTCCGCTCCGACCGCGCCGTACGTCCCGGCCAGCGCCTCCAGCGCCGCCGGCTCCATGGCCACGACCGCCGGCGGCATCGCCACGTCTCCGCCGAACAGGATCGCCGCCACGCGCGCCGCCACGGGGATCGCGCTCCACTCCGCCACGTTCGACTGCGCGATCACGACCACGTCCTCGTCGACGTAGCGCAGGAAGTCGGAGAAGAGGACCCCGTTGCCGCCGTTGTGGGCCACCAGCTTCGTACCCCGCTGGGACTCCATGACCGCCCAACCATATCCGTAGTGAGACCGGCCCTCGGGATCCTCGGGAACCTGCGGGCTCTCCATGTCGGCCCGCGTGGCGGCGTCCAGCACGCGGTTCTCGACCAGCGCCCGGTGCCAGCGCCACAGGTCGCCGACGGTGGTGTGGAGCCCGCCGTTGGCGCGGAGGTGCCAGCCGGGGCCGTCGGAGGCCCAGGGCCGCTCGAGCACCGTCCCCCACCGCTCACCGCCCTGGTAGCCGACGGCCACCCGGCCCTCCCAGCCGGGCCGGCGGTAGCCGGTGTCCGCCATGCCCGCGGGTTCCAGCACCGCCTCCCGCACGAACTCCTCGTAGCCCTGGCCGGTCACCAGCTCGATCACGATCCCGAGCAGGCTGTAGCCGACGTTCGAGTACTCGTAGCGCTCTCCCGGGGCGGACTCCAGCGGCGCGTCGAGCGCGAGCCGGACGAAGTCGTCCCGCTCGACCGGCTCGAAGTCGCCGCCGAGCGAGCTGGGGACGCCGGCCGTGTGGGTTAGGAGGTGGCGCAGGGTGATCCCGGCCTTGTCGGGAGGCACGTCGTCCAGGAACCGGGGCAGGGAGTCGTCCAGCGACAGTGCCCCGCGCTCGACCAGCTCCAGGATGGCGGTGGCGGTCACGGGCTTGGTGATCGAGCCCATGGAGGAGACGGTCGAGGGGGTCCAGCCGGTCCCCGCCTCGCGGTCGGCCGTGCCGTACCCTTCCTCCAGCGCGATCTCGCCGTCCACGCCGACCAGGACCGCGCCCGAGAACCCGAGCGCGGCGATCCGCTCGAGATACGTCCCCGCGGCGGCGACGCGCTCGGCCGGGACGGCGGGCGGAGCTTCCTGCGCCATGGCGGGGGAGCCCCCCCAGGCGGCGAGCGGGATGAGCCAGGCGAGCGCGAGCGCGGTCCGGATCATGGGTCCATCCTGGTGGCGGTTTCAGGGCTGGAGATCGGGAATGGGACGCCGAAGATAGTACGGGCGTTCACCGTGCCTCCATCCACTGGGGATCGACCCGGGCCCCCATGGACGTAAGATTCGCCGTCGCCCGCGCCATTGCGGATCCCCGCGCCCCGGAGGGACCATGAAGAAGGCCACCCCGCTCCTCACCGTCGACGCGATCGAGCCCTGCCTGGACTTCTGGGTGGAGCGCCTCGGATTCGAGAAGACCGCCGAGGTGCCCCACGAGGACCGCCTCGGGTTCGTCATTCTCGTCCGGGATGGGATCGAGATCATGCTCCAGACGGTCGCCAGCATGGAGGCCGACATCCCGGGCGTCGCGCCGCCGCCGGGCGGGGCGATGCTGTTCGTGGAGGTGGCCGATCTGGACGCCATCATCGAGACGCTGGGGGACGCCCCGGTGGTCGTCCCCCGCCGCACCACGTTCTACGGCGCCGACGAGATCTTCGTCCGGGAGCCGGGCGGGAACGTGGTCGGCTTCGCGCAGTTCGGCGCTTCCGGGTGAGACGGGGCGGGCCGGCGCTGATCGCGGCGCTCGCGGTAGCGGCCACGGCCGGGCCCGCCGGGGGCCAGACCCCGCCGTTCCGGACGATCGACCCGGTCCCGGTGGAAGCGGGCCGCGCGGTGGCGTCGGCCGGCGCCGAGTACCAGAGCGGCCGGACGTATCCCCTATCGGGCCTCACGGGCGACCTGGTGGGGCTTCCGATGGTGGCGCTCACCTTCGGGTTCGGCCGCGCCGACTTCCGGGTCGAGAGCGGATACGACGTCCTGTGGGTCGACCGGCGGGATCCGGCAGCCCCGTTCGCACACATGGTCGAGATCGACGGTGACGTCACCCACGACGTCCGCGATCCAGTCATCTCGACACGGGTGCTCTTGCGGCACGAAACGCGCCGCCAGCCGGCGGTCGCCGTGCGGGTCTCGACCAAACTGCCGTCGACCTCGAACAGCTCCGGCCTCGGCACCGACGCCATCGACGTCTACCTGACGCTCCTGGCGGGGAAGGACCTGGGTGCCACGCGGGTGGCGGCGAACCTGGGGCTGGGGGTGATCTCGGCCCCCACCGAAGGACACCGGCAGAACGACGTTCTCCAGTACGGGCTCTCGCTGGTGCGCCCGGTGGGGGAGCGGCTCCAGATCGGAGCGGAGGTGGCCGGGCGGGAGGACTACAAGGGCCGCGGCCTGCCCGGCACGGAGGAGGAAGGGCAGGCCCGGCTGGGGCTCCGGTGGGCCGCCGGCCGCTGGTGGCTGGACGCCGCCGCGATCCGCGGTCTGGGCCGGAATGACGCCGACTGGGGCCTGACCGTCGGGGCCACGACCTCATGGACGGCGTTCGAGAACCGGTAGTCCGCCGCCGCGGAGGTGACGGCGGCCGCCCGCGGGGCTACCCTTCCGCCATGACGATCACCGACCAGGAGCTCTTCGTGCGCTGCCGCGTCTGCGGCTCGGAGGCGGCGACCGGCCTCCGCCGGACCGAGGCGGAGCTGGCCGCAGAGCCCCCGGGCGAGCGGGCCATCCGCTGCCACCGCTGCGGCGCGGTCCACGAGTACGGCGACGCCGACTGGTACCACCGGGGCGCCGCCCCGGACGCGTGAGCGACCGCCCGCGACCCGCCCGGCTGTTCCTGCCGGGTCCGACCGAGGTGTCGGACGAGGTGCTCCAGGCTCAGGCCGGACGGCTGATCGGCCACCGCGGCCCGGAGATCTCGGCCCTCCTGGACGCGATCCAGACCCGCCTCCGCACCGTCTTCCAGACCGGACATCGCGTGTACGTGTCGACTTCGTCCGCCACCGGCATGTTCGAGGCGGCGGCGCGCTGCGGCGTGGGCCGGCGGGCGCTCTGCTGCGTCAACGGCGCGTTCAGCGCCCGCTGGGCCGAGGTGATCGCGGGCAACGGCCTGGAGCACGACGTCCTGGAAGTCGATTGGGGCGAGCCGATCACCGCCGACTTCGTGGCCGACGCGCTGGAGCGGGCCGACTACGACGCGGTCACCGTGGTCCACAACGAGACGTCGACCGGCGTCACCAGCCCGGTGGGGGAGATCGCGGCCGCGGTCCGCGAGTCGGCGCCGGACGCGCTGGTCCTGGTCGACACCGTGTCGTCGCTCGGCGGCATCGACGTGCCGGTGGACGCGTGGGGGGTGGACGTCTGCCTGACGGGGGGACAGAAGTGCCTGGCGCTGCCGCCGGGGCTCTCGTTCGCCGCCGTCTCGGACCGGGCGCTGGAGCGGGCCCGCACCATCGAGGGGCGCGGCTGGTACTTCGACTGGGTCGTGTTCGAGCGGTACCTGGAGCGGAGCCAGACGCCGGCCACGCCGGCCGTGACGCTCCTCTACGCGCTGGACCTTCAGCTCGACCGGATCCTGGCCGAGGGACTCGACGCCCGCTTCGCCCGGCACACGGCGATGGCCGAGCGGGTCCGCTCCTGGGCGCTGGAGCGGATGGACGTCCTGGCGCGGGAGGGGTACCGCTCCGATTCGGTGACGGCCGTCCGGAACACCCGGGACGTCCGGATTCCCGAGCTCAACCGTCACCTGGCCGACACCGTCGACATGCAGGTGTCGAACGGCTACGGCAAGATGGCCGACGTCACGTTCCGGATCGGACACATGGGAGACCACACGGTGGAAGAGGTGGACACGCTGCTGGAGGGGATCGACGAATTCCTGGACGGGGAAGGGAGGGCGGCATGACGGACAAGGAAGAGGTCGCGAAAGGAACCGGGGGCACGGCGCTGTTCGTCCTCGGTGTGGTGCTGATCCTGGTCGGGCTGGTGCTGACGCTGAGCGGAATCGGACTCGCCATCGGCGCGCCCATGATGGTGGTGGGGGCGCTGGTTGTCTGGTGGGGAAAGCGGACGGTCCCGGCCTAGCGGGAGGTGGCGCGCAGGATCCGGACATCCACGCCGTCGGCAAAGTGGACCAGCGGCGTCGTCTCCGGCCGGGCGATGTCCGCCGCGGCCAGGAGGGTCTCCGAGCGGAGATCCACCTCCACCTCGCGGAGCGGATACGGCGGGTGTTCCACTCTGACCGTGGTCAGCCCGCCGGCCCGGACGTTGTGGAGCACGTACCGCTCGACCAGGAACTCCTCCATCGAGCCCGGCTCGGCGGTGCCCATGGGGTCCCCCGTGCGGTAGCGGACATTCAGGCCCGGCGCCGCCGTGGAGCGGCGGGTGGTTCGGTACTTCACCCAGTCGCCCCGCCGCTCGCGCGACATGCGGGCCCGGAAGTAGGGCAGGCCGTACAGGAGCCGCGTCCACGCCACCGCCAGGGCCGACTCCGCGTCCAGCGAGAAGAACCAGACGCCGGGATCGCCGCCCGGCCGGCGGACGTAGGTCCGG
>CAZUIY010000143.1:0-1949 GCA_964619975.1 uncultured Gemmatimonadales bacterium
AACAGTCGGGCCTGCAAAGTCTTCACTACATTTCGAATTCGAATGTTTTGAGGTGGGACGGCAAGGGGAGGCCGAGGTGGTGGAGCAGGATGGTTTGGTGGGCGGTTGGCTTTGTGATACAGCGTTTGCGGATCGGGGTGCCGGACGATGTCGGCAGGACCACGTCGATCGAGCGCAGCTCGCTGAGTTCGTCAAGCACCCGCCGTGGTTCGTCGCCCAGCCCGGCCGCCTGGCAGAGTTGGGCGAGCGTCTTCCACAGCACGTACGCCGCCAGGAAGCAGACCAGGATGTGCGCCAGCACGCGCTCTTCCTTCTGGTGCCAGATCGGACGGATGGACAGATCCGTCTTGTGAATCCGGAATGCGGCTTCGGTCAGTTGGATGTAAGCCTTCCAGAGTTCTTCGTCCGTCCAATCGCGCACGTTGGTCCGCAGCAGGTAACAACCCATACTGAGCGTCGCCCAGTCCCGGACGACTTCCGCTTTCTTCCATTTCAGTCGTGCGTGTCCATCTGTTGTCGCCTCCACGGTGACCTGGAAGAGTTTCTCCGCACGCGTGTTCTGTCCCAGTAGCCGGCCGACTTCGCGTTCGACTTTCATGGGATCGCGCTTCTGCTTCTCGCAGCGCTCGGTCATCGACTTCAAGCGTGCCTCGATCTTGTCCTCGAACAGGCGCAGGATGGCCCCGTCTTTTTGCGAACGATCACGGCTGCGGCAGAGAATGAACGTTTCCGTCTCTTCCGAAGCATCGGCGTCCGCGTCGTCATGCTCACGCGGCACGGCACACAGTTTGACTTCGATGCCATCGCGGATCGTGTGCCAATCTTCCTTGAGCAATTCCTGCTCGAACTTTTTCAGCAGCGATTTCGGTGTGCCCACGATATAGCGACGCCGACCTTCACGCAGAAACTCGATGTTGGCTTCCGACACCATGCCGCGATCCATCACCCACACGCGATCCGATTTTCCATACCGCTCTTCCATCGTGGTCACGATGTGCTCGACGGTCGTCACGTCGGCGGTGTTGCCGGCGAAGACCTCGTATCCCAACGGCATGCCGCACCGCGATACGACCAGGCCAACACACACCTGCTTGCAATCGCTGCGCCCGTCGCGCGAATACCCGCGTTGAGCCAGCGGATTGCCTTCGGCGGCTCCCTCGAAGAACGTGCTCGTCAGATCGTAGAGCAGCAGGTCGTATTCGAGGTCGAACAGTTCGCCCAGACTGTTCTTGAGGAAGGCTTCCAATTCACGCTTGTGGGGCAGCAGATGATCGAGGCCGCGATACAGCCGGTTGTCCTCCACCTTCTCGATCGGGACACCCAGCAGTTCAGGCAAGGCGGTTCCGCGGTAGAAGTGTTCGGCAATCTGCAGTTCACTCGATGGTTCACACAGCCGTGCAATGATCAGGATCAATGCCGTCAGCGACCAGGGAACGTCTTCGCTGCCGGAAGGCAACGTGCGCTTGAGAAAGTCGTGCAGACCGAGCTTGCGGATCAGTTCCAACGCCAACCATGGTCCGCCGAACTGGCGGCAATTCTCGACGCGCACGGCCGCTGCGTTGACCGTGACCCACTGCGGCTGCGTTTCCCCCAACAGGGTGCGCTGCCGCGGAACCGAAACGCCTGCGGCCGCCTCCCGCAGACCCAGACGCCCCGCTTCATCGAGCTGTCCCAGATAGGCGACGATCCGCTGCCGCGGCCCACGTTCGCTGCGGTAAGATTCAACCAGCGCCCAATACGCGTGGCGCTTTCCATCCTTCTTGCGGAAACACGGTCGAATGAACATGCCCGCATACTATCGCCGCCTTCCACGATGCCAAGAGGGAAGGTCTACACTACACAGCGATCTGGAGACCAAGCCGCCCACCGCTGACCATCGCAAAACGACTTACGACCCAACGCGGCCCAAAAAAACTTCAGATTTGCTGATTTTTCAACGGCGTTGGGGA
>CAZUIY010000144.1:0-29172 GCA_964619975.1 uncultured Gemmatimonadales bacterium
ACCCCGCCCCCCCCGGCCGGGGGCCGGTCCACACACCGCCGGGCCCCCCGCGCCGCCCACCCCGCCCCCCACCCGCCCCCCCCCGCCACGAGGACAGACAACCCACTCCTAGCGCCCCCCGACCGACCCCCGGTAGATTCACCGTCCCGTGCCCCCCCTCCCCCCCGAACCCTACCCCAGCCTTCCCCGGACGGCGCTGCTCCTGCTGGCCACGCTGGCGGTGGCCGGAGGCCTGGCCGTGGCGGCGATGGCTCTCCTGGAGGGTTGGCCCGAGCTGGTCCGGATGGCACTGCCGAGCCAGCTCGCGCTGCTGGGCGCCACGGTGTGGGCGGTCCGCCGGACGGGGCTCGACTGGCGCGACGCGCTCCTCTGGCGGCGCCTGGACCGCCGCGCGCTGGTGCCGCTGGTCCTGATCCTCGTGGGATCGGTCACCGTCTTCAGCGAGCTGTATCTGATCATGCAGAAGCTGGTGCCGGTTCCCGAGGCGTTCGAGCGGGCGATGCGGGAGATCATGGGGATCTCCAGCGGTGGAGACCTGGTGGCGACGGTCGTGGTCGCGGTGGTGGTGGCGCCGATCCTCGAGGAGGCCCTGTTCCGGGGCGTCATCCTGCAGGGTCTGGCGCGGCGGCATGGACCGGCGGCGGCGACGGTGTGGACGGCGTCGTTCTTCGCGATGTTCCACTTCTACAATCCGTGGCAGCTTCTGCCCACGTTCTTCCTGGGGCTCGTCCTGGCCTGGCTCGTCCTGTCGACCGGGTCGCTCCTGGCGTCCATCCTGATCCACGCGGCCTTCAACGGGGCCGCGCTGGTTCTCTACGCGGCGCCCCTCGATCGATCGAGCGCCTCCGGCTCTCCCGCGTGGATGGTGGTGGGGGTGGTGGCGTTCCTGCTGGCCGGGAGCCTGGCGCTCCTCTCGGGGATGAGCTGGCTGGAGCGGCTGACGGGAGGGGGCTGGTTCGAGAACGGCCCACCGGAGGAGTACCGCGCGGACGAGGATCCGGACCCGGACCCGGAGGCGGTTCGGGACGAACGGCCGGCGGTCCGGGAGCACCCGACCCGCTCCTAGCGATTCCCAGACCCACCCGGTCCCGGCAGCTCGCGGGCGCCTCGCCGCCATCCCTCCAGCAATGCCGCCCGGTCGCCCTCCGGCCATCGCGCCCGTCCCGCCCGGCGGAGCTTTCCGATCGAGCGCTCGAGCCGCTCCAGATTCCGCCGGGCGAAGCCGGTGGGACCCTCGCCCGGTGGAGCCGGGTCTCGGAAGACGGCGCGGTCGAGGTCCAGGATCGACGCCGACCAGGCGCCGCCCGCGCCGGGCAGGAGGAACATGTTTCCCGCGTTCAGGTCCGGGTGGTCCAGGCCCGCGGCGTGCGCCCGGCCGATCGCCGCGCCCGCGGCGGCCAGGCCGCCGGCCCGGGAGGCGTTGTCGTAGGAGCCGGGAAGCAGGAGCGCGGTCAGGTCGTGTCCGGGGCTGAGCCATTCCGTGGCGATCTCGGCGCGATAGCCCGGTCGGGCGGGGGCCACGACGGCGGCCAGGACCCGCGGTGTGGGGACGCCGGCGCCCCGCGCCCGCTCGCTGACCGCGAGCTCCACGTGGGGCCGGGGTGGACCCCCCAGGTACCGGTCCCCCAGGAGCGGCGCCATCCAGCCGCCCCGCCGGTATCGGCGGACGGCGGCGGTGACCGGCCCCAGGGCGGCCACGTAGAGTGGCCCGCGACCGCCCATCGCGACCCGCTCGGCGCGGCCGGCGGCCCAGCGGTGGAGCGAGGGCGCCGCACCGAGCGCGGCGCGGACGGCGGGCGCGACCGCCTCCAGGGCCACGACGTCGCGGCCGCCCTGGGTCCAGCGCGCGTATCCGGCGGGGGGGAAGGGAGCGGCCGGGCCGCTCAGGGCGCGGCCCCGGAGATCAGCGCGTTCACCAGCCGGTCGATCGTCTCGGTGGCGCGGCTCGATCCGGGGCCGGTCTGGTTGACGATCACGCTGAAGGCGAGCTCGCGGCCGTCGGTGGTGGTGAGGTAGCCGGACAGCGCGTAGACGTTCTCGATGTATCCCGTCTTGGCTCGGACGCGGCCGGCGCCGACGGTGTTGGCGAACCGCCGGCGGAGGGACCCGCTCTCTCCCGCCACCGGCAGGGACGCCACCCACGCCTCTCCCCAGGGCGCCCGACGGGCGGCCCGCAGGAGTCCCACCAGTCCCTCGGGCGTGACCAGGTTGGCGCTGGAGAGTCCGGAGGCGTCGCGGAGCAGGAAGGCGGTGGTGTCGACGCCGAGCTCCGCCAGGGTGGCGCGCTCGACGGCGAAGCCGGCGCTCCACGACCCCTCGCCGCTCACCTCCCGGCCGATCGTCTTCAGCAGCTGCTCGGCGTGCCAGTTCTGGCTCCGACCATTGATCGACTCGACCACACGCGAGAGCGGGGGCGACGCCCAGGCGGCGAGCGCCACCGTGTCGCCGGCGGCGATCGGCGAGATCCCCGGGTCGCTCACCGTTCGCACCTGGCCGCTCACCTGGATGCCGCGGCGGGCGAGCACCTCGCGGAAGACGGTGGCTGACCAGCCGGCGGGGTCCACCACGGCGAAGTACTCGGTGCGGGGCGGGGCGTCCAATGGAAGCGCGCCGTACGCGACCACCCGGTTGGTGCCGGGAGCGCGGGTCAGATCGAAGGTGGAACGGGTGCCGGGCGCGGCGGTGGTGGCGCGGTTCTCGAGCGTCCAGAACGCGCTGGAGGGATCCCCCTCGATGACGGGGGGCTGGCCTACCCGGTCCGCCGGTCGGATCGCGAAGTCGATGGCGTTGTCGTTGAACCCGAGGGCGCCGACCGGCGCGGCGTACCACCAGAGAAGGTCGTAGGACGCCCAGTCCCCCCGCACGTACTCGTCGTCCCAGTGGGACTCGTCGGCCAGCAGATCGCCCTCCACCCGGCTCAGGCCGAGCGCCGCCAGCGAGTCGGCCAGCGACTCGAACGCGAAGGTCATGGTGTCGAAATGCCGGCCGGAGAGATTGGGGTCGCCGCGGCCGTAGAGCACCAGGTCACCGTCGAGGACGCCGTCCGGTCCGATGGCGCCCGCGGCCCCGGCGGCGTACACGCCGGTCGACCAGCGGTATTCGGGCCCCAGCCGGGCGAGGGCCGTGGCCGTCACGATCAGCTTCAGGTTGGAGGCGGGGACGAAGTGTCGGTCGGCGGCGTGGCGGACCACCCACCGGTCGCGGCTCAGGTCGTAGACGGCCACCCCCCAGTGCGCCCGCTCGAGCGGGCCGTCGATCCGGTCGTCGAGCCAGGCGGGCAGACGAGCGGGGTCGCCGGGCGTCTGCGCGACCGCCCCGGTCTGGACCGTCGAGCCGCCGCCGGAGGCGCACGCCGCCACCGCGAGGAGAAGAGCCAGGGGTGTGGGGAAGAGGCGCATGCGCGCCGAAGATAGTCGCCCGTGCCCGCGCGGGCTCCGAGCGGGATCAGGCCGGGTTCAGTGGCCTTCGACCAGCTCCGCCTGGAAGGACCCGATGCCGATCTTGCTCGTGATCCGGACGGGGATGCGCCGGTCGTCGGCCGTCACCCAGATCCGGTTGTCTCCACCCTTCTTGAACAGCCCGCTGTCGGTCTTCACGTCCAGCTGGAGCACCCACGCGTCGTACGTCCCGGCGGGGACCCGCACGCGCTCCTTCTTGAGGACGCGTATCGAGACCGGATTGTCGGCCGGATCGACCTGGTTCCGCAGGACGAACCGCGCGCCGGGCTTCAGGTCCAGGAGCCGCACGTAATAGATGAACGCGAGCTGGTCCACCGCCTCCGGGCTGGTCGTCTCGGTCTTCGTCTCGCCCCGCTCGACCACCGTGGCGGTGCTGGACGCGGGATCGAACCGGACCGCCTTGGTGCGGGTCTCGTCCTTCTCGACGTTCCGCCGCTCGTACCGCAGAGAGCGGTGGTGCGAGACGTCGAACCACGACTCCTCGTGGGCGTCGATCTCGTAGAGCGACGAGACGGCGCGGTTCGAGCTGGCGTCCATCACGAAGTGGTACGCCGGCCGGCCGGCCTCCCGCTCGATCCCGGCCACGCGGATCTCCATGGATCCGGCGGGGACGATCCCGTACGTGACGGAGTAGCTCAGCTTTTCGCCGACCTCGAAGGGCGCGGCCCGGCCGGAGCCGTTCTGGGCGGCCGCGGGCGCCGCGGCCAGGAGCGCGGCCGTGAGCGTGATCGATGCGATGCGGAATGGAGTCATCGTACGGTTGATACGTGATCGGGACGGGAAGGTTCCGTCTCCGGAGACGATTCAGCCCTGCTGGGAGGGGACGCGCTCCACCCGCCCGGTCAGCGAGAGCCCGGCCCGGACCTCGCGGACCAGGCGGTGCCGCGACTCGCGGGGACGGACGTCGAACCGGTAGCGGACGGGGACCTCGGCGAAGCTGGGGTGGAATCGGCCCAGTCGGAGCAGCAGCTCGGCGCTCGCCGACTCGCCGGGCGTCGTGATCAACCCCTCCTGATACTGCGCCACGGCGTGCTTCAGCGTGCCGATCCGGTACGCCCGGAAGCCCGAGGTGTAATCGGAGACGCCGTGCAGCGGCACGACCGCCCGCAGCACGGTGGTCACGAGCCGGGCGCCGAGTCGCCGCCGGCGGGGCATGGCGTCGGCGTCGGTCTCGGGGTGGGTGCGGGCGCCGATCACGATGTCGGCCCCGGCCTCGATCTCCTTCACCATGGCCGGCACCGCGTCCGGAGACACCGAGAAATCGGCCTCCAGCACCACGGCGATGTCCCGCTCCGGGTAGCGCGACATGCGGACGGCCTCGCGGACCAGCCGGTCGAGCGCGGCGCCGAGCCCGCGCGTCTCGGCGTGGCGCAGGACCTTGACGGGCAGGAACCGCCTGTAGTGCTCGGCGACCTTGCCCGTCTCGTCCCGCGAGCCGTCGTCGAGGACGATCGCCAGGTATTCGCGGCGGACGTCCTTCATGACTTCGCGGATCTTGTATAGGAGGAGGCCGATCGTGTCCTCCTCGTCGAGCGCCGGGATCAGGAAGTAGACCATGGCCCGAAGATACCCGCGCCCGGCCGCTCCGGCGACTCCCATTGAACGAAGGACGCGATCGGTCGTCTTTGCGTCATACGCCGTCCGGCCGGCGCCCCCGTGCGACGATGACGTGCTAAACGGGGGCACTCCGTTCCGCGTTCGTTGGGCAGAGGGGTTGACAGCGGAAGCGAGGTGTGCTAGAAAAATAGCACTGTGCTAAAAAAACAGCACCCCGAGGCTTCGGCCCGACGCCAACGGCAGGAACGAGGATGACCGACTCGAGCGCACCCAACCCGTACCCGGATCTCAGCCGCAGGGAGCGGCAGATCATGGACATCGTGTACCGGCTGGGGCGGGCCACGGCGGCGGACGTCCGGGAGAACCTGCCCGATCCTCCCGGCTACTCGGCGGTCCGGGCGATGCTCCGGGTGCTGGAGGAGAAGGGGCACCTGACGCACGAGCAGGACGGGCCGCGGTACGTGTTCCGGGCCACGGTATCAGTGGAGGCGGCCCGCCGGAACGCGCTCCGCCGGCTCATGCGGACGTTCTTCGACAACTCGCTCGAAGAGGCGGTTGCAACCCTGCTGGACGTTTCGTCGTCCAATGTCTCGGAGGAGGAGCTCGACCGACTCGCTCGATTGATCGAACAGGTCCGGGAGGAGGGGCGCTGATGGAGCGGATGCTGCTGGAGATCGCCTTGAAGAGCGCGCTGGTCCTGGCGGCCACGGCGCTCGCCGCCGCGTGCCTGCGGGGCCGCACCGCGGCGGCGCGCCACCTGGTGTGGGCGGTCGGCATGTCCGTTCTGGTGGCGCTGCCGCTCCTGCAGGTGGGGCTGCCCCGCTGGCGCCTGGAGATCCTCCCCGCGGCGCCTTCGGGAGGCGCCGGCGCCGCCGCGTGGGGGCAGCCGGCCGACGGGGGCCTGGCCGGGCTCTTCCTGGGGATCTGGCTTGTCGGCGCCGCGGTGGTGGTGGGCACCATGATGATCGGTCGCGTGCGGGTGTGGCGGCTGGCGCGGACGTCGGTCCCGATGGACGGCGACGGCTGGCCCGCACTCGCTTCCTCGCTGCGTGACTTGATTCGCCTGCCCCGCCGCGTCGCCATCCGCCGGAGCGACCGGGCCACCATGCCCATGATGTGGGGCGTGAGGCGGCCCGTGATCCTGCTCCCCGCCTCGGCCGGGGAATGGCCGGAAGTGCTGCGCCGGGACGTCCTCCTGCACGAGCTGGTGCACGTCAAGCGGAACGACTACGGGGTGCAGATCCTGGTGCGGCTGGCCTGCGCGATCCACTGGTACAATCCGCTGGTCTGGCTGGCCGCGGGGCGCGTCCGCCTGGAGCGCGAGCGGGCGTGCGACGATCACGTGCTCCGGGCCGGCGCCGATCCCTGCGACTACGCGGCCAGCCTGCTGACGATGGCCCGGTCCCTGGGCGGCGGCCGCGGGCCGGCGGCGGCGGTGGCGATGGCGGAGCCCTCGCGGCTGGGAGAGCGGCTGGCCGCGCTCCTGGACCGCCGCCGCCCCCGAGGCGTCGTGACGCGCCGCGCGGCCGTGGCCACGGCCGGCGCCGGCGCCCTGGTGGCGATGGCCCTGGCGATGATCGTGCCCGAACGGCGGGCGGAGGCGCGTCACGTGGAGGCCCGGCTGGCGTGGGTAGCGGCGGCCGAGGCGGAATTCGTCGCGGCGGACGCGCCGGATCCGGTCCCCGATCCCGCTGTGCGCACCTCCATCCGGTCCACCCCGGCTCCGGCTCCACGGGCCCCTGACACCGAACAACCGGTCCGGCCGGACCGACGGCCCTCGCCGACGGCCACGGTGGCCCTCTACCAGGCTCCAGTGCTCGAGATCGTCATCTCCGAGCCGTGCGATCCGGGAGAGACGCACGACTCTCGCACGCGACCCGAACCCGCGGCCGAGCGGCTGGTCCAGATCGCCGCGCGGGCGGACGAGGTGAAGGCGCACTAGGCAACAGATCCCGATCCAGCCCAGATGGAGGAAGCACGCATGACGGTTCCGGGGATTCGGTTCCGCCGGTCGGCACGGTTCATCGTGGCCCTGGCGGCGTTCGCCATCGTTCCGGCCGCGGCGGCCCAGCCGGCGCAGGACGAAACCGGCGACGGCGCCGGCGCGAAGCGGATGGAAGCGGTCCGCGCCGCCACCGGCACGCCCGAGGTGGACGGCCGGCTGGACGACGCCGCCTGGGCCGAAGCGCGCTGGATCGGCGACTTCACCCAGAAGGAGCCGACCCAAGGAGCGCCGCCGAGCGTCTCCACCGAGGTCGCATTCATCTACGACGACGAGGCGCTCTACGTGGGCGCCCGGATGGCCGGGAACGACGCCTACTCGCTCTCGGCCCCGATGACGCGCAAGGACGACATGGCGGGCGGTTCCGACCGGCTGATCGTTTCGCTCGACACGTATCACGACGGCCGGACGGCCTACAGCTTCGCCGTGACCGCCGCCGGGGTCCGGATCGACTGGTACCATCCCGGGGACCACGAGTCGAATCACGACCACACGTTCGAGCCGATCTGGACCGCCCGGACCGGGCGGGAGGGCAGCGGGTGGACCGCCGAGATGCGGATTCCGTTCTCCCAGCTCCGGTTCTCCGGGGCGCCCGAGCAGGTGTGGGGCGTCAACGTCCACCGGACGATCCCCGGCCTGGACGAGGAGCAGTACTGGGTCGTGGTTCCGCGCGACGAGGTGGGCTGGTCGAGCCGCTTCGGCGAGCTGGTGGGGATCCGCGACATCGGCTCCACGCGGCGGATGGAGCTCGTGCCGTACGTGGCGAGCGAGGTGACGCGGACGAGCGACGCGCTGATCGAGGCGGGGGACCCGTTCACCGAGATCACCGACGGCACCGTGCGGGCGGGTCTGGATTTCAAGATGGGCCTCGGGCCGAACCTGACCCTGACCGCCACGGTGAACCCCGATTTCGGCCAGGTCGAGGCGGACCCGGCCGAGGTGAACCTGTCCGCGTTCGAGACGATCTTCCCGGAGCGACGACCGTTCTTCACCGAAGGCCAGCAGAACCTGCAGGCGAACGGGCCGCCGTACTACTACTCGCGGCGGATCGGCGCCGCGCCGCACCTCTTCGCCGGGGGCGACTTCCGCGACGCCCCGGCCACCTCGTCGATCCTGGGGGCGGCCAAGGTGACGGGCCAGCTCCCCGGCGGCTGGACTCTCGGCGCGCTCACCGCCTACACCGACGACGAATCGGCGCGGGTGTACGACCTCGAGGCGGACGCGTTCCGCGAGGTGGACGTCGAGCCGGCGACGCTCTACGGAGCGGCCCGGCTCCAGAAGCAGTTCGGCCCGAACGCCTCCACCGTGGGCTTCACGATGACGGCCGTCGACCGGTCGCTGGACGAGGGGACCCCGCTCGGGTCCATCCTCGCCGACCGCGCCTTCGCCGGGGGCGTGGACTGGAACCGGCGGTTCCGGGGCGGCATGTACGAGCTCCTGGGGCACGTGGGGTACAGCCACGTCACGGGGGACTCGGCGGCGATCACGCGCATCCAGCGCTCGAGCGGCCACTACTTCCAGCGGCCCGACCAGGACCACGTGGAGCTGGATCCGTCCGCCACGTCGCTGAGCGGGTGGTCGGCCGCCCTCCGGGGGGGGAAGCGCTCCGGAACCTGGCAGTGGAACAGCGGCCTCTGGGGCGACACCGAGGGGTTCGAGATCAACGACCTCGGCCAGTACGGCCGGGCCGACGACATCGCCCAGTGGGTCAACGTCAGCTACAATGTGACCACACCGGGGGAGCGGTTCCGGCGGTGGAACGTGGGGATGTTCGAGAACGCGTACTTCAACAACGGGCTGATCCACCGGGACCAGAACCTGGGGATCTTCACGAACTACACGCTGAAGAACTTCTACCACGGCTTCTTCGAACACGGCCGGCACCTCGACGCCCTGAGCGACGTGGCCACGCGCGGCGGTCCGCTGATGAAGCAGGAGGGCCGCTGGTGGGTCGCCGGCGGGATCTTCTCGAGCGCGAACCAGCCGAGCGGCTGGGGCTTCCGGGCCATGTTCGGCGGGGACGATCTCGGTGGCTGGAACTGGCGCATCGATCCCGAGGCGCGCTGGCAGCCGAGCGACCGGATCCGGCTGAGCGTGACGCCCCGTTACGTGCGCCGGCAGGACTCGCGCCAGTACGTGGGCACGTTCGAGGGGGGCTCCGACGCCACCTTCGGCCAGCGCTACGTGTTCGGCTGGATCGACCGGAGCGAGATCGCGACGCCAGTCCGGCTCAACTACCTGTTCTCGCCCGACATCAGCCTGGAGCTCTACGCCGAGCCCTTCGCCGCCAGCGGCCGGTACTTCGATCTGGGCGAGCTGGCCGCGGCCCGGTCCAGCGATCTGCGGACGTACGGCCTGGCCGAGGGGACGGCGATCGAGCGCGACTCCGGCGGAGCGCACACGGTGACGGACGGCGACGCCACGTTCCAGATCGCCAACCGCGACTTCGACGTCCTGTCGTTCCGGTCGAACCTGGTGCTCCGCTGGGAGTGGCGGCCGGGCTCGTCGCTGTTCGTGGTGTGGCAGCAGAACCGCTCGGAGGCGGCCGCGGACGGCCGGCTGGTGGGCGGAGGTGAGCTGCTCGACGCGTTCTCGGCCGAGGGCCAGAACGTGCTGGCGGTGAAGTTCAGCTACTGGCTGCCGATGTAGTTCTCCGCCTGGGCGCGGAGGGCGACCTCCCGTCCCGGCCTCATGGTTCGTCGACGGGGCCGCGCGGCCGGATTGAACGGGTCGCGCGGCCCCGTCGTTGTTCGTTCGACCATTCCAGCCACTTTCCACGATCTCCGAGAGGACGCCATGCTGCGCACCCTGTGCCTCATTCTCGCCCTGTCTACGCCCACGCTGGCGACGGCGCTCGCCCAGGACGCCCCCGCAGTCCCGGCCGCCGATCCGGCGGACGTGGCCACCATCGACGGAGTGATCGAGGCGCTTTACGCGTCGATCTCCGGCCCGGCCGGCCCGCGCGACTGGGACCGGCTGCGGACGCTGTTCGCACCCGGCGCGGTCCTGGCGCCCTCGGTGACCCGCGCCGACGGCACGGCGCCGCTCCGGGTGATCGACGTGGAGCAGTACGTCCGTGGGGCGGGAGCCTACTTCATGGACAATCCGTTCTACGAGGTGGAGTACGCGCGGGAGCTCCACCGGTTCGGCAACGTCGCCAACGCGATGAGCGCCTACGAATCGCGCCGGGCGCCGGAGGAGGAGCCGTTCACGCGCGGGATCAACACGATCACGCTGATCCACGACGGCGAGCGGTGGTGGGTGCTGTCCATCGCGTGGGACGAACAGCGGGAGGGGAACGAGATCCCCGCCGATTTCGGCGACTGACCGGCGGCATCGGACGGCGGGCGGCCGGGGGCGGCTGAAACCGTGCCCGGGCGCTACCGTACGACGAGTTCCCGACCCGTTCCCGTCCCCGATCCGGAGGTTCCCGTGGTGCGCGCGCTCCCGCTCCTCGCCCTGACCGCCCTCGCCTGCGCTTCCAGCCCGCCCCGGCCGGGCGAGCCCGGCTACCCGTACAACCCCACCGGCACCTACGAGGCCAGGTTCGTCGTGGGGGGGGACGCCTACACCGGCACGATGGAGACCGCCGTGGCGCCGGGCGGAGCCGTGAGCGGCTCGTTCCTGGTGTCCGGCGAGGTCACCGTCACCGGCGTCTTCAGCGGCACGCTGGCCGGGGACTCCCTCACCTGGTCGGGCGACTACGCCCTGGCGGAGATCGACTGCCCCGGCACCGTCTCGGCGACCGGGACGGTGACGGAGGGCGGCGACGCTCTCTCCGGTGACCTCCGGGTGGTCGGATGCGACACGACCTACTCGGGTACCTGGTCGGCCGAACGGCCGTAGCCTGCCCCCGTTCCAACCTTTCCCTCCCACCGGCCGTCTGATCCCTTGAGAGATGGAACCGGACCCCGGAGGGATGAGATCCTGGCAGCCGAGCAGAGAGAGGCGGCCCGCGGCGACGAGATCGACGTCGAGCGGGCCGCCGAAGGCGACGCGAAGGCGTTCGAGCGCCTCTACCGCCAGTACGTCCCGATGGTCCACAGCCTGGCCCGCCGCATGGCGAGCCCGGAGGAGGCGGACGAAGTGACGCAGGACGTATTCGTGAAGGTGTGGCAGAAGCTCGATACGTTCCGCGGCGACGCCGCGTTCCCGACCTGGCTTCACCGGGTGAGCGTGAACGCGATCCTGGAGCGCCGCCGGAGCGGCAAGCGCCGGAAGGACCGGTTCGTCGAGGACGAGCTAGAGCTGGAGCGCGCATCGGATCCCCCGGCGCCCGTCGCGGCGGCCGTGGACGTGGAGGGGGCGCTCCGGCATCTGCCGGACGGGGCCCGCCAGGTCTTCGTGCTGCACGACGTGGAGGGGTACAAGCACCACGAGATCGCGGGCCTGCTGGGTGTCACGGCGGGCACGTCCAAATCCCAGCTCCATCGCGCACGGATGCTCCTGCGCGAACGGCTGGCGGGATGAGAGGCGACATGAGCGAGCACTGGATCGATCGGCTGAGCGACTACCTGGATGGCGAGCTGTCGCCGGAGGATCGGAGGGCGCTGGAGGCCCACGCCGCCGCCTGCCCCGACTGCGCCGGCGCGCTGGAGGACCTGCGGCGGATCGTGCACGGCGCCACGGCGCTGGAGGACGCTCCGCCGGAGCGGGACCTGTGGCCCGGCATCGCGGAGCGCCTGGGCCTGGCCACGGCGGAGCCGGAAGTGGTGCCGCTGGCGCCCCGCCGGACGACCGCGAGCCGCCGGCTCTCGTTCTCGATCCCGCAGCTCGCCGCCGCCGCGATCGCGTTCCTGCTGATCGGCGCGGTCGGCGTCGGGCTCCTCTCCGACGGCGACGTTCCGACCACGGCCAACGGCCCCGCCCCGACGGATACGGCCCCGGCCGTCCTGGTCGCCGATTCGCCGGCCGAGGCCGGCTACGCCGACGCGGTGGCCGAGCTGACCGCCGCGCTGGAGCAGAACCGCGACCGGCTGGATCCCCGCACCGTCGAGGTCGTGGAGCGGAACCTGGCGATCATCGACCAGGCGATCGCGGACACGCGCCAGGCCCTCGCGGCGGACCCGGGCGATCCGTATCTCAACCGGCACCTGGCCTCCACCATGCAGCGCAAGGTGGAGATTCTGAGGCGGGCCACGCAGGCCGCCATCTGATCATGGAACCGAATTCGATCCGAAGGGAGAGCACCTCCATGAGATCCATCGCAGCCACGTTCCTCGCGGCGCTCCTGCTGATCCTCTCGCAGGGGGCGGCCGCCGCCCAGACCGTCGTGATCGACACGGTGATCGGAGCGACGGACGGCACCCGCCTGGAGCTCCACACGCAGAACGGCTCGGTGCAGGTGGGATCCTGGGATCGCGCCGCCATCCGGGTGGTGGCCCGGGCGAAGACCGCGGCGCCGATCCGGATCGAGTCCCGGGGGAGCCACCTGATGGTCCACGCGCCCGGCCCCCGGCGCGGGAACGACCCGGTCGCGTTCGACCTCACCGTGCCGCGCTCCGCCGATGTCTCGATCCACGGCCAGAACGCGCCGGTCACGCTGCGGGACGCCGGCGGCCGGGTGGAGGTCCACACGATCAACGGCGCGATCACGGTGAACGGCGGCCGGGGGCGGGTCGAGCTCCACTCGGTGAACGGGCGGGTGGAGGTGAACGGCTCGCGCGGCGACGTCTCGATCTCGACCGTGAATCACGGGGCCACCCTCCGGAACGTGTCGGGGACGATCTCCGTGAGCGCGGTGAACGGCACCGTTCGCCTGGACGGCATCGACTCCCGCAGCGTGGAGGCGACCACGGTCCAGGGCGAGATCCACTTCGCCGGCGCGCTCCGCTCCGACGGCGTGTACCGCCTGAACTCCCACAACGGCCTCATCCTGATGCGGATCGCCTGCGACGCCAGCGCTCACGTGACGGTGGTCACGTACAACGGGTCGCTCCGTTCCGAGTGTCCCGTGACCCTGACCGAGGGACCCAACGCGAGGCGCTTCGACATCACGCTCGGCGCGGGCCAGGCCCAGGTCGAGCTCACGTCGTTCAACGGCAAGATCGAGCTGCGGCCGTGAGCCGCCGCGACCACCATTCTCCAGGAGGAAGAGTCATGAGAGCGTCGATCACCCTCGCTACCGCCCTGCTGGCCGCCGCGACGGCCGTCCCGGCCGCCGCCCAGGAGGCGGACGACTTCCGCTGGAGCGGGACCGTGGCGGCCGGCCGCACCGTCACGATCCTGGGGCTGAACGGCAACGTGGAAGCCACTCCGGCCGCCGGCGGCGCCGTGGAGGTGATCGCCGAAAAGCGGGCGCGGCGGAGCGACCCCGAGGGGGTCCGGATCGAGGTCCGCGAGACCGCCGAGGGCGTCACGATCTGCCCCGTGTATCCGGGCCGGTCCGGGTGCCCGGGTGAGGAGAGTGGCCCCCGCGGCCGCAGGAACGACCGGAACGACGTCCGGGTGGACTTCATCGTCCGCGTCCCGGCCGGCGTCCACCTGGACGCCAGCACCGTGAACGGCGCCGTGGAGGCCCGCTCCCTGACGGGGGACGTCCGCGCCGCCTCGGTCAACGGCAAGATCCGCGTGGACGCCGCCGGCACCGTCCGGGCCAGCACCGTGAACGGCTCGATCGAGGCCACAAGCGGCAGCGCCCGCTGGACCGGGGAGCTCGACTTCCGCACCGTGAACGGCTCCATCGATCTGGCGCTGCCGGCCGGCGCGTCGGCCGCGGTGGAGGCGATGACGGTGAACGGAGGCCTTTCGACCGACTTTCCGCTCACGATCCCGGCGGGCCGCCAGTGGGGCCCCCGGAAGATGGAGGGAACGATCGGCCAGGGCGGCGGCACCCTCCGGCTGGAGACGGTGAACGGCGCGATCCGCCTGCGGCGACGCTAGGGTCGAGCCTGCACTGGCGCCCCGGCCGTACTCTCAGCGGCCCTCGGGCGTCACCGGGGCCGTGATCTCGGCGCCGTCGCGGAGGAACACCATCTCCACGGCGGCGTCGGGCTCGAGCTCGGCCAGGACGGCGGTGTAGCCGTACACGTCGGCGACCTCGCGGCCGGCCAGGCGGACGACGACGTCGCCCGCGCGGAGGCCGGCGGTGTCGGCCGGACCCCCGGCGCGAACCGACGAGACCGACAGGCCCGTTCCGTCGAACCCGTAATCCGGCACCAGCCCGAGCGCCACCCGGAACGTGGCCATCCGGCGCTCCGTCCGCGGCGCGTCGGCGTAGGCGATCTCCCGGCCCGAGCCCGCCACCGCGTCGATCACGGCCGCGGCGAACTCGATCACGCGGACCGTGCCCTCGGCGTGGATCGTGTCCGGGTCGTCGGCTGGCCGGTGGTACTCGGGGTGGGCGCCGGTGAAGAGCGCCAGGACGGGGACTCCGGCCCCGTAGAACGACGAGTGGTCGCTGGGGCCGTACCCGTCCGGCACCCGCTGGACCTCCACCCGCCCGGCGCCGATCGAATCCAGGATCGGCTCCCACGCCGGGGAGGTGCCGGTGCCGTAGACGGTCAGGCGGTCCCGCTGCCGCCCGATCATGTCGAGGTTCACCATCGCCACCGTCCGCTCCAGCGGCCATCCCGGCGACTGCACCCAGTGCTGGGATCCCAGGTTCCCCAGCTCCTCCCCGCCGAAGGCGACGAAGACGATCGAGCGGGCGGCCGGGCTCGCCGCGTAGCGCCCGGCCAGCTCCAGCAGCCCGGCGATCCCGGAGGCGTTGTCGTCGGCGCCGTTGTGGATCGCGCCCGATGCCGGGTCCAGCGAGCCGAAGCCGCCGCGCCCCAGGTGGTCGTGATGGGCGCCGATCAGGACCGCTTCCTCGCGCAGGGTCGGATCGGTGCCCTCGATGACGGCCACCACGTTCCAGGTGACCGCGCGGCCGGAGTCGGCCGGCCCGGCCGTGGTCTCCGGAGCGGCGTGCGGGTCGCGCTTCAGGCGCTCCGGAAAGGTGAAGGACTGGAGGCGCCCCGTGGCTCCGCCCGGCAGGTCGAGTCGGTCGAACCGCCCGGCGATCCAGCGGGCGGCCGCCTCACCCCCCGGAGTGCCGGCCTCCCGGCCCTCCAGCGAATCCGCGGCCAGAGTCCGGATGGTGGCGCAGATCTCGGCCGCGGTGATTGCGGGCGACGGCGTCGCGGCGACTAGATTGTCGGTGCAGTTCGGCTCCGGCGCGGCCTGAGCGTGCCCCGCTTCGGGCAGGGCCGCCCAGGCCAGGACCAGCGCGCAGAGGAGCCAGGAAATGCGGCGCATGAATGTCACCTCGGAGGTATGGGAAAGTGAATCGCGGCCGCCACAATATCGCTCTCGCGGCGGCCGCCGTCGTGCTGGCCGCGGTGGCCTGCGGGGCGCGTCCAGCCGGGACTCCGGGGGACTCCGCCACGGTGGCCCGGAATCCCGAGCCTGGTGAGGAGTCCTTCCTGGCCGAAATCCGCCAGCTCACGTTCGAAGGGCAGAACGCCGAGGCGTACTGGAGTCCCGACGACGAGCGGCTGGTGCTCCAGTCCACGCGCGACTCGCTCGGCTGCGACCAGATCTTCACCATGCGGCCCGACGGCGGCGACCTCCGGCAGATCTCCACCGGCGGCGTCGCCACGTGCGGCTACTGGGCCCATCCGGCGGGGGACCGGGTGATCTACGCCTCCACCCGGTCGGGGATGGAGGGCTGCCCGCCCCGCCCCGACTACAGCCGCGGATACGTCTGGCCGGTCCACACCGAGTACGATCTCTTCTCGGCGCGTCCGGATGGCGGCGACCTCCGCCGGCTGACGGACGCGCCGGGCTACGACGCCGAAGCCACCGTCAGCCGGGACGGATCCCGAGTCGTGTTCACCTCGGTGCGGGACGGAGACCTGGAGATCTACTCGATGGACGCCGCGGGGGGCGACGTCCGCCGGCTGACCCGTTCGGTCGGCTACGACGGCGGACCGTTCTACTCCTACGACGGCACCCGGATCGTGTACCGGGCCCATCACCCGGAGACCCCCGAGGCCGTGGCCGACTACCGGGCGCTCCTGGCCGAGGGGCTGGTCCGTCCCAGCCGGATGGAGATCCGGGTGATGGACGCCGACGGCTCCAACGGGCGGTGGCTGACCGACAACGGGGCCGCCAACTTCGCGCCGTACTTCTTTCCGGACGGGGAGCGGGTGGTGTTCTCCAGCAACATGCACGACCCGGAGGGCCGGAACTTCGAACTGTACGCGATCCGGCTGGACGGGACCGGACTCACCCGGATCACGCACCACCCCGACTTCGACGCCTTCCCCATGTTCGACTCGGACGGGTCGCACCTGGTATGGGCGTCGAACCGGCACGGGGAACTGGAAGGCGATACAAATATATTTGTAGCACGATGGATCGGAGACTGAGGGGACCGCGTTCGACGAACCCGAGCGGAGGGAGGCGACGATGCCGAGCAAAGGCGAGATCAAGGGCAAGGCGAAGCAGGTGAAGGGGAAGGCCGACAAGGTGGTCGGCAAGGCCCGCGAAGTGGCCGGCAAGGTGCGGGGGAAGCCCTCGCTTCGCGCCAAGGGAAAGGCCCAGCAGGCGAAGGGAAAGGTCGAGGAGGCCGCGGGCAAGCTCCAGGCGAAAGTGGGGAAGACCCGCCGCAAGACCGGCGAAGCGATGGAGAAGGCGGGCGAGGCGCTGGAGGACGCCGGCAGGAAGCTGGAGTCGACGGGCCGCCGGATGGGGAAGGGTGGCGAGAAGCTGGGCAAGGCGGGTAAGAAGGTGAAGTAGGGCGCGGCGCCGCCGGGGACGGCTTGACCGCGATCGAGGTAGAATTTAGTCTGGACTAAATATCTCGTTCGCGATCGAGGCCGTCCCCCTCCGAAGAGGCCATCCCATGCGCCGCACGCCATTTCTACTCCTGGTCCCCGTCCTGGCGCTCGCCGGGACCGCCCCCGCCCAGCCTCTGGTGACCGACCGTCCCGATTTCACCGAGAGCGCGCTCGCCGTCCCCGCCGGCCGGGCCCAGCTCGAGGCGGGCGCCACGTACGCCGACGGAGACGGAGCCGCCGGCGCCTGGGAGCTCGGCGAGGCGCTGCTGCGGTGGGGCGTCCGGCCCGGCTGGGAGATCCGGCTGCAGGCCCCGTCGTGGGTGAGCGGTCCCGGCGAGGAGGGTCTCGGTGACGCGGCGGCGGGCTTCAAGGTGGAGCTGCCCCCGGTGGCGAGCTCGGGGATGGCGCTCCTGGCCATGACGTCCCTGCCGGTCGCCACCGGGGACGCCGGCGCGGAGTCGTGGGTGCCGGAGGCGATCCTGGCCGCGGACTGGACGCTGCCGGAGCCCTGGACGCTGGGCGCCAACGCGGGCCTGGCGGTCCCCGAGGTCGCCGGCGAGCGGCGCGTGACGGGGTCGCTGAGCGCCGCCCTCGGCCGGGGGTTGACGGAGCGCCTCAGCGGCTTCGTCGAGGCGTTCGGATTCTTCGACGAGGAGGACGCCGGGCCGGCCTTCGCCGATGGCGGGCTGACGCTGCTGCTCCACGACGACTTCCAGCTCGACGTCCGGGCCGGCGCCGAGCTTTTTCAGGCGGAGGGGGAGTGGTTCGTTGGCGCGGGCTTCGCCCGGCGATGGTGATCCGCCGCCGCTAGGCTCCACGGCCGCCGGATTCGTTCCACCCTTCGGCGCCGACCAGCGGGACGAAGCGGACCGACCCCAGGCTCTCGCGGCGGAGCTCCGCGGGTCCGACCCGGGTCAATCGGACCAGCTCCTGGAGCCGCGGCGTGGGGCCGGCGGGGATGACCAGCCGCCCGCCCGGGGCGAGCTGCTCCTGGAGCGACGGCGGCACGTCGGGCCCGCCGGCCGCCACGACGATCGCGTCGTACGGCGCGTGCTCCGGCCAGCCCAGGGTCCCGTCGCCGTGGCGCACCCGGACGTGCCCGTAGCCCGCCCGGTCCAGCCGCTCGCGGGCCCAATCCGCCAGCGCCCGGTGTCGCTCGACCGTGAACACTTCGGCCGCCAGCTCGGCCAGGACGGCGGCGGCGTAGCCCGAGCCGGTGCCGATCTCCAGCACCCGGTCGTCCGGCTCGAGGATCAGCGCCTCGGCCATGAGCGCCACGATGTAGGGTTGGGAGATCGTCTGGTCCTCCAGGATCGGCAGTGGCGAGTCGCGGTAGGCGAACTCCGCCAGGCGCTCCGGCAGGAACGCCTCCCGCGGCACCGCCTCCATCGCGGACAGGACGGCCGGGTCGCGGATGCCCCGGGAGGCGATCTGGGAGTCGACCATACTTCGGCGCTCGTCGACGCGGGAGGCGGAGGAGGTCGGGGCGTTCATCCTCCTTCAGTCGTACGCCGGGCGGCCCGGGTGGGTCAAGCGGATATCCGACATGGAAGTGGCCCGGCGCTTGCACTCCAGAGGTGTTCCTCGCGGCCCCATCCGCGATTCACGAAGGCGGGACCCCCGTCTTCGTCCCACACGCCGCGCGTGCCGCCGGCCGTCTCCCCTGCGGGGGAGCCGCGGCAACGGAGGCCGGAGCGCCGCGGTGGGGGCGGAACGGGGCGTCGAGGGGCCCGCGAGGCCTGGTCGGGCAGCACTGGCCTGCCGGTCCGGCGGGCGCGCGGGACCCCACCGCCTTATCGCCCGAAGACCGTCCCGTGCGGCCGCGCCGCCCCGGTGGATCCGTGCGGCCAGTCGCCGCGCTGGAAGGTGACCCCCGCCCGGCTGGAGTCCGTGTCGCGGAATGTCTCGTCGAGGACGATCTCGCCGCTCCCGGGATCCACAATGGCCACGAAGATCCGCGCTTCTCCGTCTCCCCGGTCGGCGATCACGATCCGGTTCCCCCCGGCGTCCAGCGCCAGCCAGTGCGGATGGTTGTTCGCGCCCAGAACCAGCCGCGAGACCTCCCGGGGAGCCGACGGGTCTGAAACGTCCAGCGCCACCACGGCGTTCGCGCCGGGCACCGGCTGGAGCCAGAGATCTCCGAGGACCACCGGGACCGCGCACCCGCCGCCCTCGAACGAGTGGACCCACTCGGCGCCGGGCGACTCCCCGGCCAGGCCGGTCATCCGGTAGAGACCGCAGGCGAAGGTCGCGAAGAGGACCGTCTCCCCATCGGCCAGGACCCGGGGCTCTCCGGGCTGCTCGTCCTCGTACCCGTTCGGGCCCGCCGGCAGGTCGATCGTGGCCAGGACCGACAGGTCCGAGAGCCGCCACACCTGAACGTGGTGGGTGCGGCCGCGGCGTCCGCCCCGGAACCCCATGTCCTCGCCCATGTCGTAGGAGGTCGTGACCACGCGGTCCAGCTCCGGCAGGATCGCCAGCGAGTAGGGCCGGATGAGCGCGTCGGGCCGCGCCGGGTCGGCGGCGCTCGCCGAGCGCACGACCTCGCCCGCGTCGGTCAGCTCCACCAGCCCGCCCGGGTCCACGTTCGCCTCGCCCGTGCCCTGGAAAGCCGCCAGCACGTTTCCGCCGGGAAGCCGCTCGTAGCTGTGCGGGTGCGTGTAGCCGTCCACGCCGTCGAACGAGCCGGCCAGCCGTGGGGAGTCCGGCTCGCTCAGGTCGAAACGGAAGGTGGTGCCGGTCATGAAGCCGTTGGCGAAGAGGGTCCCCGACTCCGGCAACCGGTGCTCGGTGTGGTGCGGCATCGTCCCGCGCCGATCCACCGGGAGCGTCGCCACCACGCTCCCGTAGTCCGGGCTCTCGGGGTCGGCGTCCAGGACCGCCAGGAAGTCGGAGTGGGCCCGGTCGGTGTCGGCGGCCCAGGCGAAGAGGTACGGCGCGGCGCCCTCGGGCTCGGCGACGGCGGCGTCGACCGTGTCGGCGGCGACCTCCGGGGCGGGGGCGCCGTCGGCGGGGCGCTCGCCGTCACCGCAGGCGACCGCCGACAAGGCGGGCACGAGCGCCACCAGCGCGGCGCGGCGGAGGAGGGGTCGTACGGGCATCGACGGTGAACATGACCCCGCGGGCCGCGGTCCGCACCTTACGGGGTGGAATGTCCGGGCGGGTGGCCGCCCTGTCGCGCCCGCGGTTTCGATATATCGTCCCCCCATGATGCGATCCCGACCGTTCACTCCATTCGTGGTTGCCCTCCTTCTCGGGTGCACCGACGCCAACGGCGGCGCCGGGCCGCCTCCCACGCCCGGCACCGCCGACGTGGCGCTGGCCACGGTCGTCGAAGGCCTGGACTTCCCCGTTCACCTGAGCGCGCCGTCCGGCGACGCCCGGCTCTTCGTGGTCGAGAAGTCCGGTCGGATCCGGATCGTCGAGAATGATGCGCTCCTGCCCGAGCCGTTCCTGGACGTCTCGGGCGAAGTCTCCGGCGGCTCCGAGCAGGGGCTCCTGTCGGTGGCGTTCCACCCCGATTATGGATCCAACGGCCGGCTCTTCGTGAACTACACGGATCGCGCCGGCGACACCCGGGTGGTCGAGTACCGTGTCTCGTCCGACCCCGGCCGGGTCGATCCCGGGACGGCCCGCACCCTTCTCACCGTGGAGCAGCCCTTCTCGAACCACAACGGCGGCCAGATCGCCTTCGGGCCCGACGGCATGCTGTACGTGGGGATGGGGGACGGCGGCTCCGGCGGCGATCCGCGGGGGAACGGACAGGACCGGAGCACGCTCCTCGGCGCGCTGCTGCGGATCGATGTGGACGGCGGGGATCCCTACGCCGTGCCCGCGGACAACCCGTTCGTGGACGAGGCCGACGCCCGCGGCGAGATCTGGGCGTACGGCCTGCGGAACCCGTGGCGCTTCGCCTTCGACCGCCAGACGGGCGACCTGTACGTGGCCGACGTGGGCCAGAACCGGCTGGAGGAGCTGAACGCGGTCGACGGCGCGGGTCGGGGCCTGAACTACGGCTGGAACGTGATGGAGGGCGACGAGTGCTTCGAGCCCCGCTCCGGTTGCGATCGCTCCGGCCTCACGATGCCGGTCGCGGTCTACGGCCACGGCGACGGCTGCTCCGTCACCGGCGGCCACGTCTACCGCGGCGAGGCGATCCCGGAGCTTCAGGGGCTCTACTTCTACTCCGACTTCTGCAGCGGCTTCGTCCGGAGCTTCCGGTTCGCCGGGGGAGCGGCCACGGACCCCCGCGAATGGCCGGAGCTGGCGCCGCCGGGAGGGAGCGTGTCGTCGTTCGGCGAAGACGCCGCGGGGGAGCTCTACCTCATGACATCGGAGGGTGGGGTGTTCAAGGTCGTTCCTCGCTGATTCTTCCTGTGGGGGGGCGCGGGAACGGCCCGATGGTCCGCGGGGGCACCATATTTCTGGGATGACACTTCGGCCGCCGTGTATTCTCCGGCGGGCTTCTGTGCGGTTTCCACTTCCGGCGACCCCCGGGCCCCCGCGTCGAGAGCTCGGGGAAGCAAAGATCTTCGAGCAGAATGGAACGACGCCTCGGCGGCGGCTCCTCAGCGCTCCCAGGTCGGTCCGCGGAGGCAACGCGGGGAAGCGCGCCGGGGTGGCGTGCGGTGGGCGCGGGGACGGGCCTCGAATCCGAGGGGGACTTCCCGCCGGGAGTAGAAACCGCACAGACGTTCCCGGAGAATACCCGGTGAACAGAGTGTCATCCCCGAAATGACGCGCCCCCTCGGAGGCGAGGGCCGTTCCCGAGCCCGCCCCTAAGCCTCCCCAGGCCGCATCGCCGCGTTGTCGCAGGCGAACCCCTGACCCTTGTGCGTGCCGTCGCAGAACGGCTTCGTCCGAGACCCCCCGCAGCGGCACAGCCACGCCTCATCGCCCGCCGGGATCTCGGTCCCGTCGGAGAGCACGATCTTGAAGTTCCCCTTTACGTGGTACGAGCCGTTCTCGCGCGGGACGATGATCGTCGGTTCGGTCATGGTGCCTCCCGGTGGAGTGAGGTCTGGTCGGCCAGGATCGAGAAGAGATGGTCCACCTGCTCGAGCCCGGCGCGGATCAGAAAGTCGGGGTTCCGCCCGTAGGACTTGGCGCCGAGCGCGAAGTAGCCGGGCTCGGGGTGGACCAGCGTGTCGGGGCCGAGCCCGCCCGCGGAGAGGCAGTCGGCGGGGCCACCACCGGCCCGCGCCAGGAGCGCCGCGGCCAGCGGGTACGTGCCCTCGGTAGCCCAGCAGGTCCAGACCTGAAGCTCCCGCGCGAGGCCGGGGTCGGGCCGGTAGCCCACCAGGGCCAGCACGAGGTCGGCCTCCAGCGAGGCGGGGCCGCCGTTCTCGACTTCCAACCGGACGCCGTCGCCGTCAGGGGCGAGCGCGCGGACGTGGGCGGCGGGCACGTGATCCAGCCACGGCGCGGCCGCGGCGGCGATCTCGTTCGCCCGGCCCGAGACCCGCGCCCGCTCGGCGAGCGGATCGGCCGGCACCTCGACCACCGGACGCGGGCGGCCGCTCCGGGTGATCCAGGTCACGCGGGTCGTCGGGGCTTCGGCCGCCAGGTCGGCCAGGGCGCCGAGGGCCGTCGCGGCGGAGTGCCCCGCCCCCACCACCACGACCCGGCGGCCCGCGAACCTCCCGCGGTCCGGTCCTTCCAGGTCCGGCAGGCGGCGATCGATCCGCGTTCCCGCCGTGGCCTCGCCCACCGCCGGCGCGCCGCCCGGCCCCAGCCCGTTGTGGGCGCCGAGGACGCCGGTGGAGTCTACAACTATATCTGTAGACACCTCGCGCTCTCCCGACGGGTCCCGGAGGAGCAGCCGGAACGGGCGCGCGCGACGCTCGACCGCGCCGATCGCGTGGTCCTTGTCCAGGTCGTCGCGCGATACGGCGAGGACCTTCGTCCGCTCCGAGATCCGGCCCGCCAGGGCCGGAAGGGCCGCCAGGCGGTCGAGATAGACGGCGGCGTACTCCTCGCCGGTCGGCAGGGCATCGTCCGTGGGAAGGCGGCCGCCGACCGACTCGCGGCCCAGCGGCGACACGTTCATGGACCAGGGGGAGAACATCCGGACGTGGCCCCAGGTGCGGACGTGGGCGCCCACCCGGTCCCGCTCGTAGAGCCGCGCGTCCCAGCCGTCCCGGACGGCGCGGAGCAGGCACTCCAGGCCGACGGGCCCGCCGCCCAGGATCGCCAGGCGTCGGAGCGTCCGGCCCGGCCGGCCGGCGGGATTCACGCAGCTTCTCCGGGGTCCGCGGTCACGGTCTGAACTTCCGCCGCCGGCCCGCAGCCGGCAAACCCGCCGGGTTTGCGGCACCCGGCGGCGGTCGCGTAGGATCGAGCGCGATGACGGGAACGCGCGCGGGCGATCCGGCCCCGCGCCGGGATGCGGAGGAGGCGGGAATGAAGGAGCGGCTGGGGCAGGCGTGGGAGATCCTGAAGGAGGCCGGGGAGGACAACCTCACCGGCGAATCCGCCAAGGTCGCCTACTACTTCTTCCTGTCGATCTGGCCCCTGTTCCTGGGGCTCTTCGCCTTCACCGGCATCTTCGGGGGCGAGCCCGCCTTCGAGTGGATCATGGGCCGGATCCAGGAGTTCCTGCCGGAGTCGCCCACCGCGTTCCTGGAGCGGTACGTCCGGGAAGTCACGGACCAGAGCCGGCCCGATATGCTGTCTCTGGGGCTGATCCTGCTGCTCTGGTCCGGCTCCAACATCTTCGCCGCCCTGACCGAAGGCCTGAACACCATCTACGATATCGAGGAGGGGCGGAGCTGGTGGAAGCGCCGGCTCCTGGCGATCGCCTGCCTGGTGTGTGCGTCCGTGCTCCTGACCGGTGGGGCCACCGCCATCCTGGCGGGACAGGCGATCATCGATCGGCTGGGGCTCTCGGACGTCTACAACCTGGCCCGCTGGCCGCTCGCCTTTTTGTTCCTGACCGGGCTCCTGTGGCTGGTCTACTACTGGCTCCCGGACCGGGACCAGAGGATGTCGCTGAAGTACGTGACGATCGGCGCGCTGACCGGCTCCACCCTGTGGGTGATCGCCACGACCGGGTTCCACGTCTACGTGACGGGGTACGGCTCATACAGCGAGACGTACGGGCTGGTGGGCGGGATCCTGGTGCTGCTCATCTGGCTCTACCTGACCTCGCTCACCATCCTCTTCGGCGGCGAGGTGGCGGTTTCGCTGGAGCAGGGAATCCACCGGGAGTGATGCCCGGCCCCGGCGGCGTCACGACGGCGGATCGGCGAACTGCAGGTCGTAGAGCTGGCGGTACCGGCCGCCCTTCGCCAGGAGCTCCTCGTGCCGCCCCCGCTCCACCACGCGGCCGCGGTCGATCACCACGATCCGGTCGGCGTGGAGCACGGTCGAGAGCCGGTGGGCGATCACGATCGTGGTCCGGTTCTCCATGAGGCGCGAGATCGCCTGCTGGACGAGCTGCTCGCTCTCGGCGTCCAGCGCGGAGGTGGCCTCGTCGAAGATCAGGATCGGCGGATTCTTGTAGATGGCGCGGGCGATCGCCAGGCGCTGCCGCTGGCCGCCGGAGAGGCGGATGCCGCGCTCCCCGACCAGCGTGTCGAACCCGGCCGGCAGCGCCTCCAGGAACTCCAGCGCGTTGGCCGCCCGCGCCGCCTCGCGCAGCCGCTCCGGGTCCGGCGTCTCGCCGTAGGCGATGTTCGCCCCCACCGTGTCGTGGAAGAGGATCACCTCCTGCGTGACGATCCCCAGGAGCGCCCGCAGGTCCGCCAGCCGGAGCCGCTTGAGGTCCACCCCGTCGAACAGGATCCGTCCGGCCTGCGGGTCGTAGAACCGCGGCAGGAGGTCGACCAGCGTGGACTTCCCGCCGCCGGAGGGGCCGACCAGGGCCACCACCTCGCCCTTCCCGATCGTCAGGTCGATCTCCTCGAGGACCGGGCCGTCCCCCGACTCGTAGGCGAACGAGACGCCCTCGTAGCGGATCTCGTCGCGGAACCCCTCCACCGGCACCGGGTCCGGCGCCTCCACCACCTCGGGCGGCGTGTCCAGCACCTCGAAGATCCGCTCGCAGGCGGCCAGCCCCGGCTGCACGTCCTCGTTCAGCCGGGAGAGGTACTTGATGGGCGACGAGAGCTTCAGCGCCGCGGCGATGAACACGATGAAGGGCTCCGGGTCCAGCGTCCCCGCCACCAGGATCATCCGGCCGCCCACGTAGAGGACCAGCACGACGCCGATCGCCAGCAGGAACTCCGAGACCGGGGAGCCGAGCAGCGCGTATTTCTGCACCCGGACCACGTTCCGGTAGTGGCGCTGGTTCTCGCGGCCGAAGCGGGCCCGCTCGTACGCCTCGGCGCCGAACGCCTTCACGATCCGGATGCCGCTCACGTTCTCCTGGAGCGCGCTGGTGACGTCACCGAAGGCCGTCAGCCGTTCGCGGTTCACCTTCCGGAGCTTCCGGGCGATTCGCACTACGATCAGCATGATCGGCGGAAGGATCGCCACCGCCACCAGGGTCAGCCGCCACGAGATCGCCAGCAGGATCAGGATCGTCACCGCCGCCTCCAGCACGTTCCGGCCCACGCGGAAGAAGCCGGTGCGGAGCGCCCAGGAGAGGAGCTGCGTGTCGTTGGCGAGGATCGACAGGAGCTGGCCGGCCCGCGTCTTCTGGTACCAGCGGAACGACAGCCCCTGCAGGTGGCCGAAGAGGCCGTTCCGCAGATCCCGGAGGCCGCGCTCGATGGCGATCTCGGGGAGCCACATCTGGAGATATCCGAGGAGCGACTTCAGCAGGTAGACCGCAACGATCAGGAGGCACACGTTCCCCAGCGTCGCCAGCGGAGTCGGCTCGGCCAGCCAGGCGAAGAGGTCGTACTGGAGGGCGTGCTCGATCCGCCCGAACGTATCCTGGGGCGCGGCCGGCGCCTCGGCGACCACGTCGCCTCCGCGGAAGAGGATCCGGAGGAACGGGATCAGCAGCATGATCGAGAAGCCGTCGACCAGCGCGAACGCGATCATGGCGCCCAGCGAAGCCGCCAGGAGACCGGGGTACGCCAGGACATAGCGGAGGAGCCGGCCGTAGATCCTCACGGCGCCCCCACGCCCCGGGCGGGGCGGCTCTGGTGGGTCGGCCGGACGGTCGGATCGGTCATGGGTTCCTCGCGGGACGACGCGGATCGGATGCGGTAACCTAGGATTCGAAGCGGTGCCCGAGCCACATATGAAAGGAGTCGAAGATGCGCGAGATCGCCGAAGGGGTCTGGAACTGGTCCACCGTCCACGAGAACATCGGGTTTCCGGTGCAGTCGTACTACGTGATCGGGGAGAACGAGGGCGTCCTGATCGACCCGCGGGTGCCCGACGAGGGGCTCGACTGGTTCGAGGGCCGGCCGCGGCCGATCGCGGCGCTCCTCACCAACCGTCACCACTATCGGCACGCGGGACGGTTCCGCGAGCGGTTCGGCTGCGCCGTCCGGTGCCACCGGGGCGGCCTGCACGAGTTCGAATCCGGCGAGGAGGTCGAGCCGTTCGACTTCGGCGACGAGCTCCCCGGCGGCTTCGAGGCCCTGGAGGTGGGAGTGATCTGCGCCGAGGAGACGGCGCTCCACCAGTCCGCGCGCGGGCTCCTCGCCCTGGGAGACGCGGTGGTCCACCAGCCGGACGGGCTGGGGTTCGTGCCGGACCAGTATCTGGGCGAGAACGCGGAGGCCGTGAAGGAGGGGGTCCGGGCGGCGGCGCGGCGGCTCGTGGAGCGGGAGTTCTCGCACCTGCTGCTGGCGCACGGTGAGCCGATCGTGGGGGAGGGCCGGGAGCGGCTGCGGGCGTTCGCCGGCGGGTGAGCCGCGCCGCTTCGCGCTAACGGGGCGTCAGGGTCACGACCGGCAGGATCAGCTCCTCCAGCGAGATGCCGCCGTGGAGGAACGCGCCGTAGTAGCGGCTCTGGTACTCCCGGAGCTTGGTCGGGTAGACGAAGTAGTGGTCCTCGACCGCCATCAGCCCCGCCACGTTGGTCCCCATCGGCGGCAGGCCGATCGCCTCCAGGTCGAGGGCGCGGAACGCCGTGCCCGGGTCCTCGGCGCGGATGTTGTTCCCGAACTTGTAGCGCAGGTTCTGCGTCGCGTCCTTCCGCGCGAAGACGGTCGACGGCCGCAGGCAGTGGACCGAGCCGTGGTCGGTGGTCAGGACCACGCGGACGCCGTGGCGGGACGCCTGCTGCAGCAGATCGTGGATCGCCGAGTGGAGGAACCACGAGCGGGTCAGCGAGCGGAACGCCTCCGGGTCGGGCGCGATCTCCAGCAGGATCTCGGACTCGGACCGGCCGTGGGTCAGGACGTCGATGAAGTTGAAGACGAACGCCGACAGCCGGCTCTGGAGCGCCTGCGGCAGCTTCCGGAGCGCCGCCGCCCCCTCGTCGGCGGTGAACACCTTGTGGTACTGGACCGGGCACGCCGCGGCCAGCCCCTTCCTGCGGAGATGGATCTCCAGCAGCTCCTTCTCGTTGGGATTCATCGACCCTTCGGTCTCGGAGTCCCCCACCCAGAGGTCGGGATGCCGTGCCGCGATGTCGCGGGGGAACAGGCCGCTGAAGATCGAGTTCCGCGAGTACGGGGTGGCCGAGGGGAGGATCGTGCCGGCGTAGTCTTCGCGGATCTCGAACAGCGGCGCCACGACGTCGCGGATCGCCATCCAGTGGTCGAGCCGCAGGCAGTCGATGATGATGAAGAAGACCGGGCCCTCGTCCGCCTCCATGAGCGGCTGGACGAAGCGGCCGATCAGGTCGGGCGACAGGGTCGGCCGCTGTCCCGGAGCCGCCGCCACCCAGTCGCGGTAGTGCTCCTGGACCCAGGTCGAGAAGTCGGCGCTGGCGGCCTTGTGGAGCTCCTGCTGGCTCTGCAGGAGGCCGCGCTCCCGCGCTTCGATCAGCCGCTGCTCCCAGGTGAGGAGCTCGCCGTAGAGCCGCACCCACTCGTCCCACGTGCCGCATGCCTTCCGCTCGTCCTCCAGCTCCAGGTACCGCCGGCTGAACTCCTGCGCGATCGTCTGGTGGCGGATCTGGGACCCCTCGAGGATCCGCTTCAGCACGGAGAGGACCTGGTTCGGGTTGATCGGCTTCACCAGGTAGTCGTCCACCCGCTGGCCGATCGCCTGGTCCATCAGGTTCTCTTCCTCGCTCTTGGTGACCATGACGACCGGCACCCCGGGGTGGCGCTCGCGGATCCGCTCGAACACGGTCAGGCCGCGGAGCCCCGGCATCTGCTCGTCCAGCAGCACGCAGTCGAACGGCTCGTCGGAGAGGATCGCCAGGGCGTCCTCCCCGTTGGGCGCCGTCCGCACGTCGAATCCCCGCCCCTCGAGGAACAGGATGTGGGACTTGAGCCCGGAGATCTCGTCGTCGACCCAGAGGATGCGCTTGGCGTCGGGCATGGGGGGACTCTATACCCGGCGCCGCCCCGGATGGTCCTGGAGCGTGGTCCGGGCCGTTGCCTTTTCGCCTCACCGGCCCTAGGATGGCGGCTCCGATGATCAAGAAGACACTGAAGATCCTGGGCGCGGTGCTGCTCTCGGCGGCGATCGTCGCCGGCTACGTCGCCCTGGCGATGGCCGGCGCGACCGCCTTCGAGCTCGTTCTCACGTCGGTCATGATCCTCATGGTGATCGCGGTGGGCGGGCTCATCCTCCACCTGCGGGCGCTCCACCGGGCCCTCTTCCAGCACGCCCAGGTGGCCTACAAGGGCTTCATGCTCGACTTCTTCCTGGCGGTCAAGACGCTGATGGGCGAGCGCCGGGAAGAGGGGACGGCCGAGCACGACCTGGTCTGGAACCTGCTGGAGGACTACTTCCGCAAGGAGGCGGATCTCTACAACTCGGTGGTGGAGGAGCTGTACGACAAGACGACGATGATGCACATGCTGGATCGCGGGCGGATGCGGAAGGAGTCGGGGCTCTCGGACAACCGGCCCGTCGAGCCGCTCTACGCCGGGCTCCACCAGCTCCTGTCGACGCTGCGCGACGAGCGGGAGGAGCGCGAGGCGGCGCGCGGCCAGGCCGTGGCGCGGGACTCCGCCCGCTGAGGTTTGCCCGTCGCCCGGGTTTGCCCGGTCCCCGGGCCTCCCCTAACTTCGATCCGGAACGAAACCCCGATTCAGCGGCAGGGAGACATACGATGACGAACGATACGGACATCCGAGAGAGCGCCGCCCCCGGCGGGCCGGCCACCGAGGCCGAGGTCGCCATCCCCGACGACGAGGCGATGCGCGACCGGATCGAAGAGGCCCTGGACACCATCCGCCCGGCGATCGCCATGGACGGCGGCAACGTCGAGCTCCTGGACATCGAGGAGGGCGTGGTCACGATCCGCATGATGGGCGCCTGCGGCGGCTGCCCCATGAGCACGATGACCCTGAAGCAGGGGATCGAG
>CAZUIY010000145.1:0-1074 GCA_964619975.1 uncultured Gemmatimonadales bacterium
CGGTGGGCTCCACCGGTGGTTGCAACGGACCAGCCATGATGGCTGGGTCACCCCGAGCAACCGACCGGTGGAGGTTCCCAGGATGCCAGGTTCGAGACTGTCGATGGAGGAACGTGAGGAGATCGCTCACCAGGTCCGTAACGGGGTGAGCTTTGCGGCGATTGGCCGGTGTCTGGGTCGGGCGACGTCGACGATCCAACGCGAGGTGGCCCGCAACGCGGCTGGGGGCCGGTACCGGGCGTGTGCGGCGCATCGGGCCGCCACGGTGCGGGCTCGCCGCCCGAAGACCCCCAAGCTGGTCACCGACCCGGCGCTGGCCGCCCTCGTCATCGAGTACCTGAAGGAGTGGAAGTACTCGCCGCAGGCAGCGTCGAAGCGTCTCGCCGGTGAGGGTCACCGGGTCAGTCACGAAACGATCTACCTGGCGTGTTACCGCCCCGGGTGGGGACTGGGCGAGGACGCATGGAAACACCTCACCGGCGGGTACCGGCCCCGCCGCCGGCCCCGCGGAACCCCAAAGTCAACGGCCCCTTCACCTTTGGGGACGTTCACGTTGATCAAACACCGGCCCCCCATCGTCGAAGGACGCACCCAGGTCGGGCACTGGGAAGGTGACCTGATCACCGGAGCCGGGAACCGCTCCGCCATGATCACCCTCACCGAACGCGTGACCCGCTACAGCTTGTTCGGTGCCCTCCCCGGCGGGTACCGCGCCGACCTCGTCGCCGACACCCTCATCGCCCTGTTCCGCCGCGTCCCGCCGCCGCTGCGCCTCACCCTCACCTGGGACCAGGGCAACGAGATGGCCCGCTGGCAACGCACCGCCACAGAACTCGGACTCGAGATCTACTTCTGTAACCCGCACTCACCATGGCAAAAGGGCGGAATCGAGAACACCAACAAGATCCTGAGACGCTGGTTCCCCAAATCCACCCCCCTCAACACCCACACCCAACACCACGTCGACCACATCGCCCACCGGCTCAACACCATGCCCCGCCGCCTCCACCAATGGGCCACCGCCGCCGACCTCTACAATCCCCTCACCGTTGCAACCACCACCTGAGGGCACCG
>CAZUIY010000146.1:0-2058 GCA_964619975.1 uncultured Gemmatimonadales bacterium
GCGGTCTTCCCGCTCCCGGTCATCGCGCAGGCGAGGACGTCGCGTCCCGCCAGCGCCGGGGGGATCGCCGAGTCCGGTCCTGGAGTCGGCTTTTCGAATCCGAGGTCCGTGACCGCGCGGAGGAGCTCCGGCAGGAGCCCGAACTCGTCGAAGCCGCCCGGCTCGGTCTGGCCGGTCGCGTGGTCGCGCCGCCCGTTCTTCTCTTTCGTATGCATCGGTTCCCTTGAAAAAAAGAAATCCCCGGCACGGTTCGGGCTGAGTGCCCGATCCGTCCGGGGAAAAAGGCAATCCCAGTGAATCTACCCGGTTTCGGGCTCCGGGACCACGGGATCGCACGAGAGCGCCGCCAGAGCGGCGTCCAGCTCCGCCTCGCTCGCCGCCTTACGGGCGCGCCAGTTGATCCCCACCGTGCCGAACTTCTCGGCGCTCGAGGACTGCGGCGCGCCGGCGAACACCGGGGCCCGCCAGGGGATCTCGAAGTCGACGAATCCCGCCATGGTCACCGTCATCCGAAGCTCTGCCTCCAGCAGAGCGCCGGCGATTCAACCCGTCCAGAGATCGATTTTTCGCTTCGCCGCCTCCGACACCGGCTTCTCGACCAGGATGTCGCCGATCTGGAGCCGGCCGTCGGGGCGGAGCGCGCGGTTCATCTCGCCGAGCGCGCGCGGCTTGTCCGGCGCCAGGTTCAGGACTCCGTTGGAGATGACCACGTCGGCCCAGCCGTCCTCGATCGGCAGGTCCTCCATCAGCCCCTCGCGGAACTCCACGTGGTCGAAGCCGCCCTCGGCGGCGGCGCGGCGTGCGCGCTCCAGCATCGCCGGCGTCATGTCCACGCCGATCACCCGGCCCTCGGGGCCGACCATCTTCGCCGCGATCAGCGAGTCGATGCCCGCGCCGGCGCCCACGTCGACCACCCGCTCCCCGGGCCGGATCTCGCCCAGGCGGAAGGGGTTGCCGGTGCCGGCGAACGACTCGATCGCCGTCTCGGGGATGCCGTCCAGCCACGCCTCGTCGTACTCGACGATGGCGGCCAGGCGCCGTCCGGTGTGAAAGTGGAAGCCGCGCCCCGGGTCGCCGGCCACCGTCTCGTACTCCTCGCGGATCGCGCCGCGGAGCTCGTCGAGGTCGAGGTCGGGCGGCCCGTCGGCGCCGCGGGTCTCGGATACCGTCATGGGGAGTCCTCCCGTGGATCGAGTGCGGAGAGTCCTGTATCGTCTATACCGTGGAATCGGGAGCGGCGTCAAGGCGATTGACCATGATTGCGGTAGCGCGATGGTGGGAAAAAGGATGCGGTTTTTGGATCGAAATGCCATCTTCCGGGTAGAAGTCCCGGCTACAGCACCTTGAATTACCGAGGAGACGAACCGCAATGCGCTGGACCACGACGAGCATGTTCCTGATGGCGATCCTGATGGCGACCCCCGCGATGGGCCAGGAGGCTCACGAGGGCAGGGAGGGCCACGGCGACATGCCCGCCGGTCACGACGGTATGAAGATGAGGCACGGGGGCGAGGGGATGCTGGCCGGCCACGCCGAGCACCTGGGGCTGACGGCCCAGCAGACCGCCGCGTTCGAAGCGCTCGATGAGCGGCTCGCGGCAGAGAAGGAGCGCCACCACGCCGAGATGAAAGCGATCCACGAGGCGGCGATGGAGATCCTGACGCCCGAGCAGCGCGAGCGGATGCACGCGATGATGGAAGAGAAGCACGGCAAGAAGCACGGCGAATGAGCCCCGCTCCAGGACTGCCGAAGATCATCCAGGGGGGCATGGGCGTCGGTGTCTCCGGCTGGACGCTCGCGCGCGCCGTGGGCAAGGCCGGCCAGATGGGCGTCATCTCCGGCTCGATGATCGACACCGTGATGGTCCGGCGGCTCCAGGACGGCGACGTCGGGGGCCACATCCGCCGGGCGATCGACAAGTTCCCGATCCGCGACATCGCCACCGAGGCGTACGAGAAGTACTTCCGTCCCGACGGCAAGCCGGCCGACGAGCCGTACAAGATGCTGCCGATGTGGAAGAAGGGCGCCTCGCGGGCCCGCAAGGGGATCAACATGCTG
>CAZUIY010000147.1:0-1324 GCA_964619975.1 uncultured Gemmatimonadales bacterium
GGAAGCCCGATCACCGGAAGCCGCGTGTGCGCCGCCATCACGCCGGGCAGCGCCGCCGCCAGGCCGGCGGCCGCGATCACCACGCGGTACCCCTTCTCCTCGGCCGTCCGGGCCAGCTCCGCCACCCGGTCCGGGGTGCGGTGGGCGCTCGCCACCTCGAACTCGTACCCCACGCCGGCGTCTTCCAGCACCTTCTCCGCCTTCTCCACCACCGGCCGGTCCGACTCCGAGCCCGCCACGATCAGCACCAGCGCCTTCGCCCTCACCATATGCCACCTCCCCCGTCGTCAGATCCAGTCATGGAAGTCGTCCCCGATGATTCCCCGTTGCTTGTATCGCATCATGGCGTCCTGGCACGAGCACGCGTAGGCCGTGGTCGGCAGGACCTCGAGCAGGTTCCAGGTGATCTCCGGCAGCAGCTCCAGGGCCTCGGCGATCCGCTCCCGGCGATCCTCTTCCTCCACCTGGCCGGCCCCTTCCGCGTAGTTCGTGACGTACGCGATCGGATGGTAGCAGATCTCCAGTTCCCGCGCGAGAAAGGCCTCCGGGGCGAGCGTCATCCCCACCAGATCGGCCCCCAGTGACTGGAGCATGCGCACCTCGGCGGGGGTCTCGAACCGCGGCCCCTCGCTGACCGCGTACACCGGCCCGACCCACGGCTGGAGCGCCATCGTGGTCAGGACCCGCTCCAGCGCCACCTCCAGCGTGGGGCAGAACACGGGCTTCGGCCTCAGAAGGCCGATCCCCTTCCCCTCGAAGAACGTGGACGGTCGCGATCGGGTCATGTCGAGCAGGTCGCCGGGCAGGGCGAAGCGGCCGATCCGGGTGTCGGCGGACAGAGCCCCCGGGCCGGTCCAGGCGACGATCCGCTCGGTCCCGAGCTCCTTCAAGGCCCACACGTTGGCCCGGTAGTTCACGAACGGCGCCGACACGCGGTACTCGCGCTCGCCGTGCCGCGGCAGCACGTAGAAGCGGCGGTCGCCGTTCTCCATGTAGAGGATGGGCGTGGAGCAGCCGAACGGCGTCTCCTTGACCAGGATGTCGACGATCGTCCCCAGCCGCTCGCGGGCGAGTCCGTAGACCTTGCCGCCCATGATGAAGGCGATCTCGCTGAAGGAGTCGTCCCACGAGCCGGACATGACCCTCGGGAGGACCTGCCCCGACGCCTCCTCCTCCCCGAGCTCCGACCTTCCCGGCTCCTCGACGATCGGGCTCAGCGCCGGCGTCCGCCGGTCTTGGGCGTCCTCGACCGGATCTGCTCGAGCCGCGACAGGGCGTCCAGGGCGGCCTCCTTCTCGGCCTCCTTCTTGGTGCGGCCCCATCC